>JBBJLY010000214.1:0-14698 GCA_037720695.1 Kofleriaceae bacterium | reverse complement strand
GCTCTACACCAGCGCCGCGCCAGACACCTGGAATCCGCGCGCGCCCGTCGAGCTCACGTCCTTGCCATGGCTACGCGCACGCGAGGACCAGTCGCTCGTGCTGCAGCGAACTTCCGATCCCACGCTCGTCCACACCGGCCTGCTCGGCCCGGCGCCCAACTTTTCGCTCGCCTTCTTCTTCACGCGCACCCACGTGCTCGCCGAGGAATACAGCGGCTCGTTCGTCCAGGCGCTCGACGCGCGCGAGCTCCTCGACGAGATCGAGCTCGAGGACGAGACCCAGCTCGCGATCGTCGCGTTCGATGGCACCAGCGTCGGCGCCATCCCGCGCGAGTTACTCGACGCCGCGCCCCAGGGCGACGCGACCATCGAGGCCGAGCACGATGGCGGCGTCTACCAGGTCAAGTCCGTGCCGTTCACGAACTTCGACGGCAGGCCGATCGGCCGGGTCGTGATGGCGCGCGCGCTCGGCGGCGTGCTGTCGCTGTTTCCAGGTGCACGGATGGTGTTCGCCGGCACGGCGTGCGCCGCGATCGTGCTCGCGCTGCTGACCTACCTGCGTGCGCGGCGGCTGGCTGGAACGGCTACAGTCGCCGGATGAGACTTGCCTGCGTGGTCGCCGTCGCCGCATGCTCCAGTACGCCGGCGCATGCGCCCGCGCCGGCCCGGACCAGCCCGCTCGGCGCAGTTGCGAGGTGGCAGATTCGGAGCGAGGAAATCGTGCTGACCGTGGGCGGTCGCGAGGTGCCGGGAACCATCACCGCGCCCCTCGGTGAGGGCCCGTTTCCGGCGGTGCTCGTGCTCGCCGGCAGCGGGCCGACGGACCGCGACTGGAACAGCCCGCTGCTGCCGACGAAGAATGGTTCTGCCAGGCTGCTCGCGGACCGGCTGGCCCACCATGGTGCCGTGGTGCTGCGGTTCGACAAGGCGGGCAGTGGCAAGAATCCAGGGCCGCCGCCCGCCCAGTGGACGCTCGACAGCTATCGCGAGGAAGGGCTCGCCGCGCTCGCCGCGCTCCGCGCCCGCAAGGACGTGCGCCGAGACCGGATCTTCGTCGCCGGCCACAGCGAGGGCGGCATCCACGCGACCCGGCTGATCGCTGCCGCACCCGACGTGGCCGGCGTGCTGTACCTGGCTTCCGCCGTGCGCTCGATGGCCGACACGCTCCTGAACCAGCTCGATCAACAGCTCCACAATCCACTCGCCGGGCTGGCCGAAGACCAGATCCAGCGCGAGCTGGCCTCGATCCGCGGCGCGCTTGCTGCGTTCTTTGCGGGCAAGGCCGTCGACCCGACGACCGCCTCGACGATTCCTGCGATCCAGCACCTGTTCGCCGGGCTCGTCGCGCCCGCGACGGCCAACCTCCTGCGCACGTTGCTCGCGTTCGACAACTCGGTCGAGGCGCCAAAGCTCGCGGTGCCGAGCCTCGTCGTCAACGGCGGCAAGGACATCCAGATCGACCCAGCGCTCGACGCGGCTCGGCTCGCCCAGGCACTGCGGTCGGCAAATCGCGACGTCACGCTGGTCATCGTGCCAGACGCCGACCACGTGCTGAAGCACGAGACGCGCACGGTCGCAGAGCTCCGCGCCGATCTCGGATCGGTGCAGCAGCGATACAACGCGGACGACCGGACGCTGGATGACGCGCTGGTCAAGGCAATCGTCGACTGGCTCGTCGTTCACGCGCGCTGACCCGAGCCCAGCGCCGAGCCGCGACCCGCAGCTGATAAATCAGTGCGACTGAGTTAGTGCGCGACTTGTGCAAAACTGTCCGGCCACCGGACAAGGTCGGTGTAAGCGGTTGGAGTCGCGTCGAGGTGGGTATGGCGTCGATGTCGCGGTGCCCGAGCTAAATAGCTCGGAGCTATTTTTGGGTACTTGTCCGGCTATCGGACAGCTGCGCTAGTCGCGCATCAAATAGCTCTGAACTAATTTCTCGCGGCGCTAGCTCGTGAGCGCGGCGATCGTGGCCTCGTCGAATCCATACTCGGCGAGCACCTCGCGCGAGTGCTGCCCGAGGCGCGGCGGCGGCAGCGGATCCGTCGGCATTCCGAGCGGTGTCCGGACCTGCTGGACCGGGCCGACGCCGGCGCCGCCATCGATCGAGAAGAACACCTCGCGCGCCTGGTGCAGCGGGTGCGCAGCGAGCTCGTCGAGCTCGAGCACCAGCTCGACGCAACAGTCGTGCGCTGCGAGCAGGGACGTCCACTCCGCGGCGGGTTTGGTCTCGAAGATCGCAGCGAGCGCGGCGCGCGTGGTCGCCTGATCGGCCGGACTGCCGACGATCTCGGCGACGCTGGGCGGGCGCCCGATCGCCTGGTTGAGGGCGATCCAGAACTTGGGCTCGAGCGCGCCGACCGCGAGGTAGCGATCGTCGGCGGTGCGGTAGACGCCATATCCGGCGAGCCCGCCGTTCAGGGACTCGACGCCGCGTGTTGGTCGTGCGCCGCAGTCCTGGTTGCCGAGCTCGGCGGCGAGCAGGGTGAGGGCGCCTTCAGTCATCGAGATGTCGAGGTGAGCGCCTTTGCCCGCGCGTTCGCGCTGGACGAGTGCGGCGAGGATCGCGGTCGCGCTCCACAGCGCGCCACCGGCGAGATCGGCGATCTGGACACCGGGCATCATCGGGGCGCCGCCGGCCGGTCCGCCCATCGCGAGCACGCCGGCGAGGGCGATGTAGTCGAGGTCGTGACCTGCACGATGCGCGTACGGCCCGGTCGCGCCGTAGCCGCTGATCGAGCACAGGATCGTCTTTGGATTGACCGCGGCTAGTGCGCTGTAGCCAACGCCCAGCTTGTCGAGCACGCCAGGCCGGAAGCTCTCGACCACGACGTCAGCCTGCGCCGCCATCTCGAGGAAGGCGTCGCGACCGGCGGGCGCCTTGAGGTCGAGCGCGAGCGAGCGCTTCCCGCGGTTGACCGCGAGATAGCGCCCGGCAAGCCCGCCCTTGGCAGGCGGCAATGCGCGGAGATAGTCACCGACCCGCGGGTCCTCGATCTTGACGACGTCCGCACCGAGGTCGGCGAGGATCATCGTCAGGAACGGTCCAGGCAGCAACCGCGAGAGATCGAGGACGCGGATGCCGCGCAGCGCGTCGGCCAGTGGTGAGATCATGATCTACCTCGTTCCCGTTCGAGGACGGGAACGGAACGCGAAGTGCGTTACTTCTGACGAGCGATCTCGAACAGCTGCTGCAGCTTCATCGCGAGCATCGGATCGCCCGAGACGCGGAGCTTGCCCTGGAAGTAGAGCTGCATGCCAGCGTTGGGATCCGAGAGCATGGTCTTGAAGTCCTCGTTCGAGACGTCGACCGTGCACTGGGCCTTGCCGCTGTCGCCCTTGGTGCAGGTGGGCGGGTTGGCGGTCGTGTCGACCGTCCACTCGCCGCCCCCGTCGCCCGTGACCTTGAAGCAGTAGATGGCGTTGAGCTCGCGGGCCTTATCGGGGTACTGCGCGAGACCAGCGGGAACGAGGTTGTCGAACAGATCCTGCGCGTCCTTGGGCAACTGGGACATGGTTTCCTCCGACGCGGGTGTTACCGCGGGCGGAAGGTTGCAGTCAACGCTGACTGCATTACTTCGCCCTGCGGTTCAGGGCAGGTCCTGGTCGGCGAACGCGCAGGAGCCGACGTCGCCCTCGGTCGGCTCGAAGTCGACCGAATCCGTGTAGAACACGCGGCGGAAGCTGGTGTCCCAGCACTCGGAGGCGGTCGCTCCCGGACCGACGTCGCCACCGGTCAGGCGGGCGTCCGCGCGGCCGGCACCGGTCGCGAGCCAGCGCGAACGGAGCGTGATCTGCTCATCTGCAGGCGTGCCACCGGCGTCGCCTTCGACATCGAACACCATGTCGCCCGAGCCATCTGCGGCTTCGTCGTAGGCGTAGGCCGCGATCACCGGCTGGCCCGCGTCGTTGGTGGTGCGGATGTCGAGATCGAGGTGGCGCGCGCCGAGATCGTAGGTGACGCCGACGATGCCGCGCGCATCACCCGGGTCGAACGGATTGACGCGCTTGCCGGCGTCGAAGTCGATCGTGAATTGACCGTTGCCCTGGAGCTCGCCGTCGCGCGGATCCGCGAAGCCGTCGATGATGACCTCGAACTGCGCGGTGGGCTGCGTCTTCGAACGGCCGGACAGCACGTAGTCGTAGGTGCCATCGCCGACGTCGGTGACGTCGAGCTTGTACGTGGCGGGATCGAGCGCACCACTCCACGGGCCCCAGGTGTAGACGTTGCCGTCGACGGAGGTGACCGGGTACTGGACGATCGCGTGGATCAGGCCGAGGACCCATGCGCTACCGGCATTGAACGTGAGCGTCACACCGCGCGTCGCGACGTAGTAGTCGGCGAGCTGGCCGAGCGCGAGTGCGTCGTTCGCGTTCGCCGGCAGGTTGATCGCGATCTGTTCTGGTTGTGGGATCGCGCGTGCAAGCTCGGTCGGCGGGTCGTCCTTGTGGACACAAGCGGTGAGCGTGGAAGCGGCGGCCAAGGCAAGGAGGGTCAGCTTCATGCCCAGACCCAAGAGCAGCCTTCGTACCAGCGAAGCCGCATGGCTTTCGCACAGTTACGGTGTGGGATTTCGCGGCGCGGCTCCCGGTGCCGTGGGAGGGACCGACAGTGGCGGAAGCACCGTCAGCGTATCGCCGTCGTGGAACACGACGACCGCATCGGGGGCCATCGCGACGCCCACCGGATCGGCGCGCTGGATCGGCGGTAGCGGGTAGACCCACACGAGGTGTGCGCTCGCGGCGTAGCCCGCGAGGTAGTCGCGGCGCAGCGAGGTGTCGAGCCGGATCGCGAGCGCCGTGTCCCCGTTCGGCGCGGCCGCGAGCCCGAGCAGGCTGATGCCGGGAGACGGGCGCGCGACACTCGCACGCAACGAGCCGGTCGCGTCGATGTCGATCACGTTGACCTCGGGGGACTTCGCATACTCGCCGAGGTTCGCGATCCGCAGCATCGGCGTGTGCGCCGGCAGGTTCACCAGGCCGACGATCGCGGTGTACGTCTGCTCGGTGCGCCACGGCCTGGTGCCGGTCGCGACGATGCGGCCGTCGAGCTGCGCGATCGACCACGCGCGGTCGCCGACCGTGACGGCGATCGGGGGCGTCGTCGCGGTCGCGGGCTTCGCGATGCCAGTCAGCAGATCGATCGCGACGGCGGCGTCGCCACGACGCCAGCGGACCTGTGCGCCCTCACTCCACACGGTTTGCTCGCCGACCGCGCCCAGGAACTCGGCGACGCGGGTCCCGCGAATCGCGAGATACGCCAGATCGACACCGCCCGGCGTGACGACCCGCATGCACCCGAGCAGGCGCTCGCCGTCGGGGATCGCCGGCGGGTTGAGGCAGCTCCCGATCAGCACGATCGTGTCGTCGTGCAGCACCGGTGGCGCGACATGGGAACCGCTTGGCTTGGTCCACAGGACCGCGCCTCGCCGCCAATCGATGCCCGCGAAGCCGATCTGCGACGACGACACCACCGCGAGATCACCCTGCAGCACCGGCCCCCCGACCTCGAAGCGTGGGACGTCGACCCGCGCGGGGACCGGGATCACGCGCAGCGCCTGCGTGGTCGGATAGCCGTCGAGCTCGGGCCACGGCTTGTCGATGGCGGCATCGATCCCCGCGGCGTCGGTTCCCACGGGCAGCGGCATCGGCTTCTCGCGCGGCTTGTCCTGGCAGCCGGCGACGAGCGCCACGATCGCGAGCGCAGCTCTCATCTGCGACCGAACAGCCGCCGCAACAGGCCGGGGCGCTCCAGCTCCGGCGTCTCGGGATCCGGCCGGACCTCGGTCTGGACGAAGCCGGCGACCCGGCCTTCAGTGACGAGCATCACCGACGCCGAGATCGCACGGCCGCCGGATTCCTCGAAGTGCATCGCGACCAGCGAGACGAACCTGCCGAGCAGCGCGCGATCCCCGTGCGCCGGCGCGACCACCAGCAGGCCGCGCGCGGGCACGGCCGCGACCAGCATCGAGTCGGCGAGCTCGACGTGCAGCTTGCGCATGAACGCGCGGTCCAGCAGCTTCTCGGCGGCGTAGAAGCTGCCGGTGACGACGCGCACCGAGAGCTCGTCGAGCTGCAGGCTGTCGATCTCGACTTGTTCGTCAGCCAGGTTCTCGAGCGCGGCGGCCATCGCCTCGTCGGCAGGACGATCGATCGCGTCCTTGCGCACCATCCCGAACGTGGTCTCGCCATCGACACCACACACCACGACGGGCAGGTCGATCGCCTCGGGCTCGTCGAGCAAGGCGCGCCAGACCACCTCGTCGAGCGCGAGATCGCCGCGGTGGCGCAGGCTTGGCATCAGCCGTCCGGTGGCCGCATCCGGTGGATGATCGATGGTCTCCTCGGCGGCGAGCAGCAGCTTGAACAGGCTCTCGTCGGCGCCATCCTCGATCACCCGCTGCGCGCGATTGGTCGGGAACATCACGGTGGAGCCGCCCGCGAGCTGGAAGCCGAACGGCACCAGCGAGCGATCGGTGTAGGCCCAGCGCCCGCCGGGATACTTGGCGCGCAGCAACTCGCCGAGCAGCGCCGACAGCTCGAGCACGCGTTGCCAGTAGACTTCCTCGTCGGTGCGGAGCGGCGGTTCCGCGAGCGTCTGATCCTCGAGCATGCGCAGCGCGATCGCGAGGTCGCGGGTGCCGACCCGCCTCGCGGCGCGTTTCGCGAGCGCGCGGAAGCTGCGATCGGCGAGCTCGCCAATCGCGACCTGTGACAGCTCGCCGAGCCGGCCGCGTTGCGGGCCGTGCTCGAGCGTGGCGCCGACCGCACGCAGCGCCTCGATCAACACCGCGGGAGGCTCCGCGCTGACGACGTAGCGCACGGCATCGGTCGGATCCGGATGGCCGGCCTCGGTCAGGTGCTCGCGGGCGTTCAGCACGCGCGTCATCGCATACAGCGCGCTCAGCTCGGGCTCGGCCTCGATCTCGGCGGTCGTGCGGTGATCGGTCTGCAGCGCGACCTCCCGACCGTCGACCTGCGCAGCGAGATCGATCTTGTCGAGCGAGCAGTACACCTCAGTGCTCGCCGGGCTTCTTGCGCTTGCTCTGGGCCTCGCGGAACTTGTCGGCCCAGCCTTCCTTGTTGACCTGGCGGACGCGGGACAGCGCGAGCGCCCCGCGCGGAACATCCTTGGTCACGGTCGTGCCCGAGCCGACGTAGGCGTCGCGGCCGATCGTGACCGGGGCGACGAGCTGGCTGTCGGAGCCGATGAACGCGCCCGCTTCGATCGTGGTCTGGTACTTGCCAACGCCGTCGTAGTTGCACGTGATCGTGCCGGCGCCGATATTGGCCTTCGCGCCGATCGACGCGTCGCCGAGGTACGCGAGGTGGTTCGCCTTGGCCCCGGCCATCAGGTGCGTCTTCTTGGTCTCGACGAAGTTGCCGATCCGCGCATCCTCGTCGATCCGCGAGCCTGGCCGGCAGTGCGAGAACGGGCCGACCTCGGCGCGCGGTCCGATCGCGGTTTCGGTCAGGATCGAGTACGGCTTGAGATAAGCGCTCTCGGCGACCTGGACATCGGTCAGCACGCTGCCGATGTCGATCCGCACGCCGTCACCGAGCGAGGTCTTGCCACGCAGCGCGACGTTGCCGGCGAGCCAGATGTCCTTGCCGAGCGGGCCGACGTCGGCATCGATGTACGTGCTCGCCGGATCGACCATCGTGACCCCGGCGCGCATCCAGTGCTCGTTGATCCGGCGCCTGGCCTCGGCCTCGACGCCGGCGAGATCGACGCGGTCATTGATGCCCGCGACCTCCGCGAACGGCGCGTCGATCGAAGTCGCGCCTCCGCGCATGTGGGCATGGGCGACCAGATCCGTCAGGTAGAGCTCGCTCTTCGCGTTATCGGCGCGCAGCGCGGCGAGATCCTTGCGCAGGTGGCCGAGCCGGATCGCGTAGAACCCCGCATTGGTGTCCTGGATCATGCGCTGCTCGTGGGTGGCGTCGATGTGCTCGACGATCCGGTTCAGCACGCCCTGGTCGTCGCGCACGAGGCGCCCGTACGGCATCGGCCGCGGCGGCACCGTCGACAGCAGCGCCATCCCGGCGGGGGATGCCTGACACGCGCGGGTCAGCTCGGCGATCCGTTCGCTCGCCAACATCGGCGCGTCGCCGGTGAGGATCACCACGATCCGATCATCCGGCTCGTTCTGCACGGCGGGCATCGCGCACTGCACCGCGTGTCCGGTGCCACGCTGCTCGGGCTGCATCGCGACCTCGACGCGTCCCGCGCCGAAGCTGTGATCGAGGGCGGCACGCACCGTGTCGGCCTTGTGACCGAGGATCGCGACCACGCGCTCGGCCCCGGCTGCGCGTGCGGCCAGCACGACCCAGTGGATCAAGGGACGGCCGCAGATCCGATGGAGAACTTTGGGCGTTTCGCTCTTCATCCGCGTGCCAAGGCCGGCCGCCATGATGAACACCAGAGGCGATTCACGACTCATCTGGCCGGCAACGTAGCATTACGGCACTATCTAGGGATGCTCCGGTGGTCAGCCCTCATCGTGCTCGGCGCGTGTAGCGCGAGCGTCGACGGCGGAGGCGGGGCCGACCCGGATGCGCCACCGCGCAGTAACTCGACCGATGCGAGTCCGGACGCGCTCCCGTGCACCGGTGGCGACGTCTCGGGCACCGCGCCAGACGGTTCGTGCTTGCAGCTGTTCACCGGCAAGCAGACGTTCGCCGACGCGAAGCTCGCGTGCGAAACGGTCGGCTCGCACCTCGCGATCCTGAACACCCAGGCGCTCGACACGTTCGCCGAGGGCCTGGTCAAAACCAACGACACGTTCATCGGGCTCTCCGACCTCGCGGTCGAGATGCAGTTTCGCTGGGTCGACGACACCGCGCTCACGTTCTCCGCGTGGAATCCGACCGAGCCCAACGACGGCGACGCGACGTACGACGAAGACTGCGCGATCATCGCCGGTGCGCGGGTCACCAAGCAGTGGGACGACCGGCCGTGCGCGCCGACCACGATGTTCCCGAATGCGGGCTCGTACGCGTACCTCTGCCAGCGCTGATCGCGCGTCCTGGTCGATCTGGGTTGGCAGCGGGCCGGCGGTTGGCATATGCCCCCGGGGTGACTGCGTGCCCGACCGACGACGAGCTTGGTGCGCTCGTCCAGCAAGCGCTGGACGAGGCCGCGGTCGCGCGGGTGACGACGCACATCGATGCCTGCGAAACCTGTCGTCAGGTCGTGATCGCGGCCGTGCGCGGCGGGGTCGCCGTGGCGCCGGCGACGATCGCGATCGGGACCCCGACCCTCGACCGTCGCGGTGATGCCGACGCCTCGGGTCCGGCGCCCGGCAGCAAGCTCGGACGCTACGAGCTTCGCGAGCTCCTCGGGGCCGGCGGCATGGGACGGGTCTACGCCGCGTACGACGCCGAGCTCGATCGATCGATCGCGCTCAAGATCATGCGCCCCGAGCTGGCGGCAATCTCCGGCAGGCTCGCCGAGCGCCTCGTGCGCGAGTCGCGGATCATGGCGAAGCTCGCCCATCCGTCGCTGATCACGGTCTACGACGTCGGCCGGTTCGGGGAGGCGGTGTTCATCGCGATGGAGCTGATCCGGGGCGAGACGCTCGGCGCCTACGTCCGTCGCACCCGGCCGCCCTGGCGCGCGATCATCGGCCTGCTCGAACGCGCCGGGCACGGGCTCGCCGCCGCGCACGACGCTGGCATCATCCACCGCGACTTCAAGCCAGACAACGTGCTGGTCTCGAGCGACGGCGTTCAGGTCAAGCGCGTCGTGGTCACCGACTTCGGCGTCGCGCGCGCGCACGGCGAGCACGACGACCAACCGGGCAGCGCGCGGCGGCCGAGCGTGGTCGAGCTCACGGCCACCGGCGTCACCGTTGGCACCCCGGCGTACATGGCGCCCGAGCAGCTCGACGGCCTCGAGGTCGACCGCCGCGCCGACGTGTTCGCGTTCGCGGTGTCGGCCTGGGAGCTCGTGTTCGGCGAGCGTCCGTTTGCGGGCCGAACCGTCGAGGCGATCCGGGACGCGATGCACGACCCGCCGCCCATCCCGAAGTCCGCCGTGCCGGACCGGATCGTGCGCGTGCTCCAGCGCGGGCTCGCGCTCGCCCCGGCCGATCGGTGGCCCGACATGCCGTCGTTTCAACGCGCGCTGGCAGCGCCTCCGCGGCGGCGGCGTGCGGTCGCGGTCGGGGCGATCGCGATCGCGCTGGTCAGCGGTGGGATCGCTGGCGCGCAGGCGTTCGACGAGGCCGCGCCCGTCGATCCGTGCCTGCGTGGCGAGCAGTGGCTCGCGCCCGCATACGATGCCCGGGTCTCGACGCTCGAAGGTAGGCTCGGCGGCGATCGGCACGCGGCGGCGGTGCTCGGCTCGCTGGCCAAGGCGGCGAACACCTGGCGCGAGACCCACCGCGCGACCTGCAAGTCGGATCGCCAGCCGCCGCAACCGGCCAACGTCGCGGCGTGCCTCGACGCGCGCAAGCTCGAGCTGACGGCGGTGGTCGACGATCTGATCCTCGACGGGCCGCGCCACGCCAACATGGTCGCCGAGCTCGCCGCGCCCGCGACCAGCTGCGCCTCTCCCGCACCCGCGTACCTCGTCGCGCGCGTCCCGTCGGATCACGCGCTACGCCGCCGGGTGACCGAGCTGCGCCATCGCGCCTTCGATGCGGAGGCCGCGCGCAATCGCGGCGACTTTCAAGGGGTGATCGCGCAGATGACCGCACTCGCCGCGGAGGCCGCCACGATCTGGCCCATCCTGCATGCCGAGACGCTGTACCTCCTCGGCACCGCGCTCAGCCAGGGCGGCGACGCCACGCGCGGCATCGCGACGATGCGCGAGGCTGCGGCGCTGGCCGAGCGCGTGCACCACGGCTATATCGCCGCCAACGCATGGATCCAGCTGGTCCAGGACGCCACCTCCGACGAGCGAGATCCGGCACGCGCGATGGAATATGTCGCGTACGCCGATGCCGCGGTCGAACGGATCGGACGCCCGATCCTGACCGCCACGCTGTTCGAATATTCCAAGGGCGCCGCGCTGCTCGCGGCCGATCGCAAGCAGGAGGGCGAGGCCGCGTTCCGGCGCGCGCTCGCGCTCGCACGATCAGGTGCGCCGCAGCTGATGGCAGAGATGATCCAGGGGCTCGGCTACGTGTTCGAGGATCAGGCGCGGTTCGCCGAGGCCGCCGCGTCGTACCGCGATGCGCTGGTCGAGCTCGCGAAGCAGCCAACGCCATCGCCGCAGACCGAGATCACATTCCGGACGCGGCTGGCGTACTGCCTCGCGATGCTCGACGATCCAGCTGCCGAGCCCGAGGGGCGGCAGGCGCGCGATCAAGCCACCCGGGTCCTCGGCGCCGACAACCTCGACCGCACGGTCGCCCAGATCGGCTACGCCCAGGTGCTGCAACGGCTCGGGCGACTCGACGAAGCGCTCGTCGAGGTGCGTGTCGCCACCACCGCGGTGGGCAAGATCGCCGGCAAGACCACCGAGGGCTATGGCGAGGCGCTCTACGCCGAGGCGGACATCCTGAGCGACCTCGGCCGCTATCGCGAGGCCTCGGTGCAGTTCAAGCGAGCGTGCGATCTGCTCGGCGACGGCGAGCTCGACTCCTCGATCCACGCGGCCTGCGAGATCCGGCAGGCCCACGCGTGGTCGCGCCTCGGCAGGCACGCGGACGCGCTCGCGCTGATCGATGGCTCACTCGAGCTGCTCGAGGGCACGTACGGGGTGGTGCATCTCGAGGTCGCGAACGCGTACCTCGTCCGCGGCATGACCCGTCACGCGCTGCGCCGCGACGCCGAGGCGGCGCTGGATCTCGAGCTGGCACGCGCGATCTTCACCGAGTACTTCAATGATGCGGGCAGCATCGCCGCCTCGGAGCTCGCACTCGGTCAGGCGCTGTGGAAGACCGAGCCCGCGCGCGCGCGCGAGCTGATCGAGCAAGCGGTCAAACGCTTCCCCCCGCTGAGTGCGTGGAACACCACACGCCGCGAGGCGATCGCCTGGCTCGCCGGACATCGCACCTGAGCCGCGCCTGATCGGCGGGACCGGCGGGATCGGTGCGACATCCGACCACCGCCGGCATCGTCCGGTGGGAACCCCATGACTCGACGCCTGGCCTTCATCACCTGCTTGCTCGCGCTCTGCATCACTTCGTTTGCACTCGCGGATGACGACGACCCGCCAGCCGAGCCCGTCGCGTCACCTGCCAGCGACGGCGATGACATCACCGATGGCGAACAGGACTCCGATGGCGATCGCGTGGACGACGCCGCCGAGGCCGCGTCGTCCGCAGATGTCGATCCCGGCGCCCCGGATGCCGACGGCGACGGCACGCCCGATGCGCAGGAGGATGGCGACATCGACAACGACGGCGTGCTCGATGCCGGCGAGGAGGATCCGCCGACCGACCCGTTCGATGCCGATGGCGACGGCAAGCTCGAGCCCGACGAGCTGGCGCTACGCGCCGAGTTCGCCGGCTTCTTCGACGACATCCCGAACGAGCCCGACGACGCGGCGCTCGAGATGCGTGATCCGAATGCGGAGCTCGTGCCTTCGATCTCGGTCGAGGACTTCCGCAAGGGCGTGCGGCTCGCGAAGCGCGTCGTGCTGAACAAGCTGGCGACCAAGATCGCGCGCAAGTCCGATCGCAAGATGCGCACGTTCTCGTTGATCGTGCTCGGTGTGTCGTTCGCCGGGTTCGCGTTGCTGCTGATGCCTCTCGCGTTGAAGACCAAGTATCCGGGCCAGGGCAAGGCGCTGTTCAAGTACTCGGCGCTCGCGGCGGTGACGTTCTTCGTGACGGTGAACCTGTTCGGCGGCGTGCTGTTCGGGTTGCGGAACGTGCAGGGCGCGATGTCGAGCTACACCAACCCGAGCATCGCGATCGCGGGCGGCACGTTCGACACGCTCGACCACAACGCGGAGGAGTTCGTGGTCACCGGCAAGGAGCTGTTCCTGCCGACGATCGAGCAGATGCGCAACAACCCCGACGAGCAGCCGGCCGTGCTGTTGCTCGAGAACGGGATCAAGATCGTGCAGGACGCGAAGGTGTTCCTGTCGATCGCGAAGATGTTCAAGAAGGTCGACTTCGTGTTCGGGATCCTGCCGATCCTGCTCACGATCGTGACGCTGATCCTGTTCGTGCTCGCGATCAAACCCACGCTGATCGAGATCATTAACCTGCCGGCAGCGGCAGCAGCGGGTCAGCGCGGCGTCGGGCGCGAGGTGGTGATGCGGAGCCTGCAACGCGTGAAGGGCGAGTTGTTCGCGACGCTGTGCACCGTCGGCGTGCTGGTGGTGCTGACGCTCGTCAGCTCGTTCGTGCTCGGCAAGATCGTCGAGCCGGCGATCGGCGCGCTGCTCAACTACTTCAGCCTCGCGGTCGTGTATCTGCAGTTCGCCGACGGGGCGTCGTCGAGCCTGGTGTTCGTGACGCTGTTCGCCGTGATCCTGTTCCTGGTGTTCAACCTGGCGACGCTGATCGTGTCGACGGCGCTGTTCCTCGGCAAGACCCAGAACATCTTCCAGGCGCGGTTCAACGACGGCACGCCGATCACCAGACACACGCGGTTCTTCAAGTGGGGCGTCCCGGCGGTGCTGCTCGTGCAGCTGTTCCCGCTCGCGTTCGTGTACGTCGCGCGGTTCGGGCTGCAGGCGCTGAACCCGGCGTCCTCGGGTGCGGCGGAGTCGGTGTCGTGGCCAAAGATCATGCTCGCCGGTCCGATCGCGCTCGTAGTCGGCTACGTGGTGCTGTTCTGGGCCGCGCGCGGGCTCGCGGCGATCAAGTATCTGCAGAGCTATCAGGTCAAGGCCAAGCTGCCGAAGGCCAGCGTGAAACTACCGGGGTCCGGCATTTCCTGATACGACGGGCCGCATGCGCATCCGAATCCGTCTGCTCGCGGTCCTCGCTCTGATCATGCTGGCGGCTTGCGGCGGCAAGCCGACCGGCGAGACCACGCCGGAGCCGACTGGCGCGGGCAGCGCCGAGGTCAAGGCGTCGCTCTACGTCCGCCTCGGCGAGACGCCGGGCATCACGAAGGTGGTCGAGCTGTTCGTCACCAACGTCGGGAAGAACAACCAGATCAACGCGCGCTTTCAGAACAGCGACCTCAAGCTGCTGAAGGAGAAGCTCGTGCTGCAGATCTGCGAGGCCACCGGTGGACCGTGCAAGTACACCGGGGTCCACAAGGACATGAAGACGACGCACACCGGGATGAAGATCACGGAAGCCGAGTTCAAGACCATGGTCGACGACCTGATCGCGGCGATGACCGAGGTCGGCGTCGGCAAGCCGGAGCAGGACGAGCTGCTCGGTGCGCTCGGCGGCATGAAGCCCGACATCGTCGGGATCTAGGCGAGCAAGCCCCAGCGATACATACGGAAAGCACCGGCCACCCCCGCCGTCGGATCAACACTCATTGACTTCGCGGCGCAGAGTCGACTAACAAGGCGGCCGAGGTCCACGCATCGCGTAAGCGCAAAGACGACAGCTCCGATGGAAGCAGGGAAGCCGACGGCGTGATGAACGCCCAGACGGCACAGCCCCCGCTACTGTGACCGGGGACGACGCGGCAGATGCCACTGGGAAACTGGGAAGGCGCCGCGAAGGACGAACCGGAAGTCAGGACACCGCTCCATCGGTCTTCGGGGTTGAAGGCAAGCGCGTCGCGCCAGGTCTGCCCCGTCGTCACGTGGGGTGACCATGAATCGTACCGT
>JBBJLY010000213.1:0-14699 GCA_037720695.1 Kofleriaceae bacterium | reverse complement strand
ATGCCGCGAAGCTCGCGAAAGAAGTCCTCGCGAAGCTCAAGGCCAACCCCGCCGGACGCTCCACAGCTGGTTGCGTCCGAACAGGCTGCCGAGGCCCTTCGCGATCTTCGACCCAACGCCGAGCGCGCTGGCCCGGAACGTCGAGCGGTGACCGTTGCCGCACTTGTCGCAATGGAACTCGAACTGGTAGCCCGTGTCGTTACTTCGATCGGTGTAGTTCCGCGTGAACGCAACACTCGCCATACGCGGCCCAGTCTAGCGCAAACTTCCGCTCACGACCGCATGGCGAGTGCGACGGCAAGCTCACTCGCGACGCGCGCATTGTTGGTGACGAGCGCTCGGTTCGCGCGGATCGAGTCGCCGCCGGTAACCTCCGCGAGCTTCGCGAGCAGGAACGGTGTCAGGCGCTTGCCGGAGATGCCAGCGGCGCCGGCCTCCGCGAGCGCGCGCTCGATCGCTGGATCGAGATTCAGTGCGGCGGCCTCGGGAATCGGGTTGCAGACCAGGATGCCGCCGCCGGCGAGCTGCCAGTGGGCGCTCGCGACGGCCGCTAGCGCGGCGGCGGTGTCGACGCGGTGATCGAGTGCCAGACCCGCGCTACGCGTGTAGAACGCCGGCAGCTCGGACGTGCGATAGCCGATCACCAGCACCGCGAGCGTCTCGAGCATCTCGAGCGTGCGTGGCAGATCGAGGATCGCCTTCGCGCCGGCCGAGACCACGGCGATCTGCGCGCGCGACAGCGCCACCAGATCTTGCGACACGTCGTTCGCAGTGCCGCGGTGCACACCGCCGATGCCGCCGGTCGCGAACACGCGGATCCCGAGGCTGGCGGCGATCGTGGCCGTCGCGCTGACCGTGGTCGCTGCCGAGCCACCACGCGCGACGTGCACCGCGACGTCGGACATGCCCGCCTTCGCGAACCGGGTACCGTCGCGCGCGAGCTGTTCGAGCAGTGCCGGCGACAACCCGACATGGACCACGCCGTCGACCACGGCGATCGTTGCGGGGATGGCGCCACCCGCTCGCACCAGCTCCTCGAGCTCGCGCCCGATCGCGAGGTTGTCGGGCCACGGCAGGCCATGTGCGATCAGCGTCGACTCGAGCGCGACCACGGGCGCTCCACTCGCAAGCGCCGCGCTGACCTCGGGAGCGACCTGACCGGCCACTACCGGAGCTCGAACTCTTTGCAGAACGCGACGTGCGTTGGCCGCTGGCCCTGCTCGTCGGGCGCATCGAGCGGCCATCGGCGCTGTCCCTCGTCGGGCCAGTCGTGCAAGCACTCGGCGCGGCGCTCGCTCCAGAAGAAGCAATCGCGACATGCGGAGCGCAGCTCGAACCTACGCGCTTCCTCGATCAGCAGGTCGGTGAGCGGGAACTTCACTTGAGGACCGGGGCGGCGTCGACCCCAGCATCGGTCTTCGCCTCGGTATCGGAACCGTCCTTCGCCGCCTCGACGCCGGCCTTGACGCCCTTCTTCACGCGTTCGATCCCCGGCTTCACGCCGTCTTTGAGATCCCCCATCTCGTCGGTCGCCCAGATCGCGCGGATGTGGCCGAAGAACGTCTTGTTCCCGAGCGGCACGGTCGAGCCGCAGAACGCGAGTCCACCGGCGATCAGGAGGAACACCAGGAAGCGCATTCCCGAACCCTACCAGCGATCTAGTCCGATGCTCGCTTCAGGATCAGGAACGCGACGCGACGGTTCTTGGACCACGCCGCCTCGTTGGAGCGGCGATCGACCGGCTGGGTCTCGCCGTAGCCCTGTGCGGTGAGGCGCTTGGCTTCGACCCCCTTGTCGGCCAGGTACTTCTCGACCGCGTGCGCGCGCTTGTCGGACAGGTCGAGGTTGTACGCGTCGTTGCCACGCTCGTCGGTGTGGCCCTGGACCTCGACGAGCTGGATGCTCGGGTTGCCCACCAAGGTGGCCGCCACGGCGTCGAGGATCGGGAACGACTGGGACTTGATGACCGCCTTGTTGTACTCGAAGTACACCATGTCGAGGATCTCGATCGAGGTGTCGGTGACGACGACGCGGCCCTTGTCGGGACAGCCGTCTTCATCCTCGGTACCGTTGTAGGTCTCGGGCTCGTTGGGGCACTTGTCATCCTTGTCGAGGATACGGTCCTTGTCGTTGTCGAGATCCGGGCAGCCGTCCGCGTCCTCGAAGCCATCCTTGTCTTCGGGGTCGTTCGGGCACAGATCGTCGACGTCGAGGATGCCGTCCTGATCGTTGTCCGGATCCGGGCAGCCGTCCTCGTCCTCGAAGTTGTCGAAGTCCTCGGGCTCCTCGGGACACTTGTCGACGTTGTCGAGGATGCCGTCACCGTCCTTGTCGCCCTTCGTGCCCTCGGGGCAGCCATCCTCGTCCTCGAAGCCGTCCTTGTCCTCTGGGACCTTCGGGCAGTCGTCGTCCTCGTCGACGATGCCGTCGCGATCGTTGTCGGGCTCGGGACAGCCATCCTCGTCCTCGAAGTCGTCGCGGTCCTCGGGCTCGTCGGGACACTTGTCGACGTCGTCCTTGATCCCGTCGCCATCGCGGTCGCCGATGTTGGGCTCGAACACGATGCCAATGAACGCGCGGAAGTCCGGGTTGGCACCCTCGCCGGTCAGCAGGCCACGACCCGCGCCGAGCGACAGGAACGAGTTGCGCGCCAGGTACACCTTGATGCCGCCGATCGCCTCGAGCGGCATGTAGTTCTCGTGATCGCCGAGCGGGATCGAGCCGAACACCTCGGCCACGAGATCGAACTTCTGACGCGAGAGCGCGTACGCGATGCCGAGGCCGTACGGGATCTCGTTGCCGACCGTGACCGACAGGTTGGTCGCGGGCGGCTCGCTGTTGGTGAACGTCGTGGTGTCGCGCAGCCGGATGCCGGCGTTGATCGCGACGCGGAGCCGGCCCTGACGGCCGAACTCCTTGTCGAGGATGCCCATGAGCTGCGGCACGAGCTTGTTCTCGCCGAGGAACCGGTCCTCGGGGTTGGCGGTCGGCAAGTAGACGCTGGCGATCATGCCGAGCCCGACGTGGGGCGAGCGGCTGGTCTTCAGGAACCGCGTCTTCAGGTGGAGCCCGATGCTCCCGAGGCCCTGGCCGTCGACCACCTCGTCCTGCATCGGGCCGGGGTCCGGCGCGCGATCACCCTTGAGGATGGTGAGTGGTACCGAGGCACCGACCTCGAGCTCGACCGGCCCGAGCTTGAGACCGTAGGCGGCGATCAGCGTCGCGCTGATGATGTTGTCGATCGAGTACTCGGCGTTGTTGCCGTCGAGATCGAGCATCTCGTGTCCCCAGTCGAGCGCACCGAGGCCGAACGACACCTCGTTGTGGCCGAGCACCTGAGACGCGTTGATCGTCAGGTAGCCGCGCGAGTCCATCGCGGGCCGGAACACGTTGAGGTCGATGTTGCCCGCGGGCTCCGCCGATATCGGCGAGGCCAGGGCACTGATCAAGGTGCCGACGAGGAAGAACCCGGAACCAGAGCGAACGGACATGTCGCCTCCAAGACCAGTCGTCCCGGCCTCGTTTGTCGTTACACCAATCGGTGTAGGCGGGTCAAACAAGCGGCAACACTAGAAGATCCGCGCGTGCGACGGGTCGTTCAGCGCGGCTCGATCTTGTTGTCGAGGCAGCGCTGCACGATGCTGGCCTGCTGGCCGGTCGACAGCCGCGGATAGTACATCTTTGCCTTCGCCGTGTTCTTCGAGTTGCAGGCCGCGAGCACGAGGCTCGGCACCAGCGACTGGTCGAACTTGCAGCTGAGCGACTGTTCGAACAGCTTCACCGCCTGCGGATAGCTGCCGCTCTGGAACGCATCGCGGCCCTGGAGCTTGAGCGCCTCGGCATCGCAGGCCGGTGGATCTGGATTCTTGACCGCGGAGCCGGGGTTGTTGCTGCCGGGCTTGACCGCGACCTGCTCGCGCCGGCACTGGACCTTCTTGCGCGCCTCGTCCGTGACGTGCTTTCCGCGCGCCTCGGTCTCGGAGCTCAGCACGCGGTTGAAGTCGCGACACTCGTTGGCCTTGGACTCGAGTCGCGCGACCACCGCGCCGACGGTCTTGTCGAAGAACGGCGCGTACTGGTCGTCGGCCTCGCGCTGGTAGACCGAGCCCTTGGTCTTCTCGTGCTTGAGCTTCGCGGTCTTCGAGTTGCCGTCCTTGATCGCATCCTTGAGCTCGCGGAGCGCGACCTCGGCAGCACCCTCGGACTTCGCGCGGGTGATCAGGTCCTTCGCTTTCTGGGTGTCGAACTTCGCGAGCTTGTTGGTCGCGCACTCCTCGAGGTCGACCCACTTCTTGTCCTGGATGTGGCCGTCGCACTCGAGCGCGATCCGCGTCGCCTCGTCGCTCTCGCCGCCATTGGCCCCATTGGAGCCATTGATCGTGGGCGCGGGCGCGTCGATCACCGCGTCCGTGATGGCGATCTGGCTGCCATCGCTGCCGCTCGCGATCATCCCCGAGCTGCCACTGCCGCCGGCGGTCTCGTCGGGGGTCTCGTCCTTGCGGGTCAGGAAGAACACGATCGCGGCGCCGAGCACGAGGAGCCCGAGCGCGACCGCGATCAGGAGCCCGCGCTTGCTGCCGGAATCCGGGACGTCGGTGATCACCGCGTCGCGCGCGAACACGAAGTCTTCACCCGGCTCGACGAACCGCAGCCGGACGTGGCCGAGGTCAACCACGTCGCCGCGGCGGAGCTCGACCTTGCCGTAGTCCTGGCCGTTGACGCGCACGCCGTTGGACGACTGGAGGTCACTGATCGTGTAGCGACCGGTGTCGGGCTCGCGGACCAGCTTCGCGTGGTTGCGGCTGATCGATCGATGGTTGACGACGAGATCGTTCTCATCCGTGCGGCCGACGATCATCTGCGGGCGCGACAGCTCGAACTCCTTGCCCGCGAAGTTCGAGGACAGGACAACGAGCTTGCCGTAGCCGACCGGAGCGCTGAGCGCGGCGACCGCGGCCGCACTCGCGAGGGGGCGACCCTGGGGATCCGTATCGGCGATCGCAACCAGCGTGCGGTTGGGGTTCCCGACCAGCTGCTGACCGGCGAGCCCCGCGCCCGGTGTCGGCGTGGTAGGGATGCCCATCGGCGCGGTCTGCGTCGCGGACACCGCGTTGAGGACGTCGGTCTGCGCGTTGTCGCCGGCCACTTGATCGGTGATGCGCTCGATCGGCATCGTGCGGGCGTCGTCGACCTGCTCGACCCCCTCGGCCTTGAGGTAGAGCTTGTAGTCGCCGATCTGCACCTGGTCGCTGACCCGGAGCGAGACCCGCTCGGCGATCCGCGAGTTGTTGACCCGGATCCCGTTGTAGCTACCGAGGTCCTCGATGTGGACCTCGCCATTATTTCTCAGGATGCGGGCGTGACGGCGTGACACGTTCCGCTCGGTGAGCCGGATCGTGTTGCCTTCTTTTCGACCGATCGTGATCTCGTCACGGATCAGAGGGACGACCGTCGTCTTTCCCTCATCATCCTGGATCACCAGCTTGAACATCGGTTGCGTCCCCGCGGTAAGCGTCGGCAGTCACGACGCCAACGTTTCATTGGTTGTACCAGTCCAAGCTTTCGCAAAACAACAGTTGGGCTGACTACTTGTTTACGGTTCGGAGAGCCGCACGCGCGAGCTTTACAGCGGCTGCCAGCTGTGGATCGTCGTCGTCGTCGTCGATTGTGGCACCACCTGGCTGGCTCGCGCCACTACCGGTGGACGACCCCGCGACAATTTCCTCGGCTGCAAAGGTGTCGACCTTGACGTCCGGAACCAGACCCTTTGATTCCAACGAGTTGCCCTTTGGCGTGTAGTACCGCGCGGTCGTCAGCTTGAGCCCCGCACCGTCGGCAAGATCGAAGAACGTCTGGACCGTTCCCTTGCCGTAGGTCTGCAGCCCGACGAGCTTCGCGCGCCCGTGATCGCGCAGCGCCGCGGCGAGGATCTCCGCCGCCGAGGCCGTGCCCTGATCGACCACGATGAAGATCGGCACCGCGGTCGCCGGTCCGCCTTTATGCGCGGACTGCGTCTCGACCTTGCCCTGACGGCCGCGGATCGTGACGATCGTGCCGCCGTCGAGGAACAGGTCGGCGACCGCGATCGACTGATCGACGAGCCCACCCGGATCGCCGCGCAGGTCGAGCACGAGGGCACCGAGCCCATGCTGCTGGCGCAGCTTCACGAGCGCGGCCGCGGTGTCGGCGGACGTCGCCTCGGAGAACCGCGCGATCGCGAGGTAGCCGATGCCCTTCTCGATCAGGCGATGCGACACGCTCGGCTGCTTGATCTGCGCGCGCACCAGCGTGAACGGCTTCGGGTCCTTCCAGCCGGCGCGCTGGACCGCCAGGGTCACCCGCGTGCCCGAGGCGCCGCGCAGCTTCTGCTCCCAGGTCGTCGAATTCGCCAGCTCCTTGCCAGGCTCGGCGGTCGCCTGGCCATCGATCGAGACCACGCGATCGTCGAGCTGGAGGCCAGCCATGTCGGCGGGCGAGCGCGACACGATCTCGTCGATCGTGGGGTACGGCGGAAAGTTTGGCCGCGCGTCGTCGGTCATGCCGGGCGCGAGCAGGACCCCGATGCTGCCGAACTCGCCCTCGGTATCCTGGCGCAGGTTCTTGTAGCGCTTGGGTGGCAGGAACGTCGAGTACTGGTCGAGGTTGTGCAGCATGCCGCGCGTCGCGTTGTAGATCAGCGTCTTCTCGTCGACGGGGTCGACGTAGCTGGTCTGCGCTGTCGCCAGGGCCTGGGCGAACGTGTCGAGCGCCTTGAACCGCGCGACGTCGCTCGGCGGGACCGCGTGGGCGACGAAGCAGCCGGCGACGATCACTCCGGCCAGGAAGGCCGACGCATGCGAGGCGCGTGACATCTCCCGACACCCTACGCCACGCTACCGTGGTTCGAACAGCGGCTCCGGATCGATCGGCAGTCCACCCGGCCCGATCTCGACGCGGACCTCGAGGTACACGCGATGGCGCGCTGCGCGCCCCACGCGATCACCGCGCAGGACCTTCGCGCCGACCGGCACCCCGAGCTCGCCGAGCTTGCCGAGCACGCTCAGGTAGCTGCCGTGATCGATGATGAGGCCACTGTCGAGTCCGCGGATCGGGCCTGCGTAGCGCACGACACCGTCGGCGATCGCGAGGACCGCGGTGCGTGCCTCGACCTCGAGGTCGATCCCGCGGCGGGCGAGCGTCGTCTTCGAGCGCTCGTGCTCGATCGTCCCGAACTTGCGCGCGATCGTCCCGCGCGCGGGTCGCGCCAGCTGGGTCGGGAGCTCGATCTGGGGCACGCGAGCGGCATCGGCAGCCGTGCGCTTCGCGGCACCGCGCAGCTGGCCGACCTCGTCCGCGAGCAACTGGCGCTCCGCGAGATCGCGATCGATCAGCAACCGCGCCGCCGCCCGCCGACGTGCCGTGGTCATCCGATCCTCGCGCGGTGCCGCACGCAGCAAGCGGTACGCCGCGGCGAGCCTGCGGGTGCGGACCGCGTCGAGCGCGACCAGCTTGTCGTCGACCTGGCCGATCGCGCGATCGATCGCGTCACGCTCCTCGGTCAGCTGCTGCGCGAGCCCCGCCTGGGGATCCGCGTGCGCGACCCCGGCGAGCAAGGCGAGCGCGAGCAGGCTAGCGCGCGACACGCGAAGCTCCGGCGAGCGCACCGCCGACGAAGCCCAGCAGTGCACCACCCCCGACAAACGCGACCAGCTCGAGCGCGCTCGGCGTCACCAGCTCGACGGGGTTGACCACTGTCGACAGCGTCTCCGTGACGCCCGGGCCGTAGAGATGGACGACGACCGCGAGTCCGAGCAACGAGATCAACGCTGCGGCCACGCCCTGCAGCGCTCCCGCGAGCGCGGTCGGCACGACGGTGAACCCCGGGCCGGCCCCGAGCAGCTCGGCGACGGCAAGCTCGCGGTCCCCGCGATCGAGGCGAACCCGGATCGAGGCGAGCACCGTCATCAGTGCCAGCCCGGAGAACAGCGCCGCGGCAGCCCACGCGATCCAGCGCACCGCGCCGAGGCTCGAGCTCACGCGCTGCTCGCCGCGATCATCCACGACCAGCTCCGCGACCCCCGGCGCACCGCGCAGCGCACGCACGGTGGGGCTCATCGCGACGACGTCGCGCACGCCTGGTGCGAGCGTGACCTCGACCGACGCCGGCAGCGATGCCAGATCGATCCCTTCGAGCATCGCGGCGTCCGCACCGAGCGCGCCGACCAGCCGGCGCGACGATTCGACCGCGGGGACGAGATCCGCGCGCTCGACACCCTGCAACGAGCGCAGCTGACCGACCAGCTCGCTCGCGCGCGCATCCGTCGTGCCCTCGGCGAGGTACACGACCATGCTCGCGGTGCCATGCGGGCGCTCCGCGGTCCAGTGCGTGACGTTGCGCGCCGCGATCACGGCGATCCCGACGGCGAACAGCGCGCACGTCATCGCGAGGAGCGTCCACAGCATGGCGCGCGGACGCTCGGTCGCGATCCGGGCCGTGCGTGCGAGCGCCGAGCGCAGCCGCGTGATCATGTTTCCTCGTCGTAGCGACGGCCATACGGGCCGGTGAGGCGATCGAACACCGCCTCCGGCGGCGGGCCTGGATCGGGCTCCATCGTGGCATTGCCGCGATCGCCGGCACCGCCAACCGCGGGCCGGCGGACCTGGCGCGGCGCCTGGGCGCGAAGCCGGCGCAGGGTGCGCATCTTCATGCCGCGCCCTCTTCCACCTGCTTGAACGGGAGCAGGTTCGCCGGCACCGACTCCATGCCGATCAGCACGTCGTCGATCGAGCGTGCATCGAGCGCGACCTCACCGATCGGGGCGAGCTCGCCGTCGGTCAGGTTCAGCGTGCGCCAGTGCAGCGCCGCTGCGATCTCGAGCAGCGCTGGATCACGTCCGAGCACCAGCACCGCAGCGCCGCGTGCGGCCGCGGTAGCCAGGGCCACGCACACGATCTCGGCGCCGAGCGCATCCTGCGCGCTCGTCGGTTGATCCGCGATCACGAGGGCGGGCTGGCGCACCAGCGCGCGCGCGACCGCGACGCGCTGGCGGACCGACGCGGAGAGCGTGTTGACCACGAGCGATGCTTCGGCTTCGATCGCGAGCTGCGCCAGGACTTCGCTCGCGCGGGCCGCGGAGGCCGAACGCGGGATCCCGTCGATCTCGAGCGGCATCACGACGTTCAGCAGCGCGCTGCGATCCTCGAGCAGGCACAACTCCTGGGGCACGATCCCGATCCGCCGCCGGAGCAGGCGCAGCGAGGATCGCCGGAGCTTCGAGACATCGCGGCCGAGCACCTCCATCCGGCCACTCGCGAGCGCGAGCTCGCCGAGGGCAGCAGCGGCGACGCGCGAGGTCCCCACCCCGGCGGCACCGACGATCAACACCACTTCGCCGCCGGCGACCCTGAGGTTCGCACCGGTCACCAACGGCGGACCACCACGCGGGTGGTCGAGACGCACATCGACCAGCTCGATCATCATGAATAGCCGTACGCCCGTTCGATCGCGCGGGCAAAAAACCGGCGAACCGCGCACGGAACGTGCGGATCTCGTAGGATCACGCGATGCGTCGGCTCGCACTCGTGATGGTGGTGGTCGCCTGTCGCTCGGGTGATCCGGAGCAGCGCCTCGATCGCACGGCGCAGCAAGTCGAGCAGCACGAGCAGAAGCTCGCGGCCCTCGACAAGCGCGGCGACGTCGACGCGAAGAAGGTCGCGGCGGAGCTACTCGCGAAGGGCAAGGCCGCCGGGCTGTCGGGTCCGCCAGGCGAGCGCGGTCCATTCGGCCCGGCGGGTCCGGTAGGTCCGATAGGTCCTGCCGGCGTCGGCCCGGCAGGTCCCGAGGGACCGCGTGGTGCGAAGGGCGATCCGGGCCCGGTCGGTCCGCAGGGCGAGCAAGGCGTCCAGGGGCCGCAGGGGATCCAGGGCCAGCAAGGCATCCCCGGTCCGCAGGGCGCGAAGGGCGTGCCCGGTCCGGCTGCCGCCTACGCGACCAAGCAGGACATCACGCGCAAGGAGTCGCGGATCTCCGTCGGTGCGGGGCTGGTCGCCACCGCGGTCGCCAGCTGCGATCGCGGTGCGGACCTGCTCGTCACCGGCGGTTGCTACGCCGATCCGCAGTGGATGGCGCAGCTGGTCGCCGCGCGTCCGGTCGCGATGACCGACGGCGGCGCACCCTCGAGCTGGCGCTGCGACTATCGCAACACGTCGCCGTCCTCGACGATCGAGATCGTCGCCGAGGTCTACTGCGTGCGCCCGCGCGAGTAGCGCGATCGGTCACCGTCGCGTCGAGTGCACGTGTCACGTGCACCGGCTCGTCCACGTCCACGACACAGGTGCCCTATCCCGTTCGGGACGACTATCCCCACGCATCCGGCGTGCACCGAGCGCACGCTGCGTCCGCTGATCGAGTAGGACGAGCACGTGACACGTGACACGTGCACCGGGCTCACCCTGATTGGCGTTGCGCTCAGGGCGACGTCCAGTTGACGTTGATCGTGTAGGTCCCCGACGTGTAGCCGCGGATCCCGATGTATGCGCTGCTCTGGCCGGTCGGCACGGTCAGCGAGCACTGCTCGCTCGCGCCGTTGAGGTACGGGCGGCAGTTCCACGCGGTGGTGGTCGGCGCGGCGCCCCAGCGGACATAGAGGTCGGGATCGCCCGAGCCGGTCATCGTGACCGTGAACGTCGTGCCGGCGAGCACGCTGAGCGGGTTGTACTGGACCCACTGACCGGACGCGACCGAACCACTCGCGCTGCCGCTCTGCGGGGTGCCGCCACCGGGGGGCGGCGGCGGCGGCGGGGGGTTGCCACCCGGAGCACCATACAGCGCCGCGATGCCCTGCCCGTCCCGTGCGGTCCAGTTGAGGTTCGACGACGAACCGTTGCACTGCGGGTAGTGCATGATCGACGCGCTGTCGTACGGGGTCAGCGCACGCCAGTTGTTGTCCTCGAAGCACGTGCCCGCCTCGGGCCGCGTGTGCTCGTGGCGGAAGCCGAGCGCGTGACCGAGCTCGTGGCCGACGATGTTGCGCAGCGGCCAGGTGGTGTTGAAGGCCGTCGAGTCGATCAAGACATTGCGCGATGACCGGCTGTTGCTCGGGAAGAACGCGCGCGCGAGGTAGGACTGGCCCGACACCGGACGGACATCGAACACGACCGCCGTGTTGCTCGCCGTGCAGTTGCCGTCCTGCGCCGAGACGTAGATGAAGTTGACGTTGCCCAGCGTCTCCCAGCCGCCGTCGGTCGCCTGCTGCATCGCGGTGACCACCGCGGCCTTGTTGGACCCGAAGTTGTTGCTGATGCAGTAGGTGATGTTCAGCTTCGCGGTGTCGTTCCAGCGATCGTCGGAGCTACCGACGCGGTTGACGATCAGGCCGCCCTGCATCAACGAGTCGTAGAACTCGCGCAGGTTCTTCTCACCGGTGATCGGAGTGTCGCCGTTGACGATGAACTGTCCATCCTCCCAGGGTTCCTGATAGGTCTGCGCTCGGAATTCTTCCCACGTCGGACCGGCGGTCGACGAGAGCGTGTCCTCATCTCCGCTTGTCGCGCAGCTTGCGAGCAAGGTCACCGCGCACAGCGAGAACGTTGTCTTGATCGGCTTCATCAGGCGGACGCGTGTTCACGCGCAGTGCCAGCCGCGATGCACGCGATGCGCATCGCCACGTCGCGATCCGGAACATCGCGAGCTGCGCTTCGCAGTCGTAGAATCCGGGATAACGCGCGGACCCACTACGCGAGGATCGATCGTGAGTGCGCAGACAATTCGAGTCGGTGCATGTGCACCGCACGTTCGCCCGTGTAGGCCCGCCACCTGCCGAAACTGAGTGGCCGGCTGATCACACGAGACAGCGCGTGTGATGGCGGGCTGCGTCTCAGGCGGAGTCGAGTTGCAAGCGCTTTGCAACAAGCCGTGTCACGACGTCACGCATCCGGGCCGCCGTTGCGGAGTTCTGCCTCTGCGGCGAGGTCGTACCCCTCAGTAACAGAGCAACCCGTGAGACGAGGCTGGCTTGAGACCGATCCCGAGCGGCGCGGTCGTCACCTCGAGCCCGCCCTCGTAGACGCGCAGCCCGTGGCTGGCCATCGTCTGATCCGCGACGACGAT
This sequence comes from Kofleriaceae bacterium, assembly GCA_037720695.1. Taxonomy (GTDB): domain Bacteria; phylum Myxococcota_A; class Polyangia; order Haliangiales; family Haliangiaceae; genus JABFXX01. The sequence goes on along the minus strand of JBBJLY010000213.1, from coordinate 2,611 downwards.
CCGGCCATCCGGGCACGGTGCCATGTCGACGAGCAGCTGCGAAGCGGGAGTGATCGGCTCCGGCCACTTGGTCATCGACTCGAGATCGAAGCCTTGGAGATTTCCGATCGGATCGCCATCGAACCAGCTGACGACCATCCACAGGATCGGCGTCGAGCCGAGCTGCTGGAACTCGATCCGGCCCGCCAATCCGCCGAGGGCGACGTTGGTGATCAGGCATCCCATCGAGCTCGGCGTCGCGCCGGTGGTGATCCGCTCGACGCAGCCCTCGGTCAGGTCGCCGAACGTGTAGCTCGGGATCACGAGTCCACCGCCGTGCGACGCCGGGAGCGGTTCGAACATGCCGAACGGATTGAGCTGCCCGAGGTCGAACATCGTGCGCACGGTGTCGGTCGCCGAGTCGATCACGACGATCTTGCCGACCGCGCGTGGGACGTAGTTCGGATCGAGCAACTCGCATGCGACGTAGATGTCGGTGCCGACGCGGTACGCCGAGATGCAGTTCGGCTTGCCGTCCGGGTCGAGGGCGGACAGATCGATCGTGGCGGGCGTGGTCGAGCCCCGCGTCAGCACGACGACGCCGGACATCCCGAACCCCGGGACGTACAGCTTGTCGCCGACGATCGCGACGTCCTGCGGATTGGACCCCGCCCCGGTCGCGAGCTGCTCCTTGACCGCGAACGTGGTGGCGTCGAGGATCGTGACATTGTTGCCGTCGGTGCGGTTGATCACGAACAGCTCGTTGTCGAACTTGCGGATCACGGGATCGTTGCCGATCGCGCCATTTGGCGCGACGCGCTCCGCGACCGTCATCGCCGAGAGATCGAGCGCGGACATCACCCCGGGCTGACCGGCCATGAAGTTGCCGGACACGGCGACCGCTCGCGGCGGCAGCTCTCCTGCCGCGTCAGGGCGCGGCTGATCGCGAACCCCGTCGAGGTTGTCGCCGCAAGCGGCGAACAGTGCGAGTACGCCAGCGAGCAGGTGCCCTGGGGATACGAGTACAGACTTGGTCATGTTGCCTCTGCGTTCATCTAGTAGGTCCAGTCGAGTGACAGGTAGAAGGTGCGGCCGGGCAGTGGATACCCGGCGAGGTCGGCGAGCGCAGTCCGGATCGGCATCGCGCCGGCGCGATCAGGCGGTAGCGCGACCACCCGGGTGCCCGCGAGGTTCTCGACCCCGAGCGAGACGCCCAGCCGGTTGATCACCTCGACGCGCACGCCCGTCCCGGCGAGCACGCGGCCGGGCACGCGTGCGTAGTTCGCCTGGTCGAGGAAGCTGGTGGTCTGGACCGCGGCATCGAACCACGCGCTCGCGCGCCGGTAGCTGGCATCGACCCGCGCATACAGCAGATGTCCCGGCGTGCGTGGCACCGCCTTGCCGTCGAGGTTGTCGTCGGACGATCGGTTCTGCGTGACCAGCCGCGTGTAGCTCGCGGTCAGCGAGATCGTGCGGGCGATCCGGCCCGAGGCGATCAACTCGCCCCCGTACGACTGCGTGGCGCCGATGTTCTGGGCGCGGGCGACGAACCCGGCCGTCGAGATCAGCGCGATCGTGTCGCGCGCCCGGGTCGCAAACAGCGCGCCCTGGACGAAGATCCGGTCGAAGATCCTGCCCGACTGGCCGTACGCCTTGCCGGGAGCCCACACCGCGCCGGCATCGGTGGAGTAACCACGCTCGGCGCGCAGCTCGGGCGAGCCCACGATCGTGCCGCGATCGCCGAACAGCTCGAGCAGCGTCGGGAGCCGCACGTACCGCCCGAAACTGGCCTTGAGCGCGACATCCGGCGCGACCAGCGCACGCGCGGTGAGCCGCGGGCTGGCGATCGTGTCCCAACGTGGCGGGATGTCGGCGAACGCGTCGGGTCCCTCGGTCATCGGCGTCGGCGCGGTGCGCATCGCCTCGAGTCGGACCGCCGGCGTCACCACGAGCAGCTCGCCGAGCGCGAGATCGAACGCGCCCAGGATCGCGCCGCTGCCGCGGGTGCCGACGAGATCCGCGCGTCCGCCGTCGCGATCGCTGTCGCGAAACCGGTCGCCGCGTAGCTCGAGCCCGGCGGTCACGAGGTGGGGCCCGAGCGCCGCGAGCCAGGTCGTCGACGCGCCGCCCGACAGGGTCAGGTACCCGCGATCCTGCGCGCCGAGCCCGAGCTCGGCCATCGGATCGCGCATCACCTGGCGCTCGATCACCGCGAACGCGAGCTGGCGCGCCGTGAGGTCACCGATCTCGACCTCGAGCTTGCCATCGAGGATCGCGTCGAACGTCGACATCTCGGCGGCGAGCGCGGGGTTCGCGCTCGAGCCCGGCAGGCCCTGATCCTTCCAGATCACGCGCGCACCGGCCGCGCGATCACGCGCCTCGCTGCCGATCCGACTCGCGAGCTCGATCTGATCGAAGCCGTTGTTGCGGCGCACAGTCTCGCGATCGTCGCTGGTGGTGAGCGGCGTGCCGCCGTCATCGAAGAACGAGTAGTCACCGGTAGCGCCGTGATAGACGAGGCTGGTCGACGACAGCAGCGAGCCGTGATCGTCGCCATAATGGAAGCGTGCGTGGCGGGCGCCGAACGAGCCGGCGCCGAACGAGCGCCCGCCGCCTTTGCCGCCGCGAAACT
>JBBJLY010000457.1:0-3876 GCA_037720695.1 Kofleriaceae bacterium | reverse complement strand
GCCGCCGGGTCATCCCACGCGACCAGCGAGGCGTCGAAGCCCGCACGCGCGAGCGCCTCGGCGAGCGGTGCCTCGTCGGCATCGACCTCCGGCAGCGTCTTGCAGGTCGCGACGCGCAGCTTCACGCGAGCGCCTCGCGTAGATCATCGAACAGATCGTCGACGTGCTCGAGCCCGACCGAGAGCCGCAACAGATCCGGCGGGGTCGGCGTGGCGGGTCCCTCGACGGAGAACCGATGCTCGACCAGGCTCTCGACCCCGCCGAGCGACGTCGCGGGGACCCACAGCCGCAATCGCTTGACGACCGCGAGTGCGCGCGCGGCACCGCCACCGGTCTGGATCGACAGCATGCCGCCAAATCCGCCGCGCATCTGGCGGGCCGCGACCGCGTGCTGCGGATGGCTGGCGAGGCCCGGATAGCGAACCTCGACGCCGGGCAGGGCGGTGAGCCGCTCGGCGAGCTCGCGCGCGGAGCGACTCTGGCGCTCGACCCGCGCGAACAGGGTCCGCGCGCCGCGCCCGACGAGGTATGCGTCGAACGGTCCGAGACACGGGCCCTCTTCCTGACGCAACTGCGCGATCGCCTCCCAGTCCGCATCGATTCGCGCGGTCACGAGCATGCCGCACAGCGCGTCGGAGTGGCCCGCGATGTACTTGGTCGCCGAGTGCATCACCAGATCCGCGCCGAGCGCGATCGGCTGGGTATGGACGGGCGTCGCGCACGTCGAGTCGACCGCGAGCAGCGCACCGACGTCATGCGCGAGCTCCGCGACCGCGGCGATGTCCGTCACGGTCCACATCGGGTTGGCCGGCGTCTCGATCCAGATCAGCCGGGTATGGCCGGGACGGAGCGCGGCGCGGACCGCATCGAGGTCGGTCGCATCGATCAGATCGAGCTCGACGCCCCAGCGCGCGCAGAATCGCTCGAGCCAGCCGCGCAGCGCGAAGTAGCCGATCCGCGGCCCGATCACGTGGTCGCCAGGCTTCAGCAGCGCGCGGATCGCGCCCGTGGCGGCGGCCATGCCCGAGCTGTACGCGAGCGCGGCGGGGCCGCCTTCGAGTGCCGCGAGCAGCTGTTCGACGACGACGGGCGTCGGGTTCTGATCCCGTGCGTAGGTCGGGCCGAGGATCTGGTAGTCAGCATCACGCGCGTACGTCGTCGCAAGGTGGATCGGCGGCACGATCGCGCCGGTCGCCGAGTCGATCGCGTGCAGCGCCTGGGCGGCGAGCGTCTCCGGGTGCAAAGCCATGATGCGCGAGTCTACTGCGCGCGATCGTCCGGGAGCTGGAACCCGTAGCGCGACATGATCTCGCGTCCGTCGGTTGACGTGATGAAGTCGGCGAGCTGGCGCGCGCGGTCGGCTTCCTCGCCGCGGCCGCAGACCACGAGTTGCTGGTCGAGCGGTTCGTGCAGCGAAGGATCGATCTGCAGCGACGCGCCGCCCTGGGTCACGACCGCGAGCGAGAGCGCGACGATCGCGACATCGGCGTTCCCGTCGCGGCCGTAGACGAGCGTCGCCTGGATGTTCTCGCCGTACACGATGCGGTCCTTGACCTGGGGCCACAGTCCGCTGCGCTCGAGTGCCTGCTTCGCCGCGACGCCGTACGGCGCGTGCTCCGGGTTCGCGATCGCGATCCGCTTGAAGCGCGGGTCGACGAGATCGGCGAGCTTCTGGGGTGCCGGTGAGCCGGCGCGGGTCCACGCGACGATCCGGCCGCGGCCGTACATCCGCGCGGTCGCGCGATCACAGCGCCCGGCGCTCACGACCTGCTCTACGAACTTCTTGTTCGCGGCGGCGTAGAGATAGATCGGTGCGCTCTGTTCGATCTGCTTCGCGAGCAAGCCACTCGAGCCAAAGTTGAACTCCGGCACGAGCCCGGTGCGCGCCGTGAACTCCTTGCCGACCTCCTCGAAGGCACGGGCAAGATCCGAGGCGGCGCCGACCCGGATCCGCTTGGGGCTCGGAACTTCCTTGGAACATCCGGTCGCGAGCAGCAACGACAGCACGAGACGCAACAGCACGGTCCCAGGGTACGCGGGATCGTAACGATCTGTCGCGCTGTCACGCTGATGTAACGGTGTATGCTCCGACGCGATGGAACGCAGGGTTGTGATCATCGAAGACGAGCGCGATGTCGCGCGACTCCTGGAGTTCAACCTGCGAAGCGGCGGCTTCGAGGTGTTCACCGGAGCCACCGGCGCAGAGGGTCTGGCGGCGGTGCAGAAGCACAAGCCCGATGTCGTCGTGCTCGATCTGATGTTGCCGGATCAATCCGGCTACGACGTGTGCAAGGCGATCCGCGCTGATCCGGTGATCGGTGACGTCGGCGTGCTCATGCTGACGGCCAAGGGCGAGGCCGAGGACCGGATCCTGGGGCTCGAGGTCGGGGCCGACGACTATGTCGTCAAGCCGTTCGTCGTGCGAGAGGTCGTGCTTCGCGTGACCGCGCTCGGCAACCGGCTCGCGGAGCGGCGCGCGCGTCCCACCGCAGGTGATCCGAGCGGCGTCCTCAAGGTCGGTCCAATCGAGCTCGATCCCATCACACACGACGTCCGGATCTCCGGTGCGCCGACGCAGCTGCGCCCGCTCGAGTACAAGCTGCTTCAGCTCCTGGTCAGCGATCCCGGCCGCGTGTTCTCACGCGAGGAGCTGCTCGAGCAGGTCTGGGAGATGCGCGGCGACATCAACACGCGGACGGTCGACGTCCACGTCCGCCGGCTGCGCGTCAGCCTCGGTCCTGCGGCCGACGTGATCGAGACGGTTCACGGCTTCGGGTACCGCGCCAAGCGCGACGGCTAGCGCGGACTGCTACGAGTGCGTAGCTCGCTCCGCTACAAGTTGCTGGGCACGTTCCTCGTGCTCGTCGTCATCGTGGGCGCAGCAACGCTGTTCGCGATCGAGCGCACGCTGGCCAACGATCTGGTGGCGACGCTCGACGTCCGGCTGACCAAGCAGGGCAAGGCCGTCGCGAACTGGCTGACGATGGCCGGCCACCCCGATCGACTCGCACCGCGGCTCGCCGCCGTGACTGGCGCGCGGATCACGATCGTCGGCGCCGACGGCCTGATCCAGGGCGACTCGCGCGAGCAATCTACCGTCGGACGGCCGATCGGTGATGCCTACGAGGTCGCGCGCGCGCGACGCGGTGAGGTCGGGCGCGCGATCCGCAAGCTGCGGTCCGACGAGCCTCCGCAGTACCTCGTCGCGGTCCCCGCGGATCTCGGGCGCGTGATCCGGCTCGCGGTCCCACTCGGCGATGTGCTCGAGACCCGCGCGCGGATGCGCAACCGGCTGCTCGTCGGCGCGGGCTTCGCGTTCCTCGGCTGTCTCGTGCTGTCCTGGATCTTCGTCCGCGCGATCACGCGCCCGCTGCAGTCGATGACGCGCACTGCGGAGAAGATGGCAAAGGGCGACTACGACGTGCCGCCACCCGCCGACGCGGGCGGCGAGCTCGGTGTGCTTGCGCGCGCGATGATCAAGATGGCGGGCGAGGTCAAGGCGCGGGTCGGAGACCTGACGCAACAGCGCGACCTGCTGTCCGTCGTGTTCGGTGGGCTGGTCGAGGGCGTCGTCGTCGTCGATCCGAACGGCGCGGTCCTGCTCGTCAACGATCCTGCGAAGCCGATGCTCGACGATGGCGCGTTGCCTGCGCCGATCCGACCACTGGTTCAGCGTGCGCTCGCCGGCGAGCAAGCCGACGAGGAGCTCGAGCTGTCGGGTCGCGCGGTGCGAGCCAGCGCGCGCCCGCTCGGCGAGCCCGGTGCGATCGTGGTGCTCTACGATGTCACCCGGCTACGCGCGCTCGAGTCCGTGCACCGCGAGTTCCTGTCGAACGCCGCACACGAGCTGCGGACACCGGTGACGTCGATCTCCGG
>JBBJLY010000456.1:0-3878 GCA_037720695.1 Kofleriaceae bacterium | reverse complement strand
ACGGGCAGCCACAAGCTGAAGTTGCGGCTGTGACAACCGGCTCGAGAACCTGCGCATCCTGTGTCCAAACTGCCACTCGCTGCAGTCGACTCATCGCGGATTGAACCGCCGTGGCTCCCGTCGGATTCGAACCGACACTTGAGGCATTTTAAGTGCCCTGCCGCTACCGATTGGGCTAGGGAGCCGACAGGCTCACCGTAGCACGCAAATCTGCGCGCTCTGCATGTCGCTTGATCGCGGCCACGATCACGGGCCACAGCGACGGCGGGAGGTGATGTCCCATGCCGGCGATCGGTAGCCACGTCGCGTCGGGCATCATCCGCGCGAGGTCGCGGCCGGCCGACAGCGGGAACATCGGATCGCGACTGCCGTGGATCACGAGCGTCGGCACCTTCACCTTGCGGAGCTTCGCGCGGCGATCGCCGGAGGCCAGCGTCGCCGCGAAGTGGCGGAGAAAGCCGAGCGGCGCCACGCCGCGCGCATGGGCGAGCTCGCCGATCGCGCGCAAGCGATCGCCTTCGATCGGGTACACCGAGCCGCCGAGCGTCCGGAACAACGCCTCGACGCTGCGCCCCGATTCCTCCGCCGTCTTCGGCATCGGGCGGAACAGCGCGCGCAGGGCGCGCGGCTCGGGCAGGTACCGGCGCGCACCGGGGCTCGACATGATCGAGACCAGCGAGCGCACGCGTGTGGGGTGCTCGATCGCGAGGTGCTGGCCGACCATCCCGCCGAGCGAGGCCCCGACGACGTGGGCGTCCGCCCAGCCGAGGGTATCGAGCAGGCCGACGACGTCGCTCGCCATGTCGGACAGCGTGTACGGCGCGGTGATCTGCGCGCCGACGAGCCGCCGGGCGAGCAGGCGAGCGGGTCGCGGGACGGCCGCGTCGAGCCGCGTCGATTCGCCGATGTCGCGGTGATCGAACCGCACGACCTGGAAGCCTGCGGTGACCAGCTGCTCGCACAGCGTGGCGTCCCAGAACAGGCGCTGCGCCCCGATGCCCATGATGAGGACCAGCGGCGTGCCGCGGTCGCCGAACAGATCGTACGCGAGCTCGATCGCGCCGACCCGCGCGCGACCCGAGGTCATGGGGCCGGCGCAGCGTCGCGGGACGGATCCGCCTTGAGGCACGGCTCGTCCGGATCGGGGCATTCGTCGCTGGGGGGCCGCTTGACGCCGGCGTCGGGCTTTACCTCCGGCGGGGCGACCACCGCGGAGCCAGGTCCGGGGTCGGTGACGGGCGCGCCGGAGCCAGGTGCCTTGGCCGAGCCCACGTGGCTGACGGTGGGCTTGCCGCTGGCGCCGCGCTCGAGCCGCTCCGTGTACACGATCTCCGGCTGGTCCGGGATCAGCTCGACGATCGCATCGCCGTGGTTCTTGAGGCTGAGGAAGAACCGTCGCGCCTCGCGCGACCCCGGCAGCTTGAACTTGAGCGGCGTCTTGCCGATCGGCTTGGCATCCGGGCTCTCGCGGACCTGGGCGCCCGTCGGCACGGAGGACAGCCGGATCACGACATCCTTCGGCAGTGGTGGCAGCGGCGGTGCGGGCGCGGCGGCATCGACTGCGACCAGCGCCACCGTGGTGTTGACGCCCGCGTCGACCACCGCGACCTTGGGCGCGACGGGTGCAGGCGGCGTCCGATCGCGCGTCGCGAGCACGACCGCGATCGCGGCACCTGCGGCGACCACTCCGACCGCGATCAGCAGCGGCCACTTCGAGCGCGCGCGCGGCGCGTCGTCGGCATCAGGCACCTGGAGGTTGCCGGTCCACTGCGTGCGCACACGCTGCTGCGTCACCGGCGTCACCGGCTTCACGGTCTCCGCGGGCCCAGTCTGGCGCTGGGCCGGCACGTTGGCCGTGAGGTTGTTGCGTGGCGCGCCGGCGACAACCAGCGCATCGCCGCACACGGCACGCACCGCATTCGCCAGCTCGTCGATCGACTGCCAGCGCACGCCGCGATCCTTCTCGAGCGCGCGGGAAATCACACCGGCGAGCTCGCGCGGTGCGCCGATCATGTCGAAGAACTCGGCCGGGATCGCCGGTGGTTCCTGGGTCAAGTGCAGGCTCAGCACGCCCATGAAGTTGTCGGCCTCGAACGGCACGCGACCGGTCACCAGCTGGAACAGGATGCAGCCCATCGCGTAGACGTCGACGCGCGCATCGACGTGCTCGCCGCGCGCCTGCTCGGGCGACATGTACTCGGGCGTGCCGAACAGCATGCCGGTCTTGGTCAGCTTGCGATCGCCTTCACTGACCTCGGTCTGCTTCGCGATGCCGAAGTCGAGCAGCTTCACGAAGTCGGCCTCGCCGAGAAAGTCGACCAGGTAGATGTTCTCGGGCTTGAGGTCGCGGTGGATGATGCCCTTGCTGTGGGCGGCGACCAGCGCGGCGCAGATCTGGAGGAAGATCTTCTTGCTGCGCACCCACGGCAGCAGCTGCCCCGCGAGCCGCGCTCGCGCGACCTCCTCGTGCAGATCGTGCCCGGACAGGAGCTCCATCGCGAAGAACACCAGGCCCTCGGGCGTGCTGCCGAAGTCGCTGATGTCGATCACGTTCTCGTGCCGGATCCGCGATGCCGCCTTCGCCTCCTGGATGAAGCGCTCGACGAGATCCGGCTTGCGGGAGAACTCGCCGTGCAGGACCTTCAGCGCGACCTGCTTCTCGAGCACGTTGTGCGTCGCCAGGTAGACCGCGCCCATCCCGCCCTCGCCGAGCTTGCGCGAGATCAGGTAGCGCCCCGCGAGCGTTTGACCGAGCAACGGGTCGACGTCCTGTGGCAGGTACGAGGTCGGGTGGCTCGCCGAGGCTGGCGGACCCGTCGTCGGTGCAGGTGTCGCGATCGTGGTCACGGCACCTTGGGCGGCCTGGTTGCCGGTCTCGCGACCGGGCCCCGCCGACCCGATCTTCGTCCGCTTGTCGTCAGACACCGCTGGCCATCATAGCAGACGGCCTCGGCCGGACCGCGGTCGTCACCGATCGATCCACTCCGAGGCGCGGAGGAACGCCGAGCAGACATGCTGGACGAAGTCGATCCGGACCTTGCGGTCGATCGGGCTCCCGGGCATCCCGCCCATCCCCGGCCCGACGACCGCGAAGTCATTGTCCGGCCGGATCTGCTGGCCGAGCGCGAACTGGAGCGCGGCGCGGATCTGCTCGCGGATGTCGTCGTCCGGGGTGCCGTGATGCCGACCGAGCAGGTACGCCGAGATCATCGCCTCGGTGCGCGAGCCGGCCGGGGTGTTATTCGGCACGAGGAACGGCGTGAAGTTGTACGCGCCCGCGAAGTCGTCCTGATCCGGGTGCTCGCCGGCGACCGGTTGCTGATCGCGCAGGAACTTGCCGTAGCCGTGACAGAACTCCCGATAGCGCGGGTTCGTGGCCGCCGGCCACGCGGCCTCCGACGCGATGCATGTCCAGTGCTCCTCGCCGTAGAAGAACCCACCAAGGAAGAAGTCGTACCAGCCGACCAGCCAGTCGAGCGCCTTGCGCGTCGCCTCGGCGTAGCGCACATCGCCCGTGATCACGTGCATCCGCGCGAGCGCGAGCGCGGCCTCACCCGAGTAGTACAGGTCCTGCGCCTCGTCGTTGACCTGCTTCTTGACCACGTCGTAGCGGTGGCGAAACGAGCCATCCGGGCGCTGCATCCACAGGATGAACGCGGCGAGCTTGGTCGCCATCGGCAGATAGCGCTGGTCGCCGGTGGCGCGCTGGTACTCGGCGAGCGCGACCACCGCGAGCGCGGTCGACCCGAGCGTCGCGATGCGCTCGGTCCGGTCTTTCACGCAGTCGATCTCGGTGCCGTCAGGCAGCTTGCGCGTACAGGTGCCGTTCGACATCAGCTCGGCGAGGTGCGCGAACGCGCGCTCGATCGGCTCGCGCA
>JBBJLY010000455.1:0-3890 GCA_037720695.1 Kofleriaceae bacterium | reverse complement strand
GGGGTAGGGTCCGCGCGTGCCCCGCGCTGTTGTACTGCTGTCTGGCGGACTCGACTCGACCACCGCGCTCGCCATCGCGCGCGCGGATCACCACGACTGCTATGCGCTGACCGTGCGCTACGGTCAGCTGCATGTCGTCGAGCTCGAGGCCGCGGCCCGGGTCGCGCAGGCGCTCGGCGCGATCGAGCACCGGGTGGTCGAGGTCGATCTGTCGCCACTCGCCGCCTCCGCGCTGACGACGGTCGGTACCGCGATCCCGAAGGACCGCTCGCTCGCCGACATCGGCGTGCCCGGCGACGTGCCGTCGACCTACGTGCCTGCGCGCAACACCGTCCTGCTCTCGCTCGCGCTCGCGTGGGCCGAGACGCTCGAGTCGCGCGACCTCTACATCGGCGTCAATGTCCTCGACGCGAGCGGCTATCCCGATTGCCGCCCCGCGTTCGTCCGCGCGTTCGAGGCGCTCGCGCAGGTCGCGACCCGCAGCGGCGGGTTCCGGATCCACGCGCCGCTGATCGAGCTGACCAAGGCGCAGATCATCGAGCTCGGTCACTCGCTCGGCGTCGACTACGCGATGACGCACTCCTGCTACGACCCGATCGGCGATCGCGCGTGCGGCCGCTGCGATGCGTGCGTGCTGCGGCGCAAGGGGTTCGTCGAGGCCGGCGTGCCCGATCCGACACGCTACGCGAGCTAGAACCGGCCCGAGAACGACATCGCGGCGCCCGACTCGGTCGGCGTGACGATCAGCTGCGATTCCCGGCCCGAGGTCGCCCACAGGACGCCCGCGGTGACCGCGCCCGCCGTCGCGAGCAGGTAGCCGAAGTCGGCGACCAGCCCGAGGTTGCGGATCGAGTCGCGATCCGACGACGAGCACGCCACCGGCATGTCCTCGCAGTCGTTGTACTTGCCGCGGACCGACAGCCCGACGCCGATCCCGACGCCGAGGCCGACCACCGCGACCGCACCAGCGATCTTCGCGGGCGTCGTGAAGTGGCGCGGCACGGGCTCCGACATCTTGCCGCCGAACGTGCTGGGACCGCCGCCCTTCATCCGCACCGGTGCGTCGGGCAGGAGCTGCTTCGCCGACGCGGCGAACGTGCCGCGCGCGGCCTCCGGCGTGACGACGTCGATCGGTCGCCGCGTCGCGGTGGCGCCAGTCGCGGGATCGACCCACGTCGAGTCGACCTGGATCGAGCCGCCGGTGCCGGTGTTGACGAGGACGATGAACAGCAGCTGGTTGGTGCCGGTGCGCTTCGCGACGTCGGCCACGCATGCCGGCGTGGTCACGCAGTCGGGCTGGACGCCCTCGGGTGGCAGCTGGCGGCGCACCTCCAGTCCACCGACCGCGTCGACGTCGAGCTCGGCAGCGAGCGCATCCGCCAGGTCCTGGCCGAGCGCGTCGACCCGCGCGGCATCCACGTTGACCGCGATCGACGGGATGATGCCAACGCGAGCTCGCGGGGCTCCGGGCGTCGGGGCGCTCGCGGCCGGCGACGTGATCGCGACGACCATCAGCACGGCGAGGACGGCGGGGCGCATGACCCTCAGTGTATCAGGCGGCGAACAACGGCGATCGACGCCCGTCGCGAGGGTTCAGTGAGGTTATGCTCGGCACGGTGAAGCTCGGCACGCTGCTCCTGCGCAACGCGGCGATCGGGCTCTCGCAGCTCGAGAGTGCGCTGCGCAACCAGGTGCTGTATGGCGGCCGGCTCGGGACCAACCTGGTCGAGCTGGGCTACATCGACCTCGAGCTGCTGTCGGCCTACCTCGCCGAGCCGGGCTTCCCGATCGCGACGCCGACCCTGCTCGATGATGTCGACCCCGGCTGCTCGAGCGCCTCGGTTCGACGACGCCCACCGGATGCGCGATCCGCTCGGCTATCTGGGCGAGGAACGAGGTGGTCGCAATGCGACGGTCGAGCCGACCAACGTTGACCTGCTCGCCGAGCTGGCCCACAAGCTCGACGCGCGGATCACGCCCGTCGTCCCGAGCTGCGTGCGCTGTACTACCTGGAGAAACATTTCGGCTGCCGCGGCGCGCGCGGTTCGTGCGCTCGGGTACGGATCACCCGGACACTGCCCACGAGGGCAGCCCCGAGCGCCGCCGGCAGCAACCGGCCCACGGGATGGTGATGCCGCCGGCGTTCACGCTCGAGCCGCGCAAGCGCCGGCCGTCGTCTCAGCTGCCGATCACCGGCGGCGTCCCGCTGTCGCTCAGCTACGGCGCGGCGTGCGAGCGGATCGACACCGCACCGAATCGCGAGCAGATCGCGGACACGTTCGTCGAGTACGCGAAGGGGCGATGCGACGCGCTCGTCGTGTTCCTGATCCGGGACGGCAACGCGCTCGGCTGGCACGGCTACCTGTCGTTGCCGACCCAGAAGGTCGGGTTCGACGAGCTGTCGCTGCCGCTCGGTGGCGCGTCGTCGCTGCAGTCGGCCCACGATGCCGGCGCCGCGTACGTCGGGCCGCCGCCGTCGACCGCGCGGCCGGTCGAGTCGCAGCTGTGGTCGGCGCTCGGCACGACCCCCGATCCAACCGCCGTGATCGTGGTGCCGATCCTGGTCAAGCAGCGCGCGGTAAATCTGGTGTACGCGCACCTCGCGATGTTGCCGCCGTCCCAGCAGCTGATCACCGAGTTGACCGATCTCGCGCATCGCGCGCAGGACTCGTACGCGCGCTTGATCCGGCAGGCGCGCGGGTCGTGATCTCTGCGGAGTCACACTACGTGGCGCTCGCCGCCGCGTACGCGCGAGGCGCGCTCGACGAGCTGACGCTCGACGACGAAACCGCGCTCGCCCGCGGACTCGCCGCGAACCTCAAGCTGCACCGGTTCAAGCGCTCGGCGGCACTGCCTCGCGTGCGTGCCGTGCTCGGCGCCCTGCGCGGCTTCGGAGCCCAACGCCTGGTCGATCTCGGCTCGGGCCGTGGGGCGTTCGTGTGGCCGCTGCTCGACGGCCTGCCGGAGGTCGCGCTGACCGCGACCGATCTGCTGCCGCATCGCGCCTTGCTATTCGCGCATGTCGCACGAGGTGGGGTGCCCCGGCTGTCGGCCGCGCGTGCCGACATGACCGCCCTGCCGTTCGCGGATGCGAGCGCCGACTGCGTCACCGCGCTCGAGGTGCTCGAGCACCTGCCGGGCGATGGGCCCGAACGGGCGGCGCGCGAGGCGATGCGCGTCGCGCGGGTGGCGGTGATCGCGAGCGTGCCGTCGCACGAGGACGGCAACCCCGAGCACGTCCACCTGTTCGACGGCGCGCGGCTCGAGGCGATGTTTCTCGCCGCGGGCGCCCGCCGGGTCCGGATCGATCACGTGCTGAACCACATCGTCGTCGTGGCGGTTTGCGGGGCGGCTCGATGATCGACGCGATCTTCCGCTATCCGCGCACGCATCACCTCGAGGGCAGTCGGCTCCAGCCCGGCGATCACGACCTCGCGCAGGTCCCGCTCGCCGAGCTGCGCGGCTGCTACTGCGTGATCGAGGAGAAGCTCGACGGCGCCAATGCCGGGATCTCGCTCGACGACGACCTGCGCGTCCGGTTGCAGAGCCGTGGCCACGTGCTGGTCGGCGGCGCGCGCGAGAAGCACTGGGACCTGTTCAAGCAGTGGGCGCACACCCACGAGGCGGCGCTCGCTGCCCGGCTCGCCGGCCTCACGCTGTACGGCGAGTGGCTGTACGCGAAGCACACCATCTTCTACGACGAGCTGCCGCACTACTTCATGGAGTTCGACATCCGCGACGCGAGCGGCGCGTTCTGGTCGACCGCACGGCGCGCCGAGCACCTGGCGGGCGCGCCGATCGTCTCGGTGCCGATCCTGTGGCAGGGCACGGTGACCGAGACTCCGCAGAGCGCGTGTACGCGCACTGGCGCACCAAGTTCGGGGCGATGA
>JBBJLY010000212.1:0-14780 GCA_037720695.1 Kofleriaceae bacterium | reverse complement strand
CCTTCGACCTTCTTCTGCGCGCCTTCGATCGAGCGCGTCACCATCGGTGACTCGATCGGGACGTCCTCCTCGAGGCCGAGGCGCTCCATCAGGCCCGTCATCTTGTCGAGGCCGAAGATCCGGAGCAGGTCGTCCTGCAGCGACAGGTAGAATCGCGACGAGCCCGGATCGCCCTGGCGACCCGCGCGACCGCGGAGCTGGTTGTCGATCCGGCGCGACTCGTGACGCTCGGTGCCCACGATCTTGAGTCCGCCGGCGGCGAGCACTTCCTCGCGCTCGTTCTCGCACTGCTTCTTGTACTGGACGAGCAGCTCCTCGTAGCGCTTGTCCTCGTCGAACGCGGGCTCGCTGGCGCCGCGATATGGCTCGCTGCCCTCGGTGGCTTGCGCGCCCTCGACGGTCTCGGCCAGCTTGGCCTTCTCGTCGGCGAGCGCGTCCTTGGCCAGCGCCTCGGGGTTGCCGCCGAGCACGATGTCGGTGCCGCGCCCGGCCATGTTGGTGGCGATCGTGATGGTGCCCTTGCGGCCGGCCTGCGCGACGACCGAGGCCTCGCGCTGGTGCTGCTTCGCGTTCAGCACGTTGAACGGCAGGCCCTTGGACTTCAATAGATTCGCGACGACCTCGGACTTCTCGACCGAGACCGTACCGACCAGCACCGGTTGGCCACGCTCGTGGCAGTCCTCGACGTCGGTGACGACCGCGCGGAACTTTCCCGCCTCGTTCTTGTAGACGAGGTCTGGATGATCCTTGCGGACCATCGGCCGGTTGGTCGGGATGACCGAGACCTCGAGCTTGTAGATCTGGTGGAGCTCGGCGGCCTCGGTGTCCGCCGTACCGGTCATGCCGGCCAGCTTCTTGTAGAGCCGGAAGTAGTTCTGGAACGTGACCGTCGCGAGGGTCTGGTTCTCCTCCTCGACGGTGACGCCTTCCTTGGCCTCGATCGCCTGGTGCAGGCCGTCGGACCATCGGCGTCCTGGCATCGCGCGGCCGGTGTCCTCGCTGATGATGACGACCTTGTTCTCGGGGTCGATCAGGTAGTTGACGTTGCGCTTGTACAGCGTGTGCGCGCGCAGCGCCTGGTTCACGTGGTGGACGAGCTGGATGTTCGACGCCTCGTAGAGGTTGTCGACGCCGAGCAGCTTCTCCATCTTCTCGACGCCGTCGTCGGTCAGCATCGCGGAGTGCGCCTTCTCGTCGACGGTGTAATCGACCTCGCGCTTGAGGCGCGGGATCAGACGGTCGATCTTGACGTAGAGGTCCGCGCTCTCCTCGGCCGAGCCGGAGATGATGAGCGGGGTGCGGGCCTCGTCGATCAGGATCGAGTCGACCTCGTCGACCACCGCGTAGTAGAGCGCGCGCTGGACCATGCGGTCCGGCGAGTTCTTCATGTTGTCGCGCAGGTAGTCGAAGCCGAACTCGTTGTTCTGGCCGTACGTGATGTCGCAGTTGTAGTTGCGCTGGCGCTCGAAGTCGTCGAGGCCGTGGACGATCACGCCGGTCGACAGCCCGAGGAAGCCGTGGATGCGAGACATCCACTCGGCATCGCGCTTGGCGAGGTAGTCGTTGACGGTGACGACGTGGACGCCCTTGCCGAGCAACGCGTTCAGGTATGTCGGCAGCGTCGCGACGAGCGTCTTGCCTTCGCCCGTCTTCATCTCGGCGATCCGTCCGTTGTGAAGGACGATGCCGCCGATCATCTGCACGTCGTAGTGCCGCATCCCCGTGGTGCGCACACTGGCTTCGCGGATCACGGCGAACGCTTCCGGAAGGATCTGGTCGAGGGTCTCGCCCTTGTCGATCCGACGCTTGAACTCCGCGGTCATCGCCTTGAGCTCGGCGTCGCTCTTCGGCTTGATCTTGGCTTCCAGCTGGTTGATCTGGTCCACGAGCGGCGCCAGCTTCTTGAGCTCGCGCTGGTTCTTGCTACCGAAGATCTGCTGTATGAATCCCATGGGTTTTCCGGCGGTCTGGGTCTACCATGTTTGTGACCTTCGCTGTCCCTCGGCCAGACGGCCTCGGGACTCTCCGGTCAACCCCCTATCGGACGCGGCGGAAGCTCCGGAGGAATGACCAGCCGTCGTTCTTGAGGTCGAAGTGGGTTCGGCATGTCGCGACCCGCCGGTGCTCCTCATCGAGGATCTCCGCCGGGAGCTCGGTGAACGTTCGGAGGGGCGCGGTCCAGCGAATGGCTTTCTGACCGACCAGCTCGTACGGCTTGCCGTCGTCGCCGACGAACGACAGCTCGTAGCGAATGATGCGCTGTCCGATCGGACGGATCGTGATCACGCCCGAGACCGGCGCACCCTGCGCGATCGGGGGGGCGTCGATCGTCCCGTGCAGGACCGCCTTGCCATCCTCGAGGTGCTGGCGCGTCGAGTCGGCGTGGGCCGTGACCTCGAACTTGAACGGGTGCCGCTCCCCGGGCCGGGCGTCCCACTCGATCGTGCCGGCCATCGTCTCCGAGAACTCGAACCCCATGGCGCGAGGGTAGCCCGAAACCGTCGGTGCCGAAAACGCCGACGGGCCACCGTCGCCGGCAGCCCGTCCGCACGCACGCGCTAGCAGGTCAGAGCGGCGAGAGTCCCGTCGAGGTGCGGAACCACTTGTTCTGGAGGGCGTCGTTGTCGGCCTCGCAGGAGTTGAAGTCGAACCGCTCGCAGACGCAGTTCGTGTCACCGGCCTGGCAGGCCGTGCCGTCGGGCTTGCGGCAGTTGCGGCCGACGTAGACCCCACCGCAGCTGTCGGCCGCGAGGCAGTCATCCTCATGCTGGAAGCTCGGGCACGCCGGCGCTGCGTCGCACGCCGCGATCGAGCGGCACTCGCCCGTGTAGCAGCCGTCCTTGATCACCGGCACCGTGCCGAGACCGCAGCGCGGCGGGGCGGTCGGGCAGGTCACCTGACCGGCGCAGCTGCCGGCCGGGTCCGTCCCGGGCATGCAGGTGCCGCGGGTCTCGTCGCACCAGCCGTAGCCGCCATCCTGGGCCTGCTGGTCGTTCTCGCACGTGCAGGTGGTGGTGCACTCGCCGTTGTCGCAGTGCTGGCCGGCGAGGCAGTCGGTGTCCTCGTCGCAGGTGTCGGGGACGCACGACGACCGGTCGTCGCAGTGGTAGCCCTCGGAGCAGTCGTCATCGCTGTCACAGAAGCCAGCTTCCTCGCACACGCCGTTGTCGTCGCAGTAGCAACCGGCGGCGCAGTCTTCGTCCGAGTCGCAGGTGAAGCCTCCGCCACCGTCTGTACACTCGGCGCTCACCCACTGGCAGTCGTTGCCGCGGCAGTTGTACTGACCGTCGGAGCCGCAATAGCTCCAGTTGTCGTTGTTGTCATCCTCGCCGAAGTAGAGCTCGCAACCTGCGAGCGTCGTGGCAAGCACGAGGGCGATGCCGAGAGAGTGGAGAAGCTTGGTCATGGGAGTCGGTTCCTTTGGCTGGCGGGCGTGCGGTGGACTAGCGCAAAGCATTGGTCGTGCCATTGCGGCAACGGGATCGAACTATTCAGGTTTCCTTCAACGTTTCGACACCTGAGGGCGATGTGCTGGGAATTGGCGGCGACTCCCTGACAAAAATGCCCGGAAATCTGTCGATCCGTCGAACTGCCATCACCATGCAGGGTCGGGGTGTGAACGACCCGCCACACCCCCTGTATCGAAGCGCCACGGCACGGTTCGGTAGCAAAGCGCGTCAGATCACGGCCAGATCGGCAAATCGATCCGTCCTCACGGCACGCGCGGCAATTGCGCGGGGTTCGCTGGGCCTTGATCACGTGGTGGTTCCCGGTCATCGACGAGCCGTTCAATCGGTTCCGTGGTTGCCGCAAGGCCCGGGTTTCATCGCGTCAAAACGATCCGCGAGCGCGAGAACCGGATGACGCCAGGTCTTGCCACCTCGGATTGACCACGGACCGGAAGGCTCAGCCGTTACAGACGCGGCGGCAGCGATTGTTGTCCTCGCACCAGTGGTCGATGCAGCCGGCATCGCTGGAGCAGGTGCCTCCGGCCGGCTCCCCGAGCCCGCAGATCCCGTCCTGGCAGTAACTCGGAGGCGTGCAGAACGCGCCGTCGACCACCGAGCACGCGCCGCCATCGGGGATCGTGACGCGGCAGATCCGGGGCGACTCCCGCGGGATCAGTGCGGCCGCGCAGAACCCGGTCTCGCACTCGGCATGCGTGCCGCAAGGCTCGCCGGCGGCGATCGTGCCGGAAAACGGGTCCTCGCAGTAGGTCTCGCGATAGCGGAGCGCGGGCTGGAACGACGGACAGTCGTGGCCGCGCAGCGCGTCGACGCACGCCTTGGCTCGCACGACATCGAACTCGATCCGGCCGGCGTCGATCGCATCGAGGATCGGGGTCCGCTCGGCTGGATAGCTGTGGGTCTGGACGCAGTCGATCCGATCGCCGTCGGCCTGGGTCCACCAGTCGTCGTACTCCGCCTGCGAGCAGCAGTCGTGCATCTTGTCGCAGTGCGCGGCGCCGAGCTCTCTGAAGTAGTCGGACGCGGTGTATGGATCGGCGGCGCAACTGGCGATCGTGAATAGCGACGCGAGGGCTCGGCTGGTTGCTGCGCGGCTCATGAATGCGAGCTTCGTGGCCGCGGCGCTGCGTGTCCACGGCCACGCCGGGGATTGCCGCACGATGCGGGAACTAGCCGAGCTCGTCGACCGCGCGGATGGTGTCGCGCAGCCCGAACTGCGGCCGGAACCCGAGCTCGGCGGTCGCGCGCCGGCCGTCGACCATGCAGACATAACGGATGAAATCGAGCTCCTCGACCGGGAAGCTCGACAGCCCGAGCCGGAATGCGAACGACAGCACCGAGCTCGCGACCGGGTGCGGGATCAGGCGCGGGCGTCGCCCGAGCTCGGCGATCACGGTCGACAGCGGGACCTCGCCCGGGCCGACGAGGTTGTAGATCCCGCGCCGCCCGGGCTCGAGCGCGGTCGCGATCGCTTGCGCGACATCATGCGCGTGGATCAGCTGCACCATCGGGTCGAACCCGAGCAGCATCGGCGGGCGCTCGATCCGCAGGTAATTCGACGGTGCGTTGCGAACCGGTCCGACGATGTGGACCGGGCGCAGGATCACGGTCTCGACGCTCTGCGCGCGCCACAGGAACGTCGACACCAGGTGATCGATCTCGACCAGGTCGCGCATCTGCGGGAACCGTTGCGCGGCGAGCAGTGGCGCGTCCTCGGTCAGGAACTGCGGGTTGTCCGGACGCGGGCCGTAGACGTTGGCCGACGACATCAGCACGAGCTTGGGAACGCGATACGCCTGGCAGTACTCGAGCAGCTTCGCGGTGCCCGTGATGTTCCACGAGTACAGCTCGGCGGGCCGCGCGCGCGGGTCGTGCATCACGCCGAGATGGATCAGCGCGTCGACATCGCCGGCGCGGAAGATATCGCGCGCCTTCTTGCTGCGCAGGTCGACCTGGTGGAGCTCGATGTCCTTCGGGCGCCCGGGCATCGGCCGGCGATCGAGCCCGACGATCTGCCACTCGAGATCGTGGTGCAGCCGGCGCGCGACGATGCGGCCGAACTTGCCGGAGATCCCGGTGATCACGACCTTGCGGAGTCGTGGCATCGAGATCTCACCCACAGGGTTCCCTCCTCCTGAGGAGATTTCGATCCTTGCTTCGCGCGGACCGAAATTCGATCGATCGTCGTCGGTCACCCACAGGGTTCCCTCCTCCTGAGGAGATTTCGATCCTTGCTTCGCGCGGACCGAAATTCGATCGATCGTCGTCGGTCACCAGAAGACATGTTGGCGTGCCCGCAGGCCCATGTGGATCATCGACTCGATCCGGTTCTTGACGGTCTTCACCTGGTCCTCGAGCACGTCCTCGTCATCATCCGGATCGCCCGTGAACTGCATCGGCTCGCCGAAGTACAGCCGGTACTTGACCGGCAGCGGCAGCGGGAAGAACGGCGGATAGGGCACGATCGGAAACGAGGGCGTGCGCAGCAGCCGTGCGAGCGGCCGCACGTTGATCGCGGGAGCTTGCTCCTCGGCGCCGATCACGGCGACCGGGACGATCGGCGCACCGGTCTCGAGCGCGAGCCGCATGAAGCCCTTGCCAAACTCGGCGAGCTGGTAGCGCTTCGAGAACGGCTTCGAGATCCCGCGGGCGCCCTCCGGAAACACCAGCACCGCTTCCTCGGCGGCGAGCAACCGGCGACAGTTCTCGGGGGTGCCGGTGATCTGGCCCCAGCGCGCGAGCAGGTACGACGCGAACGGGACGCTCGGCACGAAGTACTCGACCATCGACCGCAGCAGGCGCGGTTGCGCGGGCTCGAGGAACGTCGCGGCGCTGATCACGAGCCCGTCGAACGGCAGCTGGCCCGAGTGATTGGCGACGAAGATCGCGCGGCCCGTGGTCGGAATGTTCTCGATGCCGAACGCGCTGGCGCGGAAGTAGTTGCGATACAGCCAGCCTGCGACGCGGATCACGCCCTTCAACGAATCGCGCGACAGCCCGAACTCGTCGAACCCGAACTCGTTACCGCGCACGACCAGCGCCTGCGTGCGGCCCTCGTAGTCGTCCGTTGCCGGCTGGCCCCGAAACTGGCGAAGCCGATCGAGGAGGCTCACGCGCGGAGTAAACCACGGCCGACATGGGATAATGTGCCCCCGTGATCGAAAGCTTCGTCGACCTCAACTACCGCGGGCTGTCGCTCGGTCGCCGGATCAAGTTGACCCAGGTCCGGCCGGCGACGGGCTACCTGGAGCACCCGACCCCGATGCCGGTCGGCACGCAGGTCTCGATCTCGACGGACGAGGGAGTCGCGTTCGACGCGGTCGTGACCCACATCCACGAGCAGGTCGGCGGCTCGGACACGGCGCCCGGGATGACCGTTCGCCCGCAGCTCGCGGACGATCGCGCGTCCTCGTGGTGGGGCGCGCGGGTCGCGCTTCCGGAGGAGGCCGCGCCCGCACCGGTCGCGCGCGCGAGCTCGATCACCGTGCGCCCCCGCACGCACACGATCCCCGAACCCACGCGTGAACAGCCGGCCGAGGTGACCCCGCCACCCGTGGTCTCGCGCTCGCGCACGATCAGCGCCGAGCACACCACGTTCGGCGAGATCCCGAAGCCGCCGGAGCTGATCGCCGCCGCCGCGACCGATGGCTTGCCCGATGGCCTGCCCGATGGCCTGCCAGATGGCCAGCCTGATGGCCAGTTCGATGGCCTGTCCGATGGCCAGTCCGATGGCCAGTCCGATGTACTGGTCGACGACGGCAAGCAGACGACGGTGATGGATGCGGTCGATCCGGAGCTGCTCGCGATGCTCGGCGTGCGGATCACGGCGGAGATGCCGGCGGTGATCGACGACGGCAAGCAGACCACGCTGATGGAGTCAGTCGATCCCAGCGCGCTGGGGCTCGACGTCGGCGGCAGCTCGAGCGGCTCGATCCCCGTGGTCGATAGCGACGCCGACGGTGAGGACGAGGTCAGCGGAGCGGCGGACTCGAACGGCACCAGCAACGGCAATGGCGACAAGCCGCGCGGCGCGGTCAAGCGACGCAAGAAGCGGCGCTGAGATGATCCTGCCGCCGCGGATCCGGCCCGGCGACAAGGTCGGCATCGTCGCGCCGGCGGGGCCAGTCAAGGATCGCGACTTGCTCGCGCGTGGCATCGCGCGGCTCGGTGGCAGGTTCGAGATCGTGCTCGCCGGCTCGCTCGAGCGCGACCGCGATCCGGAGCTGCCGAGCTATCTCGCGGCGTCGGACGACCAGCGTGCCGAGGAGCTCGACGAGATGCTCGGCGATCCGGACATCCGCGCGATCGTGCTCGCGCGCGGCGGCTACGGCCTGATGCGGATCCTGCCGCGGCTCGATCCGGATCGTCTGCGACGCGATCCCAAGCCGCTCGTCGGGTTCTCCGATGCCACCGCGCTGCTCGCGTGGGCCCACGCGGCGGGCGTGCGCGGCATCCACGGCCCGATGATCCTCCAGCTCGCCGAGCTGCCCGAGAGCGACGTCGAGCGGCTGGTCAGCTCGCTCACCGATCCCACCCCACCGGGCCCGCGCCCGTGGTCGCTCGTGTGCCGGGGAAGCGGGATCGTGCGCGGCCCGCTCGTCCCGGCCAACCTGACGGTCGCCTCGATGCTCGTCGGCACCAAGTGGCCGGTGCCGCTCGCCGGCGCGGTCGCGCTGTTCGAGGAGATCGGGGAGAAACCGTACGAGCTCGATCGCTACCTGACGCAGCTCGCGCTGACCGGCGTGCTCGGCACGATCAGCGCGATGGTCGTCGGCGACCTCACGCGGTGCGTGGATCCGAAGCCGCCGGTCGGCGTCGATCCACCCGATGCGGCACTCCGCGTGATCCACGAGCGCGTGGCAAGTGCTGGCAAACCGATCGCGGTCGGCGCACCGGTCGGCCACGGCGATCGCAACGAGGCCGTGCCATTTGGTGCAGCGAGCGAGCTCGATCTCGATCGCGGCGTGCTGGCGATCCTCGAAGCCGCCGTCAGCTGACTCAGTCCTCGAGCACGAACGTGACCTTGAGGGTCACGCGGTACTTGCTGATCGTGCCGTTGTCGACCGTGACCTTCTGGTCCTTGACCCAGGCACCCTTGACGTTCTTCAACGTCTTGTTCGCGCGGGCGATGCCCTGCTGGACGGCGTCCTCGAAGCTCTTGGTCGACTCGGACGTGATCTCGGTGATGCGTGCAACGCTCATGTTCGACTCCGTGGTGAAGGGTTCGCGGACACCCTATACCGCCTGGCAACGCGGGATCAGTGGAACACGGGCTCGTCGTCGCTCCCGAGGTCGATCGTGCCGAACCGCTCTTCGTAGCGCTCGAGGTTCTTCTGCAGTGCCTGGAGCAGGCGCTTGGTGTGCCGCGGTGACGAGATCACGCGCGAACGGACCTT
This sequence comes from Kofleriaceae bacterium, assembly GCA_037720695.1. GTDB lineage: Bacteria > Myxococcota_A > Polyangia > Haliangiales > Haliangiaceae > JABFXX01. The sequence goes on along the minus strand of JBBJLY010000212.1, from coordinate 5,917 downwards.
CGCGCGGCCGTTGCTCGGCTGGATGAACGCGAAGTCGAGCACGAACTCGTTCTCCGTGTGATTGAGCAGCACGAGGTTCGAATAGACCCCCTGCGCGATGTCGTCGTCGATCTGGACCTGGAGCTTTGGGGAGGCAGGTGGCTCGTCCGACATGATGCGGACCGTACTCGATCGCGACACTCCGTCGCTGGAACACTGCGACGTTTGAATGCCGATCAGGCATGAGGTGGCCACAACACTCGCCAGGCGTGAGACCTGTGGGTGACAGCTGGAGTGGCCACGTAGATACACGACCGGAATTTGCCTACCCCAACCCCGCGTTTCTGCGTCGACGAGATCCCGCGATCGGCCGGCGCGGCCCTGGCACCAAATCTGCTCAGACTTCAAGCAACCAAACGACAGCTTCCTGGTTCTCAGGGAATGAAGCCCGGTGCTGTCGGAGTAGCTGACAACTGAAAGTTCACACGCGCGACGCAGGTGTTCAAAGTTTCGACTCGGTGGATGATTGGCGGTCCCTCCCCCTCATCCCGCTGGTCTCCCCCACCACCTGAGGCAACAAGTAGACCCTGCGATCTGCGCCCAGGCCCTGAATGGCCCCCCCATTCGGGGCCTTTATTTTTTCGGCACGCGTTCCGGGCTATGACTCCCGACATGCGCGCGCTCGGACTCGATGTCGGATCCAAGACGATCGGGGTCGCCCTGACCGACGAGGTGGGTATCGCCGCGCACCCGCTCACCGTGCTGGCGCGCGTCGGCAAAATTGGCGACCTCACAGCGATCGCCGCGCTCGTGAACCAGCACACCGTCACCGACGTTGTCGTCGGGATGCCGTTCGAGCTATCCGGCCGGATCGGGCACCGGGCCCGCCGGGTCCTGGAGCTCGTGCGCGCGTTGCGGGAAGCACTGCCGCTGTCCGTGACGTTGCACGAGCAGGATGAACGATTCTCGACCGCGGAGGCCCAGCGCGTGCTGATCGAGGCCGACGTCTCGCGCAGCAAGCGCCGCGCGGTCATCGATCAACAGGCCGCCGCGGTGATCCTCCAGGGGTGGCTCGACGGGCGCAGAGCAAGTAACGTCCGCGGCTGAACATGTCGAAGCGATCTTTTCGCAAGGCACTGATCGTCGTGCTTGCCACGCTGTTCGTGCTCGGTGGCGTCATCCTGTTCTTGGTACTGCGCGCGTTCTCCTATCCGGATGAGCGCCACGGCGGCAAGGGCACGGATGTCGAGGTCGAGATCGTGTCGGGCATGAGCTTTCCCCAGATCGCGTCGAAGCTGCAGAACAAGGGCGTGATCGAGAAGCCGACCTGGTTCCGGCTCTACGCGATGTGGAACGGCAAGACCGCGAACGTGAAGACCGGCAAGTACCTCATCAAGGACAACCTGACCCCGGCCGAGGTGCTCGAGATGCTGGTCAAGGGGGTCAAGGAGATCACGGTCAAGGTCACGCTGCCCGAGGGCAAGACGATGCTCGAGTACTTCGAGATCCTGGAGCAGGCCAAGGTCGCCGGCGCAAAGGAGCTCGAGGCGCTGGCGCGTGACAAGGCGCTGCTCCAGCGGCGCGCGATCGCCGGCGACTCGGCGGATGGCTACCTGTTCCCGGACACCTACCAGTTCCGCGTTGGCGAGAAGCCAGCGGTGGTGATCGATCGCCTGATCACGCGGCACCAGGAGGTGTGGAACCAGCTGGTCCAGCGGCATCCCAAGGACACCGCGAAGCTGAAGGACAAGCTCGGCTGGAGCGATCGCGACATCCTGACCATGGCGTCGATCGTGGAGAAGGAGGCGGTCGACCCCGCGGAGCGGCCGCGGATCGCCCAGGTGTTCATCAACCGCCTGACTTCGGAACGGTTCAAGCCGAGGCGGCTCGAGACCGACCCGACGATCCGCTACGGCTGCCTGGTGCCGCAGCAGAAATCCGCGCCGTGCGTCGCGTGGATCGAGATGTGTACCAAGGTCGGCAAGCCGCCGGGATGCGAGCGCTTGCGCTCGCTCCAGCTCGAGGACAGCGACAATCCGTACAACACCTACCGCCACGAGGGCCTGCCGCCGGGGCCGATCGCCAACCCCGGCAAGGCATCGATCGAAGCCACGCTGTCGCCCGACGGCAGCGACTTCTTCTACTTCGTCGCGACCGCGAAGAATTCACGGACCCACGCGTTCGCAAAGTCGATGGACGAGCACAGGAGGAACGTCGAGAAGTACGTGAACAGCCCGTGACCCGCCGGGCCGGTTCGCCAGGTCGCGAGCCGACAGGCGCCGGGTGATTCGCCTCGTGGTACGGTCGATCCCATGAGTCTCGTGGGACAGATCGCCGAGCTTCAGAACTACGCGACGTACAAGGAGCTGTCCTGGGAAGGCAGCTTCGAGGAGTACCTCGCGCTCGTGCGGCAGACGCCGCAGGTGACCCGCAACGCGTACCAGCGCCTCTACGACATGGTGCTGTCACACGGCGTCGAGGAGTACATCGACAACAAGAAGAAGCTGGTCCGTTACAAGTTCTTCAAGGACACGTCGCACGACGGGCGCGACGCCGTGTTCGGCCTCGACGTCCCGCTGATGCGTCTGATGAACGTGCTGAAGAGCGCCGCGCAGGGCTACGGCACCGAGCGCCGCATCATCCTGTTGCACGGCCCGGTCGGTTCGGCGAAGTCCACCATCGCGCGTCAGCTGAAGAAGGGCATGGAGGAGTACTCGCGCACCAGCGAGGGCTCGCTCTACACGTACTTCTGGACGCTCGAGGGCCCGCTGTCGGAGCTCGCCGGCGGCGCCGAGGTGTTCCACTCGCCGATGCACGACGAGCCGCTGCGTTTGATCCCGCGCGAGTGGCGCGGTGAGGCGCTGGCGAACCTCAAGCTGTCGTCGGACGATTTCAAGGTCAAGGTCGACGGCGACGTCAACCCGGCCTGCCGGTTGATCTTCAAGGAGCTGATGCGCCACTACGGCGGCAACTTCGAGAAGGTGATGAGCCACGTGCGGGTCAAGCGCCTCGTGCTCTCCGAGCAGGACCGGATCGGCATCGGCACGTTCCAGCCCAAGGACGAGAAGAACCAGGACTCGACCGAGCTGACGGGCGATATCAACTACCGCAAGATCGCGACGTTCGGGTCGGACTCGGATCCGCGCGCGTTCAACTTCGATGGCGAGTTCAACATCGCGAACCGCGGCATCCTCGAGTTCGTCGAGATCCTGAAGCTCGACGTCGCGTTCCTCTACGACCTGCTCGGCGCGACCCAGGAGCGCAAGATCAAGCCGAAGAAGTTCGCGCAGACCGACATCGACGAGGTGATCATCGGCCACACCAACGAGGCCGAGTACAAGAAGCTCCTCAACAACGAGTTCATGGAGGCGCTCCGCGACCGCACGATCAAGGTCGACATCCCGTACATCACGAAGGTGTCCGAGGAGGTCAAGATCTACACCAAGGACTTCACGCACGACCGCGTCGGCAAGCACATCGCGCCGCACACGCTGTACGTCGCCGCGCTGTGGGCCGTGCTGACGCGGCTCGAGGATCCCAAGAAGCACTCGCTGTCGCTGATCCAGAAGGCAAAGCTGTACGACGGCAAGACACTGCCGGGCTTCACGCAGGACAACATCAAGGAGCTCCGCAAGGAGAGCCAGCGCGAGGGCCTGGACGGCATCTCGCCGCGCTACATCCAGGACAAGATCGCGAACGCGCTGGTCAGCGACAAGGCCGAGGGCGCGATCAACCCGTTCATGGTCCTCAACGAGCTCGAGAGCGGGCTGCGGTCGCACTCGCTGATCTCGTCCGACGAGCAGCGCAAGCGGTTCGGCGAGATGCTGTCGGTCGTCAAGCAGGAGTACGAGGACATCGTCAAGAACGAGGTCCAGCGTGCGATCAGCGCCGACGAGGACATGATCGCGAAGCTGTGCGCCAACTACATCGACAACATCAAGGCGTACACCCAGAAGGAGAAGGTCAAGAACCCATACACCGGGCAGGACGAGGAGCCGGACGAGCGCCTGATGAGGTCGATCGAGGAGAAGATCGATATCCCGGAGAGCCGCAAGGACGACTTCCGCCGCGAGATCATGAACTACATCGGCGCACTTGCGATCGAGGGCCGGCAGTTCGACTACAAGACCAACGAGCGGCTGCACAAGGCGCTCGAGAGCAAGCTGTTCGAGGACCAGAAGGACTCGATCAAGCTGACCTCGCTGGTGTCGAGCGTCGTCGACCGCGATACCCAGGCGAAGATCGACGTGGTCAAGCAGCGGCTGATCAAGAACTTCGGCTACGACGAGGTCTCGGCAACCGACGTGCTGAACTTCGTCGCCTCGATCTTCGCGCGCGGAGACGTGAAGAGCTGATGGACGCACGGGGCATGGGGACGGTCGCGGTCGAGCTCAACCACACGCTGGCCGAGCTACTGGCCCGGCTGTGCGTGGAGCTCGAGACCGACGACGCGACCGGCGTCCTGTCCCGCGCGCTCGGCCTCCTCGAGATGGTCCAGCGCACCAGGCGCCAGGGTGGCCGGCTGTGCTTCATCAACGAACGCGGCGATGTCGCGGACGTGGTCTTCTAACGCGCAGGAGAGGTCGCATGTCGCAGAAAATCGATCTCGACCACGGCCGGTTCCGCCAGATCATCCGCGGCAAGATCAAACAGAACCTGCGCAAGTACATCTCGCAAGGCGAGATGATCGCGCGCAAGGGCAAGGACACGGTCGCGATCCCGCTGCCGTCGGTCGACATCCCGCACTTCAAGCACGGGGACAAGCAACAGGGCGGGGTCGGGCAGGGCTCGGGCGACGTCGGCGATGCGCTCGGCGGCGATGGCGAGGCGCAGCCCGGCGCGGGACAGGCCGGCGATCGCCCCGGCGATCACCTGCTCGACATCGAGATCTCGATCCAGGAGCTCGCCGAGATCATGGGCGAGGAGCTCGAGCTGCCTCGGATCCAGCCCAAGGGCACAGAGAAGATCGTCGCATTCAAAGACAAGTACTCGGGCATCCGCACCACCGGTCCCGAGTCGCTGCGTCACTTCCGTCGCACGTTCCGCCAGGCGATCCGCCGCCAGGTCGCGATGGGGACCTACGATCCCAAGAACCCGATCATCATCCCGATCCGCGAGGACAAGCGCTACCGGTCGTGGAAGAGCGAGCCGTTGCCGCAGTCGAACGCGGTCATCATCTACATGATGGATGTCTCCGGCTCGATGGGCGACGAGCAGAAGGAGATCGTGCGGATCGAGAGCTTCTGGATCGATACCTGGCTGCGGTCGCAGTACCACGGCATCGAGAGCCGCTACATCATCCACGACGCGATGGCGAAGGAGGTCGATCGCGACACCTTCTTCAAGACCCGCGAGTCGGGCGGCACGATGATCTCGTCGGCCTACAAGCTGTGCGCGAAGCTGATCGCCGACGAGTACCCCTCGACGCTGTGGAACATCTATCCGTTCCACTTCTCCGATGGCGACAACTGGTCGGTCGACGACACGCACACCTGCGTCGAGCTCCTCAAAAAGGACGTCCTGCCGTTCGTGAACCTGTTCTCGTACGGCCAGGTCGAGTCGCCCTACGGCTCGGGCCAGTTCATCAAGGATCTCACCGAGCACTTCGACGAGGACGACCGCGTGGTCACCAGCGAGATCAAGGGCAAGGACGCGATCATGGACTCGATCAAGGAGTTCCTCGGGAAGGGTCGATGATGGCTGACGAGCGAGTCCAGGAGGGCGGAGCCCGTCTCGGCGAGGAGGCCGGAATACAATTGGCCGCCGAGCGAGTGAAGGAGGGCGGAGCCCGTCTCGGCGAGGAGGCCGGAATACAATGACGATCAAGCGCTTCCCCGCGTATCTCCGGGATATGCAGGAAGAGATCGAGGGCCACGCCAAAGCCTACGGCCTCGACTTCTTCCCGATCCTCTACGAGGTCCTCGACTACAAGACGATG
>JBBJLY010000454.1:0-3918 GCA_037720695.1 Kofleriaceae bacterium | reverse complement strand
TGGGTCGTCCCGCGATCGGCGCGAGGATTCCCGTTCCCGTTCCCACTCACCTCAGGGGTGATGGGAATCGGGAATGCCGAAGCGATCACCGGCGCGGCGTAGCGAGCCTGCATCGACGAGGCGCGCGAGCGCTTCGCCGAGACGCTCGTTTCGTACTCGGAGCCGAGCACGAAGTTCAGCGCGGGTGACGGGCTCTGGCAGCTGTGCCAGGGTCTGAATGATGGCGTGGTCGAGGTTCGCAGCGGTGATCGTATCGGTGTCGGCGTCGGCCGCGTCGTCGATGCCGGCAGCCACGACCTCGAGATGGACGTCGTTGTCCGCAGCGAGGACGAGCGCGATCGGTTCCGGGGCCGGCGCACTGCGATGTTCGACGGTGAGCACGAGCTGACCGCGGTGCCGCCGCAGGTAGAGGAGCGAGTCGGACCAGGCGAAGAAATCGCCGGAGCCGCGGAGGCTCTGGCCGGGAGCACCGGCGGATCCGTTCTTGCGTGCGTGATGGACGATGACGACCGCGACATCGAGCGCGCGCTGAAGCTCGCGGAGGTAGCCGAGCAAGGCGGAGACCTGACCGGCGTCGTTCTCATCGATGCGGTGCAGGCGGACAAACGGATCGAGGACCAGGAGGCGCGGCATATAGGTCGCGACCGCCTCGCGCAACGGAGCTGATCGTGGGATCGATCGAGGCGCAGCGCCGGCGCGGTGATGAGGTGAATCGGCAGCCGCGCGAGATCAGACCGCGATGACGGCAGATGCCGAGGAGACGGGTCTTGACGATCGGCGCGGCGTCCTCGGCCATGTAGAGCAGCGCCGGGCCTGGATCGCCGACGTCGAAGATCCCGAGGCACGGTGTCCCGCTCGCGACGGCGATCGCCATCTCGAGGGCGAGCCACGACTTGCAGCACTTGGGCGCGCCGCCGAGGATGCCGACCCCGGCGCGTGCCCACAGCGACGCGACCACCAGCGCGGCCCGGGCCGGCATCGACGACGTCCGCGGCATGCACCACCGGCAGCCGATCGTGCTCGGCGGTCACGCCGTGTGCCCGAGCTCGGTGATCGCGGCCTCGAAGGCATGCTCGTCGAGGAAGGGCTGGTTCTTGTCGCCCGCGATGCGGAGCGCGACGCGCAGGATCTTCGACGCGACGCGTAGCACGCCACGGCTCGCGCGAAATAGCAGCTCGACGCCGGCATCGGAGACCAGCATCTGCGTCGCGCCGGCGGCCTTGAAGCCGTGCTCGACGGCGGCGCCGAAGCTCTGTCGATCGAGGGCCTCAAGCCGGAGCTCGATCGCGATCCGCGTGCGCAAGGCATCGTGCTGCAGCTGATGAAGCCGCTTGATCAGCGGCGGCAGACCGACGAGCCAGAGCGGCATCAGGTCACGGCTATCGAAGGCGAAGTTCAAGAAGCCGGCGAGGTCCTTCAGGAAGCTGTCCGAAAGTTGTTGTGCCTCGTCGAGCACGACGACGGGGACGACGCCGCGCTCGTCGACCATGTGCACGACCGTGTTCTTGATGTCGGTCCAAAGTTGCCCGCGCCGATGCGACGGTCGTACGCCGATCTCACCGGCGATCGCGCGGTACAGGTCGAGCGGCGAGCCCGACGTGTTGCACAGGTAGAGCACCTGGTAATCGGGCCTGGGCAGGTCCGCGATCAGGTTGCGGATCGCCGAGGTCTTGCCGACGCCTGGATCTCGACAAGACACCGACGGTGCGATCGTCGACGGTTTGACGAAACGCGCGAGCCAGCCGCGCGTATCCGGATCCCTTGTCGAAGAAGGTCTTGCCCTGCGTGCTCTTGGGCAGTGGGTATCGGGTGAGCGCGAAGCGCGCCTTGTCGTTGGTTCGGTCGGTCATGATGGGGCCTCGTTGCGGTTCGGGTTGTCGTCGTCGTCGTCGTCGTCGTCGTCGTCGTCGTCGTTCGCCAGGTGCGCGAGGCGCGTCGCTTGCGCGTGCTCCTCGACGAGTTGCGCGAGCGGATCGATGCCGGTCGGGTTCACCTGAGGGCGGGTTCGCCGGTCACCCGGCGCCGCTCGCGATGCATGTTCGCCACCCGATCGAGTGGCACCGTGTCGCAGACGAAGACGCCGCCGCGGTACACCCACGGTCGCGCGTCGTTGAGTGGGTCGAAGCGCAGCTCGACCTTCTTCTCGGCGAGCTCGGGTCGTACCTCCAAGAAGCCGCCCTTCCAGCGCACGGTCGCGTCCTTGCGCACGGTGCGCGGCTCGCGATGCAGGAAGATCTTCGCGAGCGCCTCCGGCGACGGCGCCGCGCGCAATAGATTCACCTCGGAGAGGAAGCGCTCCCGCGGCTTCGCGCCGGTCGTGTCGTGGGGGCGGTCGTGGTACTCGCGCGCGAGCCACGCGAAGTGGATCGCCGTCAGGTCTGACCGCGACGACGCCGTCGCGCGACAGTTCGTCCTCCACCTCCTCGCGCCACGTCCGATGCCAGCGCCGATCACGCCCTTCGCCTCGGCATCTCGCTTGCCCGCGTGCTGCAAGCGAATAGACAGCTCGACAGATCGCCGCAGCGAGCTCGCCATGTACGCTGTACCTGGAACATAAAGAGCCTGGCGGTCCGTATCAGGATCGCTTGCTGAGGCCATGCTCTGACGACGGCCTCCTGCCGCGAGAAGTAGCTGTGCGGCAGGAAGCGCGACGCGCTGTCGATCTGCGACAGTAGATATGCCTTGCCGACGAAGCCGTCGGGGAAGCGCACCCGGCGATGCACGTGCAGCGCGTCGCCGACCCACAGATCACCGACGTGCTCGGCGAGGTAGCTCCGGCGCTCCACCCGGGTCCCGAACGGCTCGCCGTCCTCGTCGTCACGCCGGGACGGACGTGCCGAGATTCCTTCGTGCACCAGCAGCCGATGCACGCTCGACCGCGTCAGCTGCCCCGGCCTCACCACGTGGGCGCGCTCGAGCATCTTGATGATCCGCCGGATCGAGCGCCGTGGCTTCTCGCGCTTGGCGCGCACCACCAGGTCACGTACCCCCGCGGTCATCGAGCGACTCGTGCCGTGATCCTCGCGCGGGCTCGGCGTCAGCGCCGCGAGCCCACCTCCGAGGTGGGCGTAGTACCAATTTTCGATCGTGCGCGCCGAGATCCGCACCACCCGCCCCTCGGGCGTCACGTAGTCCCGCTTCGCGGCAGCCGCGAACATTTCGGCGCGGTCGCCGTGCTCGAGGCGCGCGCTCACCAGCGCGCCGAGTACGGCGAATCGAAACAGCGCGACCTTCCGCCGCTCGTCATCGTCCATCGCGCCATCCTCGCGAACCGCGCTCGCCACAAACGATGGGATCGTCCGCACGAGCCCCACGGCTCCGACGTCGCGCGAGGCAGCCCGCGTCCTACATGAGACGAATGCCTCGCTCGAGTCGATGCACCAGCGCCGCGAGCGACGACAGGTGCTCGCTCGCCGGCGGCGCGGTCATCGCGACGTACACACAGACCAGCTCGCCACGCGTCCCCAAAAGTCCCACCCGCTGGGCGATCTTCTCGAGCACGACACCCGCGCTGACCGCCAGCACCGCGACGAGGACCCGCGCCGCCGACGACCACCGCGCCAACCACCGCCCGCGCGTCCGCGCGGCCACGCTCGATCTCGCCGTGACCGCCGGGGTCGTCGGCACCGGTCGCCGACCTGCTCGACGACCTTCCACGCATGCCATAGGTGGCGCGCCAGAAACGCCGGCAAGATCCGCCACGTCGCACCGCACCCATCGAGCGCGCAGCGAAATTGCAGCACCACAACCACGGCCGGGGACGACGGATCACCCCGAGGATGGCGCTCCAGTCGACTATGAACATGCACCCGGTCGTGCGCGCACCGCGGGCAACGCTTGGGCCGGTACCACTCCGGATCCGCCAGCCGCCGAAGGTGCTCCGCCAGATCGCGAACCTCCTCGGCGATCAGCGTCCCG
>JBBJLY010000453.1:0-3951 GCA_037720695.1 Kofleriaceae bacterium | reverse complement strand
AAGGACCGCAAGCGGGCCTTCCGCTCGCACGGGAACCCGCGCATCACCGCGGCCGCGCGGACCGGCGGCGTCAGCTACTCGAAGCTGATCGGCAAGCTGAACGCCTCGGGCGTTCAGCTCAACCGCAAGATGCTCTCCGAGATCGCGATCAGCGATCCGGTCGCGTTTCAGCAGATCGCCAGCGCTTAACCGAGCCACTCGATCTGTTCATGACGGCGGCTCCGCAAGGGCCGCCGTTTTTGCTTTTTCTGGGACCACATGACCACAGCTGATCTGATCACGAACCTCGAACGCCTCGGCGACGAGTTCCTCGCCGCGATCCAGCCGCTCTCCGACGAGCAGGCGATCCGCCTGGCCCAGGCGCAGTTCCTCGGCAAGAAGGGCAAGGTCTCGGAGCTGATGAAGGAGCTCGGCAAGCTGCCCGCCGGGGATCGCCCGCAGGTCGGCGCCGCCGCGAACAAGGTCAAGCAGACGATCGAGGAGCAGGTCGCGACGCGCCTCGGCGAGCTGGTCCTTGCAGCGGCCAAGCTCGACCTCGCGCGGTCGGTCGACATCACGCTGCCGGCGCGGCAGGCCGGACGTGGCCACCTCCACTTGCTGACCCAGGTCCGGCTCGAGGCGGTGCAGATCTTCGGCGAGCTCGGCTTCGTCGTCGCCGACGGCCCGCAGATCGAGACCGACTGGAACACGTTCGAGGCGCTCGCGATCCCGAAGGAGCATCCCGCGCGCGACATGCAGGACACGTTCTACGTGTCCGAGGAGATCGTGCTGCGCACGCACACGAGCCCGGTGCAGGTCCGCACCATGCTGACCCAGCCGCCGCCGATCCGCATCGTCGCGCCCGGCGTCGTCTACCGTCGCGACGACGATCCGACGCACTCGCCGATGTTCACGCAGATCGAGGGGCTCGCGGTCGACGTCGACATCTCGTTCGCGGATCTGAAGGGCGTGTTGCTGCACTTCGTGAAGCGGTTCTTCGCGCGCGACCTCGACGTCCGGCTGCGCCCGTCCTACTTCCCGTTCGTCGAGCCCGGCGCCGAGATCGACATGCAGTGCAGCTTCTGCGGCGGCTCGGGGTGCCGGCTGTGCAAGCAGACCGGCTGGATCGAGATCGGGGGCTCGGGGATGGTCGACCCCGAGGTGTTCGCCCACGTCAAGATCGACGCCGAGCGCTACACCGGCTTCGCGTTCGGCATGGGCCTCGAGCGGATGGCGATGCTTCGCCACGGCGTCAACGACATCAAGTTCTATTACGAAGGCGACCTCCGCTTCCTGGAGCAGTTCTAGATGAAGGTCCTGTGGAGCTGGCTCCTCGAGCTGTGCGATCTCGATACGCTGCCCACCGTCGAGGAGGGCGCGCGTGCACTGACCCGCGGCGGGCTCGAGATCGAAGGGCTCACCCACCTCGGCAGCGGGTTCACCGGCGTCGTGGTCTGCGAGGTCGTCGGCAAGGCGCCGCACCCGCAAGCCGACAAGCTGACGCTGGTCGACGTGATCACCGAGCGCGGCGGCACGGCGACCCAGGTCGTGTGCGGTGCGCCGAACGTGCCGGAGCCGGGCCGCAAGGTGCTGTGGGCGCAGGTCGGCGCGACGCTACCGAACGGGCTCACGCTCGCACCGAAGCCGGTGAAGGGCGTGGTCTCGCCCGGCATGCTGTGCGCCGAGGACGACCGCACGCCGCTCGGAGCATCGGCACAGCGCGCGCTGTTCCTCGACGACTGGCTGCTCGACGTCAACGCGCCCGCCAACCGCGGCGACGTGCTGGGTCATCTCGGGATCGCGCGCGAGCTGTGCGCGGTGCTGCGCGGCAAGGTCGTGCTGCCCGACGTCGATCTGTCCGCGTACACGGTGGCCGGTGCGCCCGACCTCCGGATCGAGATCGCCGATCCCAAGGCGAGCCCGCGCTACACCGCACGCCTGATCGAAGGCGTCCGTGTCGCGCCATCGCCGCGGCGGATCGCGGCACGGCTGCGCGCGGTCGGGGTGCGCCCGATCTCGAACCTAGTCGACATCACGAACTACGTCATGTTCGAGCTCGGCCAGCCGCTGCACGCGTTCGACGCCGACACGCTGACCACCGGCATCATCACGGTGTCCCACGCGGCCGACGGCGAGAAGTTCACGACGCTCGACAAGATCGATCGCACGCTGGTCCCCGGTGACGTCGTGATCCGCGACGGCACGAAGGGCATCGCGCTGGCGGGTGTGATGGGCGGGCTCGAGACCGAGGTCACCGACACCACGACGCGCGTGCTGCTCGAGAGCGCCGGGTTCCAGGCGATCACGGTGCGGCGCACCGCGCGCCGGCTGAACCTGCACTCGGAGGCGTCGCACCGGTTCGAGCGAGGCGTCGATCCCGAGCTCTCGGCGGTGGCGTCGGCGCGGGCCTCCCGCCTGATGTGCCAGCTCGCGGGCGGCAAGGTGCGCGGCGAGCTGGTCGACGCGTATCCCGATCGCAAGCCGGTGCGGAGCATCCCGGTACGGATGCCGCGCGTGCGCTTGCTGACCGGCGTGCCGCTCGACGCCGCCGTGTGCAAGGACGCGCTCGAGCGCCTCGGCTGCGCCGTCGCCGGGACCGGCGAGACGCTCGAGGTCACGCCCCCGAGTGGGCGCGCGGACGTCACGCGCGAGGTCGACGTGATCGAGGAGATCCTGCGGATCGTCGGCTACGAGCAGGTGGTCTCGACGCTGCCGGTGCTGCGCCAGGCCCCGGGCGTGCGTCCCGCGGATCCCGCCGAGCTCGCGCGTGCGGCGCTCGCCGCAGCCGGCATGGCCGAGGCGATCACGTTCGGCTTTCAGTCGGTCGAGCGATCGAGCGCGCTGCGCGTGGCGGTGACCGATCGCCGCGCGCAGCCGATCGCGCTCCGCAACCCGATGTCGGTCGATCAGGCGGTGATGCGCACGTCGCTGATCCCGAACCTGGTCGCGGCGGTGACTCGCAACCAGAGTCATGGCCGGCCCAACATCGCGCTGTTCGAGGTCGGCAGCGTGTTCCTGCGCCGCGGCGGCGGCGTCACCGAGCGTCCACTGACCGAGCTCGCGGACGAGCCGGTGTTCGCAGCCGGCGTGCTCGCCGGACGGCGGGCCGCGCAGCTCGGCGACGGTGCGCCGTGGGATGCGTTCGATGCCAAGGCGTTCGCGTTGACCGCGATCCGCGCGGTGTCGGGCGAGGTCACGGTTCGCACGCGCGCCACCTCGCACGTCGCGTACCTGCATCCCGGGATCGCGGGCGAGCTCGTGCTGGCGATGCCGGCCGGGCCGATCGTGGTCGGTTGCTTCGGCGAGCTGCACCCCGAGGTCCGTCGCCTGCTCGGTGTGACCGGGCCCGCATTCGCGTTCGATCTCGATCTGACGAAGCTGCCGCTCGCGGGGCCGCGCCAGATGAGGCCGATCCCGCGGTTCCCGGGCTCGGACCGCGACGTCTCGTTGCTGCTCGCGGAGACGATTTCGGCTGCGCGGATCGAGGAGGTGATCGAGCAGGCGCACGAGACGCTGGTCGGCCGCGTCCGCCTGCTCGAGGACTATCGCGATCCCAAGCTCGGGACTGGCATGAAGAGCATGCTGTGGTCGATCGGTTATCGCGCGCCGGACCGCACGCTGACGGACGCCGAGATCGACAAGGCGCACGAAGCTATCGTCGGTCGGCTGGTCGACAGTTTGCCCGCGCAACGGCGCTGACTACGGACCGTACGGACTCATCACATCGGTGTCGTACGGCGAGCCGGTCGTCGTCGTCGGCGCGCGACGGGGCGCCTTCGCCTTCGCCTTCGCCTTCGCCTTCGGTTTGGCCCTCGGTTGCGGCTTCGCGGTTCGCGGGCCATACGGGTCGCCGAGCAGCTCGTCGGGGTCGATCGGCTTGAGCGGGATCGCGGCCGGGCAGCGCACGGAGAACGGATCGCATGCCGAGACTTTCGACACCCGCTTCGGCGTCGGCGGTCGCGGCGCGGGCGG
>JBBJLY010000211.1:0-14898 GCA_037720695.1 Kofleriaceae bacterium | reverse complement strand
TGTAAAACGTTTAATAGTGACATAGTCGGCGCCGATGATTTTGAAAATGGCGTCGCCGCCTGGACGCGCGGCGCTCTCGCCGCGTACATGGACGGTTACGCGCGGAGCGAGGCGCTGGTGTTCACCTCCGGCGGCAAGGTGCGCAAGGGGTGGCAGCTGGCGTACGACCACTATCGCAAGCGATACGGCACGGACCCGGGGGCGATGGGCAAGCTCGCGTTCGAGGTCGTCGAGATCGACGCGGTCGGGGCAGATGGCGCGGTCGTGCTCGGCAACTGGATCCTGACCGAGAGTCCGGCCGATGGCCGCGGGGTGTTCTCGCTCGTGCTCGCACGGCGGCCCGAGGGCTGGCGGATCGTGCACGACCACACGTCGACCAGCGAGTAGCCAGCTCGCTCGCGCAAGACCTGAGGCTGTAACGAATCAGCAGGTCAGTAGCAGAGAGTGCCGGGGCCTGGCCCCCTCGACGAGAAGTGCACATTCTCCGCGCCGTGGTGAGGGAGAGTCTGGTCGCGCTCGCGATCGTGTTGACCAGCTGTAGCAACGGCTCGTTTCAGGATTGCGCGGTCGCGTGCAGCGAGACCACCGGCTGCCCCGATGGCTACACGTGCGGCAGCGAAGGCGTGTGCCGGCTCGAGGGTGCCGCCGGGCTGTGCGCCGACGATCCGATGACGATCTGCCGGCCGGGGATCACCGCGGCTTGCTACACGGGCGCCGCCGGTACCAAGGATGTCGGCGCCTGCATGGGCGGCACGCGAACCTGCCAGGCCAGCGGCACGTGGGGACCGTGCGACGGCGAGATCGTGCCGATCGCCGAGGTCTGCGGCGATGACCTCGACAACGACTGCAACGGCATCGGCGACGAGCTCGACGATCAGGACGGCGATGGGTTCGCCACCTGCAGCCTGCCGAACAAGCCGGCCGACTGCTGCGACTCGACCGCCGATTGCGACGACCCGGCGCTCGTCAACCCCGGCGCGTTCGACATCCCCGGCAACGGCGTCGATGACGACTGCAACACGGTGATGGACGATCCGGCGAGCTGTGACGACGCTCTCAGCTCCAACTCGACCAGCGCGCTCGACTTCGCAAAGGCGATCGAGCTGTGCCGCCGCACGACCACGCCCGAGCGCACGTGGGGCGTCTTGTCGGCCAAGCTGTCGCTGACCAGCGGCAGCGGCACGCCAGACCGAGAGGGCCACGCGATCCGGCCGCAGTTCGGGCCGGGGGTCACGCCGCGGATTGGCGAGTCGCTCGCGATCCTGTCGACCGGTGGCGCCGCGGCGAAGACCGATACCCTGCCCGGCTTTCACGCGTTCGGCGGCTACGCGCACGTCGCCGGTCCGACGTCGACCTTCCCCGCCGACTGGATGACGGCAAACAACAACGTTTTGCCGAAGACCGCGGGATGCCCGCAGCCGACCGGCACGGCCGCGCTGGATCCGGTCATGCTGACGTTCCAGATCCGGGTGCCCACGAATGCGCGGTCGTTCGAGCTGGTGTCCAGCTACTTCGCGGCGGACTTCCCGAGTACACCTGCTCGACGCTGAACGACTACTTCGTGATCCTGCTCGACTCGACGTTCAGTGGTGCGCCCGCCAACCCGAGCGACAAGAACCTCGCGTTCTACAAGCCACCGTCGAGTAGCACCAAGTTGCCGGTCAGCGTCAACCTGGCGCATGGCAACACCGGCCTGTTCACCGCGTGCCTGAACGGCCCCACCGGCTGTGCGACCGGCGGCACACCGAGCTCGATCACCACCTGCGACAGCATCGACATGCTGGAGGACACCGGCTTTGACGACCCGCTCCCAAACCAGTGTGCGGCAAGCTCGGTCGTCGGCGGAGGGACCGGCTGGTTGGTCACCAAGGGAAACGTGGTGCCCGGCGAGATCATCACGCTACGGATCGCGGTCTGGGACATGGTCGACAGCTCGTTCGATTCGCTCGCCGTGCTCGATGGCTTCCGCTGGAAGACCACGCGGGCGACCCCCGGCACGACCGCGCAGTAGAAAAATTGCTCGCCCGGCGAGGTAGCGAGACGATCGCGCCATGGACAAGTCCGTGCTCGTCGCTCAGCTCACCGAACAGCTGCAGTCCTCGGCGCGCTCCGCGCTGTCGGCTCGCGATTCGCTCGCCAGTGAGGCGCGCGAGGGCGCGACCCCCGACGAGAAACGCGAGGACGCGCGCGCCGCGCACCAGGTCGCCACACTCGGCAAGGCCAGCGAGCGCCGGGCCAAGCAAGCGCTGGCAGAGGTCGACGCGCTCAACACGTTCCGGCCGTCGCCGCTCGCGCCCAAGGCGAGCATCGCGGTCGGCGCGATCGTCGAGATCGAGGATGCCGAGACCCGCGAGGGCCGCACGTTCTTCCTCGCGCCGGTCGGTGCGGGCGTCACGCTCACCGGACCTGGCGGCGACGGTCACCTGTCCGTGGTGACGCCGATGTCGCCGATCGGGCGCGCGGTGCTCGGCCGTCGTATTGGAGATGTCGTCGACGTCACGATCGAAGGCGAGCTGCGCGAGTGGCAGATCACCTGGGTCGGCTAGCTATCGGCTAACCAGGACGCGTGCGGAGCGGGCCGGGCCCGGCGCACAGCGGACAGCCGTCGCTGGTCAGCACGAAGTCGCAGCCATCGCACATCACGGTGGCGATGTGATAGCCGGGGTCGCCGAACAGCGCGATCGGCGTCGGTGCCGGCGGGCGCGTCTCGCCCGTGCGCACGGTGGCCGGTGCGAAGCTCATCACCAGCATGTCGGTGCCCTTGCAGCTCGGGCAGCGCTTCGGCGCGGTGATGCGCGACGGCTTGCCGAGGATGTCGGCGAGGCCGCCGGGGCGGTGACATCGCGGGCAGTCGGTGGTCGCGTACGGCTCGTCGCCGCAGCCGAGGCATCGGATCTTGTAGATGCCGTCGATGAACTTCTCGCCGTCGTGCGTCCACCGACCATCATGGTTGGAGTCGCCGAGCATCACGGTGACCTGGCGATCGATGTAGCTCCAGACCTCGAACGCCCGGCGGTCACACTTCGCGCAGCCGCTGATCGTCTGCTCGAACTTCTTCTCGTCGAGGTTCCCCATCCTGATTCGACATCCTCGGTTAACTCGCGTCCCGCGCGCAAGCCACGCCGACTCACGGATCGATCACAGAATGCGCGTCACGACCGTGCGCGAGCGCTACGCGTCGACGAATGCGTCGATCGCGGTCAGCTCGCCACGATCGAAGAACAGGCGCTCGCAGCCATCGCACCAGTCGTACTCGACGTCGTCGGCACCGCGCAGCGCGATCATCTGCTTGTCGCAGGCGTGACAGTGCGCGGGAGTCGGGCGATCGACACGCGCCGCCGCCACCCCACCTTCGATCACGTGCGCGAGGCCGAGAGAATCGATGAGCTCGGTCTCGCCCTTGTCGAGTGCGATGCCGCCGCAGCTCGGGCACCGGTCGATCTCGATCGAGTGGACCTCGATCAACGCCATGTCGTTGGCACACCCGGGACACTTCATCGCGACCACTCTATCTGCTACCCCGTGGGCATGGGACAGCTCGTCGACGGAATCTGGCACGCCGGCTGGTACGAGCCGGACCCCAAAGGCGCGTTCAAGCGGCCTGACGCGCGGTTCCGTGGCCACCCGAAGGTGATCGAACCGGGGCGCTATCATCTCTACGTTTCGCTCGCGTGTCCGTGGGCACACCGCACGTTGATCACGCGCGCGCTGCGTGGGCTCGAGGACGCGATCTCGGTGACGATCGTCGATCCGAAGATGAGCGACGATGGCTGGTCATTTCGCGACGAGGATCCGGATCCGATCGGCGGCGCGAAGTTCCTGCGGGACGTCTACCTGCGCGCGGACCCCAAGTACACCGGCCGGGTGACCGTGCCCGTGCTGTGGGATCGGGCGCTGAACACGATCGTCAACAACGAGTCGCGCGAGGTGATGCGGATCCTCGATGTCGATTGCGAGGGCCTCGCGAGCACGCGGGCGGAAGGCTGCCTCGCGCCGGAATCGCTACGCGGCGAGATCGATGGCGTGCTCGACGCGATCTACGCGCCGATCAACAACGGCGTGTATCGCGCTGGGTTCGCGGGCACGCAAGGCGCGTACGACCACGCCGTGAACGAGCTGTTCGACGCGCTCGCGCACTGGGACGCCGAGCTTGGCAAGCGGCCGTTCCTGTGCGGCGATCGGATGACCGAGGCGGACGTCGCGCTGTTCACCACGCTGCTCCGGTTCGACCTCGTCTACTACAGCCACTTCAAGTGCAACGTGCGGCGGCTGCGTGACCACGCCAATTTGTGGCGGCACACGCGCTGGATGTACCAGCACCCGAAGATCCGCCCGACCTGCGACCTCGACCACATCAAGGTCCACTACTACTGGAGCCAGACCACGGTGAATCCGACGCGGATCGTCCCGGTCGGCCCCGGCGAGTACGCGAGCGATCTGCAGGAACTTGCACGAGATCCCTGACACTGTTCAAATGCGCAGGTGCAGCAAACCCTGAACGTCGCGCAACGCGAAGCAGTCTCGGCGGGCAGCGAGGCCCCGCTGCTCATCATCGCGGGCGCCGGCACCGGCAAGACCACGACGCTGGTCCACCGGATCGCCGCGCTGGTCGCGCAGGGTGCGGATCCGCGGCGCATCCTGCTGCTGACGTTCAGTCGTCGCGCGGCGCACGAGATGACGCGGCGGGCACAGCGCGTCGCGGGTGGATCGGAGCTGCCGTGGGCGGGCACGTTTCACGCGATCGGCAGCCGGCTGCTGCGCCTGCATGCGCTCGCGCTCGGACTCGACCCTGGGTTCACGGTGCTCGATCGTGGCGACGCCGCCGATCTGCTGGATCTCGTGCGCGCGGATCGCAAGCTCGCCACCACGGACCGGCGATTTCCGCGCAAGGACACCTGCCTCGCGATCTACTCGCGCACCGTCAACGCGCGGCTCGCGCTCGAGACCGTGCTCGACACCGCGTACCCGTGGTGTCGAGAGCACGCCCCGGAGCTGCGCTCGCTGTTCGCAGCGTACGTCGAGGAGAAGCTCGCGCGCCACGTGCTCGACTACGACGACCTGCTGCTGTGGTGGTGGCACGCGATGGCCGAGCCCGCGGTCGCGGACCGCGTGCGCTCGCGCTTCGATCACGTGCTGGTCGACGAGTACCAGGACACCAACGCGCTGCAGGCCGAGGTCGTCGTCGCGCTGTCACCCAGCGGGCGCGGCGTGACCGCGGTCGGCGATGACGCGCAGGCGATCTACTCGTTTCGCGCCGCGACGGTCGAGAACATCCTCGCGTTTCCCGGTGCGTTCGCCACGCCCGCGCGCGTGATCCCGCTCGAGGACAACTACCGCTCCACGATCCCGATCCTCGACGCGGCGAACGCGGTGATCGATCGCGCGGCACGCCGCCACGTCAAGACGCTGCGGTCGACCCGGCCGTCGCAGGAGCGGCCCATCCTCGCGATCGTCGAGGACGAGCTCGGCGAGGTCGACTACGTGATCGAGCGCGTGCTGGCCTACCGCGAGGCAGGACTCCAGCTGCGCGACCAGGCGGTCCTGGTGCGCGCCGCACATCACGCGGACGCGCTCGAGCTCGAGCTCGGCCGCCGCCGGATCCCGTACGTGAAGTACGGCGGGCTCAAGTTCCTCGAGGCCGGGCACGTCAAGGACCTGGTCGCGATCCTGCGCTGGGGCGAGAACCCGTGCGATCCGATCGCGGGGCTTCGCGTCACCCAGCTGCTGCCCGGCATCGGCCCGGCCGCCGCGCGGCGCGCGAGCGATGCGGTGCACGCGCGCGGATTTGCGGCGCTCGCCGAGCTCAAGGTCCCGGCCGCAGCTCGCACCGCGTGGCCGGGCCTGATTGCCACGATGACCACGCTCGCAGATGCGGCGACGCCGTGGCTCGGCCAGCTCGGCCTCGTCCGGCAGTTCTACGAGCCGCTACTGGTCGAACGCTACGACGCGGCGGAGGCACGGCTGGGCGATCTGGTGCAGCTCGAGGCGATCGCGGCGACCTACCAGGCGCGGTCTTCGTTTCTCGAAGATCTGACGCTCGATCCGCCGAGCGCCACAGGTGACCACGCTGGGCCACCGGCACTCGATGAGGACTGGCTGATCGTGTCGACCATCCATTCGGCCAAGGGCCAGGAGTGGCGGGCCGTGTTCGTGCTCGACGTGATCGACGGCCGCATCCCGTCGGACATGGCGGCCGGGACGCCGGAGGAGATCGAGGAGGAACGGCGCCTGCTGTATGTCGCGATGACACGCGCGCGTGACCACCTGCATCTCGTCCAGCCGCTACGGATGTATGTCGAGAAGCAGCATCGGTTCGGTGATCGCCACGTCTATGCGCCGCGCAGTCGCTTCGTTCCCGATGCAATCCTCGACAAATTCGAACGCACCGTGCGCGGACGCAGCGCGGCCGGGCTCGGCGAACCGAGCTCCGGCCTGGTGGTGGATGTGGCGTCGCGTCTACGCCAGATGTGGTGACGTTATCCGGCGCGTCCGCGTGCCGTCGCGCTGTGAACGACGCGTAGCAATACCAGCAGGATCACGGCGCCGATGAAGGCGACGAAGATCGTCCCGGCAAGCCCACCAAATGGCGCATGCCAGCCAGCCGAGCGGAACACGAAGCCACCGATGAACGCGCCGACGATGCCGACGACGATGTCACCGATGATGCCGTATCCGGAGCCGACGACCATCGACGCCAGCACGCCTGCGACCAAACCAACGATAAGCCAGGTTAGGATGTCCATGCTTCGGAACAGGAGCAGGCGGCGTGCCAGCGCGAGAACCGCTGAGATGCGCGCCAGCGCGGTGCCACCGCCTGCCGGACCGTGCGGGTGAGCGCACGCGGGTGAGGCAACCCTGCCCGGCCGCGCGCTTGCACCCGTGCTGGCACATGGTCACACCCGAACCGCCGAAGCACGACACGCCCGAACAGCCGGAAGATCCGACGCTGCCACCGCAGAAGGAGCCGACGCGCCAGCCGCCGCAGCAGGATCCGCCGAAGCAGGATCCGCCACAGATCGACCCGCAGCCCGAGGCGCCGCGCATCGATCCACCGTTGCAGCCGCCGGAGCCGGGACAGCCGCCGCCGCAGATCGACGACCCGCCGGTCCCTGGTCAGCCGCCTAACATTATCGGTTAGTGCTTGCTGCGCGAGGACGACGACGTGTTCACCGTCGACGGAGTCGTCGGGCGTACCTCCTGTGTGAATGTACGAACCACGGCCACGACTGACGATCCGCAAGCGAGCACCGGCGCCCGCTGTGCGGGTACCATCGCCACATGCGAAGGCTTGTACTCGCCGTGCTCGTGGTCTGCCTGGCGCCCGCTCCTGCGCGTGCGGAGAGTGTCGGCATCGGCGTGTTCGTCGGTGAACCGCTCGGGCTCGACCTCAAGATCGACCTCGCGCGCCGGACCGCACTCGACTTCGTGTTCGGCGCCACGACGATCCGGGACAATCGGGTGTCCTATGGTCACATCACGTATCTGCTGACGCCGTTCATGGCGCGCGGCAGCAGCGTGCTCATCCCGTTCCGGCTCGGGGTCGGCGCGGCGATCTATGGCGCGCTCGATGACGACACCAACTTCGCAGCGCGGTTTCCGTTCGAGCTCGGGTTCCGATTCCGGCGCTCGCCGATCGAGGTCTACCTCGAGCTCGCGATCAAGCTGACGCTGATCGACGAGAACGATAACAACGAGTTCTTCGATCTCGACGGCGGCGTTGGGCTCCGCATCTACTTCTAAGGGCAAGACGTCATGCTGGTGATCCAGCCGCCGACGATTTGGCCGGCGAGGGGATCTACGATCAACGTGCCGAGCGGCGGCATCCCGGTCGCTGCGTCAGACGCGCGTAGACCACCGACTGCGGCGGCGAGCCCGGCACGATGCTCTCGCACAGCCGGGTCGACGCGAGCGGCGTCGTGTAACGCAGGTCCTTGATCGCGATGTTCAGCGGGTTGTGGCAATGCGCGCAGTTCGCGGCCATGTAGCCGCGCGAGCGCTGCTCGTCGGTCGCGCTCGGATCGTGCGGCGAGATGTACGGCGTCGTCGCGGTTCCGGGCCCGACGCCGAGCGCCGCGAGGGTCGGCAGTTGATCGGCGATCTTGCCGCCGTAATCGACCCACCGGGTCAACTGCTGCGGACGCAGGCCGAGCAACGGACCCTGCGAGCCGTGGTGGCACGACAGGCACTGACTCCGGCTCGGGTACAGGTGGCGATACGTGCCGCCGGCGTCGAGCGGCCAGTCATACGTCCATTGACCGTCGGTGAGCAGATCGGCGTCGCTGCCGTTCGCGCGCCACTGATACGTGAAGCCTTCCCATCCGGTCGCGGTGTTGACCAGGAAGCGCGTCTCGACCGCGCGCCGCGTCGCGGGATTGCCCGGCGTCGCCTCGTACGCGAACTCCTTGACCAGGAACGTGCCGGTCGGTGCGGTCCACGATCCATTCGCCGACGTCGTCATCGACTTGCCGGGGGGCAGCGCGATCCAGCGTCGCTTCTTCGCACCATCGGACCACAGCTCGACGACGATGTCGTACGGCACGAGGCCGGCGTGTGGCGCCGGCTTGCCCGCGACCGGCACCGTGAAGCAGCCAGTCTGCAGCACGCGCGCGGGCGGATTCGCGGCGGAGAACGTACAGCCCGCGATCGGCGGCCGGCTCGTCATGCCCGGCCCCGCGACCCGAGGTCCATTCCAGCGCGCGATCCCGATCGCGCCATTCGCGATCGACGCGACGACGGGCGCGCGTCCAGCATGGAGCGCGATCGCGGTCGCGGAGACCGATGCATCGGGGTCCGCGTGCCAGGTGACGCCGCCGACGATCGCCCACGCCGAGCCGGTCCAGCGCGCGATCGCGCCGCGCTCGGCGGTCTCGATCCGCTCGCGCCACGCAACGATCGGTGCGCCGCTGGCGTCGAGTGCGATCGCAGGTGCGGAGGCGTCCCCCGCGACGTCGACGTCGAGCGTTCGCCCGAGCCGGGTCCACGCGGTGCCGGTCGTGCGGGCCGCGAGCACGGCCGACGAGCCGGCATGTTGATCCCGCGATCGCGACCGTTGCGTCCCTCGCCGCAAGGCTCATCCGTGGCGTGCCCGCGGGCGGAGCCGGATACGAGATCGGCGCGAGCGCGGTCCAGCTGGTGCCGAACCGGTAGGTCCGTAGCGTGATGGTGCCGCTCGCGGACGTCATCCAGCCGACGACCGGCTTGCCCTCTGCTGCGAGTGCAAGGGCCGGCGCGCCGATCACGCTGCCACCGACTGCGACGTCGGTCCCGACGGGCTGCCACGTGCTGCCGTCGAGGCGACGCACCGCGACGCTGCTGCCGACAGTCGCTGCGACCAGCTGTGTGCCGCCGGCCAGCACGATGCGTGAGCCGGTGCCGGGCGACGGAAGGTCGGTCCAGCTGCCGGTCCACCGGGCGGCGCGTGCGCTCCCGTTCTCGATCCAAGCGACCACGATGCCGTCGCCATCGATCGCTACCGAGGGCGTCGTCGTGTCCGCGGCTCCGAGCGGACCGCCGAGGGCCTGCCAGGTGCCGTGATCGCGCTGGCTGATCACGACCCGGCGCTGTCCGGCTGCACCGACCGTCCAGGCCGCAACCACCGCGCCGATCTCGGTCACCGCCACGGCTGGCGCCGCGGCATTCGCGCCGCGGTCAAGCATGGGCTGGCTCCACGGCGTGACGGTGTAGTCGGCCTCGATCGGCGCGGCGGCATTGCCAGCCAGATCGCGAACGTTGGTGACGCGGATGACGAGCGCGCCGAGGCCCGCAGTGCCGGCATCCAGCGCGACCCGCAGCGTGCGATCGCCTTCCTCCGTGATCGTGGCGGTGACCGCGGCGCCAGCAAGGGTGACCGAGACTCGTGCGCCGCTGTCCACCGGCTCGTCGAGCTCGACGCGAAATGGCTCATGAAGCCAGGCATCGCCAGCCGGAGCGGGCGTGATGCGGACGACATTCGGCGCGGTGTCATCGGGCGCGCCGTCAGATGGCGCGTCGGGACCGCCATCGAACGCAGAATCTGCGGTGCCGCCGTCGAGGATTGCGCCATCCGGTCCGATCGCAGCGTCGGGGTCGATCGCTCCGCTGTCGTGTCCACATGCCGCGACGAGCACGAGCGCACAGCGGCACATCCAGCGAGCTTGCATGGCAGCCGTGCTGGCAATTGATATGCCGCAAAAATTGCTGATGGTCTCGCCCGCCTGACGGAGTTAGCGATCCTCCCTGTGTCGGCGGCGCACGTAGCGACCCCATGGCACATCACTTGAAGCGTGTCGCCACGGAGGAAGCCATGCGAACGACGGCGAAGGATGGCGGCGCGACCACCTCGGTGTGGACCGGTGCTTCGGTTCCGAGCTACGACACGCCTCCGGAGCCCGAGACCGATGTCTGTATCATCGGTGCGGGGATCGCGGGCCTGACCACGGCGTTCGAGCTCGCGCGGCGCGGGACACGCGTGATGGTGATCGACGACGGTCCGATCGGCGGCGGCGAGACCGGCCGCACGACGGCGCACCTCGCATCGGCGGTCGACGATCGGTTCAGCCACCTCGAGAGCAAGTTCGGAGAGTCCGGCGCGAAGCTGATGGCCGAGAGTCACGCCTCCGCGATCGACTACATCGAGACGCTGGTGCACGAGCTCCGGATCGATTGCGACTTTCAGCGCGTCGATGGCTACCTGTTCGCGGCCCCCGGCGCGGCCAGCGACAAGACCGAGCGCGAGCTCGATCGCGAGCTCGCGGCCGCGCGCCGCGCCGGCCTGGTCGCCGACAAGGTCGCGCGCGCACCGCTGCCGTTCGACACCGGGCCCGCGATCAGGTTCGGCCGCCAGGCGGAGTTTCATCCGCTGCGGTACCTGCGCGGCCTCGCCGAGGCGTTCGTCCAGCTCGGCGGCAAGATCCACACGCACGTGCGCGCCGAGCGAATCGAGCCTGGTCAGCCGCTGGCGATCAAGCTCGCGGACGATCGCCGGATCCTGTGTCGCGTCGCGGTCGACGCGACCAACGGCGCGATGACGAGCCCGATCAAGATGTCGCTGCGCCAGGCCGCGTATCGTAGCTACGTGCTCGCGTTCGATCTCGAGCCCGGGCTCGTGCCGCACGCGCTGTACTGGGACACCAGCGACCCGTATCACTACATCCGCGTCGCGCGAGGTGAAGCGGGTCGCGAGATGTTGCTCGTTGGTGGTGCCGACCATCGCGTCGGTCAGGGCGAGCCGGCGCGGGCGTGGCTCGACCTCGAGAGCTGGACCCGGCGCTGGATCCCGTTCGCGGGAGACCTGGTGGCGCGGTGGTCCGGTCAGATCATCGAGCCCGCGGATGGCCCTGCGCACATCGGGCGCAGCCCCGACCTCGAGCACGTCTACCTCTGCACCGGTGATTCGGGCAACGGCCTGACGCACGGCACGATCGCCGGCATGATCATCCCGAGCCTCATGCGTGGTCACGAGCCAACCTGGTCCGCCATCTACGATCCGGATCGCAGTCATCTGCGCGCGCTCGGCACGCTGGTCAAGGAAGCCGCCAGCTCGGCATCGCCGTACACCGACTGGCTGCGCGGTGGCGACGTCGGCTCGACCGACGACATCCGGCCGGGACACGGCGCGCTCGTGCGCCGCGGTCTTCACATGATCGCGGCATTTCGCGACGAGGCCGGCACGTGTCACCTGCGCTCCGCGACCTGTCCGCACCTGCGAGGCGTGGTGCACTGGAACGAGGCCGAGAAGACGTGGGACTGCCCGTGTCACGGCTCGCGGTTCGATGCGTACGGCCGCGTCGTCAACGGGCCGGCGTCGACCGGCCTCGCGCACGTCGATACCCCGAGCGACGCACGTCCGCCCGCCCGCCCGCCCGCTGAACGCGACGATCGTCATGGCTACGTCGGGATCCACGTCCCGGAAGATCCTGCGTAGTGCTGTGGATCGCCCACGCCCTGACCCTGTCGCGGATCCCGATCGCGATCGCACTGTGGTAGACGTATGGCGACACCTGGACGTCGGTCGCCCTGATCGCGCTTGCTGCGGGCACGGACGCCGCGGACGGAACTGTCGCGCGCTACCTGCAGCATCGCGGACACAGTCGGCCCGCGATCGGCGGCTGGCTCGACCCGCTGGCCGACAAGTTGTTCGTCGCGATCGCGCTGGTGGTGATCTGGGTTGGCTCGCACGATCTGGTGGTCCTCGTGCTGATCGGTGCTCGCGAGATCGTGCTGGTGCCGCTGGTCGCGATCTATCTCGCGCGCCGCCAGCGCGCCGATCACCTGCACGCCGACCCGATCGGCAAGGTCGCGACGATCGCGCAGTTCGTCGCGCTCGCCGTCGCCGTCGCCGCCCCGGGCAGGGCGCTCGTGCCGCGCTGGTCGCGGCCGTGCTCGGACTCGCGGCCGTCGTGCACTACGTCGCGCGCGAGCTGGCTTAGCGAACCGCGCCGACGTTCGACCAGAACTTGGTACCAGGTTACCGGGCCGGTGGTAAGGCGCGTAGCTCGGCCAGCGGGAACGGCTTTCGTACGAGTCCCCGATCGGCGCCGATCATGGTGCGAATCATGCGGTGCCGGAACGGACGGAGCCAGCGGTTGGCCGGGAAGCTGAGGTCGCGCAGCCACGCGAGCGCGCGCGAGTCGCTCTGGAACAGCGGCGTCAGGGCGCGGGTCGCGAACTGGTAGAAGTTCAGGTGGCGACGGCGCGCCGTCGTGTATGCGGCCAGCGCGGCGGGCACGCTGGTCGCGCCGGCGAGCAGGTCGGCGAGCACGACGGCATCGATCAGCGCGAGGTTCGCGCCCTGCCCAAGCTGCGGACTGGTCGCATGCGCGGAGTCGCCGATGAACACGATCCGATCGCCGTGCCACGGCCACATCCGGACGTCGCGATAGCGCGAGAACAGCACCGGCTCCAGATCGTCGAGCGTGTCGAGGATCGCCTCGGCGCGTGGCTCGAGCCGGAGGATGGTGTCGCGCCAGCGGGCGAGCCCGTGGCCGCGCCAGGCCTCGACCCGATCGGCGCGGATGCTCCAGAACATGCTGACCACCGGCCGGTCGCCATGCGGTCCGAGCCCGGTCGGCAGAAAGCCGAGCATCGTGTGGCAGCGATCGATGACCTGATAGATCCGCTTCTCGCTGGTGAAGTCGGGCACATCCGGCGCGACCACCCACAACGCGCCCCACGGATACGGCGTGGTCTTGACCTTCGACGCCGCGGCGTGGAGCTCGCACACGCCGCCGTCGGCCGCGATAGCGCGCTCGTAGGGACCGTGCCGCGTGCCGTGCTGATCGATCAGCCAGCGCCCGCGCGTATCGACCTCGGTCGACGCGATGGCGATGCCGCATCGCACGATCGCGCCCGATGCGCGTGCTGCGGCGAACAAGGTCTGGAACAGCACGCCACGATGGATGCCGATCCCGTAGAGCTCCGGATCGAGCTCGCCATACGCGAGGTCGACCATCGGCTTGCCGGTACTGCGGACGCAGGTCAGACGATCGATCCGCGCGCCGCGTGCCGCGATCTCGTCGAGCAAGCCGAGCCGCGCGAGTGCCGCCTGGCCGGTGGGCTGGAGCGTGATGCCAGCGCCGACCGGGCCCGGGTTTGCGACTCGCTCGAGCACGGTGACCCGGTGGCCTGCGCGCGCGAGCAAGCTCGCAACGGCCGCGCCGGCGGTGCCCGCGCCGACGACTGCGATCTCGAGCGGGCCCACCTCCGCGATGCTCCCACAACTCAGCGCAGCGCGTGCGCAGCCGTGCGGAGCTGTTCACGCAGCCATCGCACGGCGGGATCGCGTTCGCGGCGCGCGTGCCAGAACATCGAGATCTCGAACGTGGGGAGCTCGACCGGTGGCGCGAATGTGACGGTTCCCGGCACGTCGCGCGCCACCAATGCCGGCAGGGTGCATACCAGGTCACTCGCTGCCACGAGACGCCCGACGGTGAGGAAGTGGGGAGTCCGCAGCACGACGTTGCGCGCCAGATCGACGACCGCGAGCGCGGCATCGACAACGCCAGGACCATCCCCTGGCGCCGTGATCAACACGTGATCGAGCCCCGCATACCGCGCCGGCGTCAGCTCGGTCGCAAGGCAAGGATGCGCTGCCCGGACCATCGCGACGAACTGCTCGCGGTAGAGTGTCGTGACGCGCATCGCGGGCGGCGCGGACAGGATGGTCCCGATCGCTAGATCGATCTCGCCATCGGCCAGTTCCCGCTCCGGCAGCTCGGCACCGAGCGCGCGCAAGCGCAGCCGCAGCTTCGGCCCCAGCCCGAGTGCGGGCAGGACGCGCGGCAGGAGCGTTGCCTCCACGAAGTCCGTCATCGCGATCACCAGCTCGCGTTCCGCGGTCGTCGGATCGAACACCTGATCGCGCCACAACAGCGCCTCGATCCCGGCCAGCGCCTCGCGCAATGGGATGGCCAAGGATTCGGCGAGCGCTGTCGGCTCCATGTCGTGGTTGCGCCGCACGAGCAGCTCGTCCGCAAACAGCTCGCGCAACCGGCCGAGCGCGTGACTCGTTGCCGGCTGACTGAGGCCAAGGACCGCGCCCGCGCGCGTGACACTGCGTTCGCGCAACAGCGCGTCGAGCGCCAGCAGCAAATTCAGGTCGACGTCGGCGAGCCGGGGCACGGCGGTATTATCTCCCCGCGGCGACCTCGGCGGCCACCGCATCGGCGCCGAGCCCGATCAGAAACTCGAGCGCGCTGCTCGGCTCGTGACGCTTCATCGCGGCGACCAGCGCTGCCCGCTCCGCGTCGTCAAGCTTGGAACCGTCTGGCGACAGCCGCCGGACCTCCGCCCGCAGGGCCTCGAGGTAACTGCGCTGCCCCGCGAGCAGCGTCACGCCGCCGGGCTTGCCGTGACCTGGATACAGCGTCGCGTTGCTTGGCAGCTCGCCCGCGAGCTTCGCGAGGACACGCAGCCATGCAG
>JBBJLY010000452.1:0-3972 GCA_037720695.1 Kofleriaceae bacterium | reverse complement strand
CAGCGACTTTCCGACCCGCCACAACTACGGGCTCGCGCTGTGGCAGGAAGGGATCGAGCGGGTGCTCGCCGGGTGGGTCGACGAGCTCGCGGTCCCGACCTATCGCGGGGTCGAGGTCGCAGCGTTCGCACAGCACGAGACCGGCGTCGCGATGGAGCTGTCCGACGGGCGCGCGCTCCACGCCAGCTACCTCGTCGGATGCGATGGCGGCCGCAGCCGGATCCGCAAGCTGGCCGGCATCGACTTCCCGGGCTGGGATGCATCGCTCAGCTACCTGATCGCCGAGGCGACGATGACCGATCCGGAATGGGGCGCGCGGCCCAACGAGCGAGGCATCAACGCGCTCGCGAAGCTCGAGGATGGCAAGCGCGTGCGGGCGGTGTTGAACGAGACGCACGTGAAGCACGGCGAGCCGACGCTCGACGAGCTGCGCGCGGCACTGACCGCCGTCTACGGGACCGAGCTCGCGGTTCGCGACGTCACGTACCTGTCGCGATTCTCCGATGCCGCCCGCCAGGCCGCGTCGTATCGCGCGGGACGGGTGCTGCTCGCCGGCGACGCCGCCCACGTCCATTCACCGGCCGGCGGGCAGGGCCTGAACCTCGGGGTCCAGGACGCGATCAACTGGGATAGGCTGGCGCAGGTGATTCATGGCACCGCGCCGGATCTGCTGCTCGACACCTACCAGACCGAGCGCCATCCGATCGCCGCACGCGTGCTGCGGAACACGATGGCGCAGACCGCGGCGATGCGCGGCGATGATCGAACCAAGGCGCTGCATGCGAACCTGACGGAGCTGCTGCAGCTGGAGGGTCCGCGCAAGCGGTACGCCGGGATGATGTCGGGGCTCGATATTCATTACGACCTCGGGCCTGGTCATCCGTTGCTCGGCCGCCGGATGCCGGATCTCGAGCTCGACACCACCGCCGGTCCACGCCGGGTGTTCAGCTTGCTGCACGAGGCGCGACCGGTGGTGCTGAACATCGGCGCACCCGGCACATTCGATCTCGCACCGTGGGCCGATCGCGTTCGCTTGATCGACGCGCGCTACGCGGGCCCATGGGAGCTCCCCGTGATCGGTGCGGTGCGGGCACCGAGCGCCGTTGTGATCCGGCCCGACGGCTACGTCGCGTGGGTCGGCAGCGGCACCGATGAGGGTCTGTGCGCCGCGCTGACCACGTGGTTCGGACCGCCTTCGTGGCGGCTCGTCGGGTGGTGCGCAGGCGCGCAGCGATTGGTGCGAGCGTGACGGAGGCCCACGTTGTGCCCAGTGCAACACCTCGTTCGATTTAGTGATTTCTCGTCGGCAACGACGAGCGTTCGCGCCGTGGGGCGCGGGAGACCTCGTGCGGCACACCATCTGCACCGGGGTCGGCAACCCAACCGTGAGGATTTCCATGCGCGCAACGTCAAACATCATTCCGCTCCTCGCCGCTCTCGTTGCTTGCGGCGGCGACACCGGCAGCACCGACCAAGATCAGCAACTCCCCGAGCTGCCGGTCGATCCGCCGCCTCCGCCGGGCGAGACGTTCGAAGAGATGAAGGCGCGACTCGAGGCAGAAAAGCCCGAGGTGATGGCGCGCCAGCTGGCGCTGCTCGATGCTCGCTACGATCTCGCGGACCGTCCCGGCAGCGTGACGATGACGCGCGGCAAGCCGGTGCAGATCGGGATCCGCGTCAAGCTCCCGTCCGGGGTGACCTGGGAACAGCTCGGCGCGATGACACCTGCCGCGATCAAGGCGGCGGATGTGTTTCCGGCCGGTTTCATGCCGTTGCCGCATCCGAAGCAAGCGGAGGGTGGGATGCTGTTCCCGCAGCCCACGATCGACGAGGTGCTCGCGCAGACAGGCCGCGATCTCGAGCGCTTCGATCTCGAGTTCGACCTTCCTCAACACATCCTGCCAGAGTTTCCGGCTGCGATCTTCCTGACGACGCGTCCCGATCTCGGGGACGTCTCGCAAGGCGAGCTGGTCACGACGCACAACTTCTACCGCCTGTTCAAGGACAAGCTCAACCCGAAGGACCTCGACGGCCTACGCCTGCTGGTGTTTCCGTTCGCGCAGCAGCAGTTCAACCTGATCGACGATCGTCGCTCGGCCGAGCCGCAGCTCGGCGTCGCCTGCTTCGACTGTCACACCAACGGGCACAGCAATGCAGCGACTCACCTGGTCGGAGACATCCGGCCGCAGAACATGCGCAATCGGATCGACACGCCCTCCCTGCGAGGCGTTCGCGTGCAGGAGGTGTTCGGCTCGCAGCGTGCCTTGATGTCAGTCGAGGACTTCACGGAGTTCGAACAGCGAGCGGCGTACTTCGACGGCGACATCGACAAGGCCGCGTTGAAGGGGCTGAACCCGCTCGACCGGCAGAGCCAGGTCCAGCACATGGCAGAGCTTCAGAAGCTGATCGATTTTGCGCCCGCGCCGAAGCTCGACGTGTTCGGCAGGCTGAACTCGATGGCGACGTCCGCCGAGAAGCGTGGCGAGGTTCTGTTCTTCGGAAAGGCGCGCTGTATCGAGTGTCACGGTGGCCCTGCATTTTCGGATAACGAGATGCATGACCTCCAGCTGGAGCGCTTCTTCACGCCCCGTGAGATCAATGGGCTGATCGCGAACGGTGATGGCCCGATCAAGACCTTCCCGCTACGCAGCATCAAGGAGTCGCCGCCCTACTTCCATGATGGCCGCCTGCTCACGCTCGAGGACACGATCGAATTCTTCAACGTGGTCCTTCAGGTGAAGCTGACGCGCAGGGAGAAGGCCGACCTGCTCGCGTACCTGTACGCCTTGTGACGCCGCGATCGCCTCGGACCTTCGTTGCGCAGGATCCGGTAATCCGCGGGCCATGTCGCGCAGCCGGTTGCCGAGCCCCGGATAATTCAGTCGTACTGAATTTCGCCCTCGCTCGACGGGACATCGGCTACTTGCAGCGTCAGGTTGTCCGCCGCCGGATTTCGGCTCGAAAACCGCGGCATTTCGATCGTGCTGGCCTGGCATTGGATCATTTCTCGATTTGACGAAACGTGCCGCTCGCTGCCGAGCGCCGGGTGGCGAGCGGAAACCGAGAACCGAGAAGTCTCGGGCTAACGAACCGTGCCGCGCAGCCGGTTGCCGAGCCCCGAGTGGCGATGCGCGCGTCGCTTGCCGCCCTGGGTCAAGATCTGCTTGCTACCGGCGATCGCGACGCCGGTCCGGGCGCGTGTGATGCCGGTGTAGAGCAGCTCACGCGTGACCAGCGGCAGATCGTCGTGCGGCAGCAGTAGCGCGATAGCGTCGAGCTCGCTGCCCAGGCGCTTGTGGTTCGTCAGCGCCCACCCGAGCTCGAGCCGATCGCGCAGCGCCTCGATCGCGAACGTGCGGAGCTCTCCACCACAGCGGAACACGGCGCGGAAGTGGTGGCGTGCGAGGCCCTCGTCAGCGCGGATCACGATCCCCTGATCGCCATTGAACAGCCCGCGCTGGTAGTCGTTGGCCGTGATCATCACGGGCTCGCCGGGGACGAAGTCCGGCCGGCCGGTGACCGACAGCCGGGCGAGCGCGAGCTCGTGCAGGTGATCGTTGATCGCGATCGAGCCGGTCGGCAAGGCGCGGGTGACGGTGAGGATGCGGGCGCGGCCGAGCGCGAACCACAGCTGTTCGAGCTCCGCGCGCTGGGCCGGCTCGATCTTGCCGTCGACGAACTGGAACACGCGCTCGGCCGAGCGGAGCGCCGCCGGACCGCCGAAATGGTGCCACAGCGACTCGGCGACGGCGTGCGTGGTGTCGAGCGGTCGGGTCACGCCGGCGTGCGTGTCGATCCACTCGACGCCGCGGAATGCGAGGCGGTTCGGCGTGCGCGCGACGGCGAGCGGCTTGTGGCGCTCGGTCAGCCGCTGGGCCTCGCCGTCGTGGACCGCGCGCGCGGCCTCGTAGACGGCACGGCCGTCGACAACCTCCTGATCCAAGCGGAAGCTCATAGCGAGCCTCGCGACCC
>JBBJLY010000451.1:0-3984 GCA_037720695.1 Kofleriaceae bacterium | reverse complement strand
TCGACGATCTGCTCGCTGCGAACGAAAAGGATCAGTGGGCGCGCTGGCTGCGCGGCGCCACTCGGCAGCTGCTTCGAGTGATCGGTGGTGGGATCGATGTTGACGAACACCTCGGGTTTGTCGCGCCGGCGTGCGACCGGCCGCGTGCGGCGAAGTCCGGCGAGCGCGCGCAACGCTTTCGCGGTGGTCTCGCGGACCTTGGGATCGCGATCGCCCGACGACGCGAGCTCGAGCGCGGCGATCGCGGTCTCTCGCACGGCGGTCTCGGTGCGCGCGTCGACCATCTTCTCGAGTGCGAGTGCAGCGACCCGGCGGATCGTGGCGTCTTGATCGCCACGCACCGCACGTGCGAGCGCGATCACCGCACGGTTGTCGCGCGATTTTGCGAGTGCGAGCGTCGCCGCGAGCCGCACCTTGTAGCTGCTGCTCTCGAGCTGCGTGATGTTGGCGTCGAGCGAGTCTGCTGCGGCGGGGTTGGCGCACAGCACCAGCCACGCCACGAGCAACCCGAGAGCACGCGACATCGCACGAACACTAACACGTGACCACGATCGCGGAATCGGTGCACGTTGGCGACATCTCCCGCCATGTCGGGGGTTAGATCAACAGATGTCCTTGCTCGATAGCGTTCGCGTGCTCGGCGCGATGGCGCGAATCACCGCCCCGACCATCGTCGAGATGGCGCGCGGCTCCGTTGCGCGCTCCTCGATCGACGAGCGCGCGAGATGGTTCGGTCGCCGCGTCGTCGAGCTACTCGACGTTCAGCTGACTACACGCGGCGCGGATCGCGTGCCCACCGACCACGCCTACATATACATGTCGAATCATCAGAGTCACCTGGACATCCCGATGCTGTACGCGTCGCTTCCGTCACCCACGATCCGGATGCTCGGCAAGACCGAGCTGTTTCAGATCCCGATCTGGGGCAAGGGGCTGCGCGCGGCCGAGTTCATCGAGGTCGACCGATCGAACCATGAACGTGCGCGCGCCTCGATCGACGACGCCGCGCGGCTGGTGCGCGATGGCGTGTCGATCTATCTCGCACCGGAAGGCACGCGCTCGCGCGACGGCCGGATCGGCAAGCTGAAGAAGGGCGGATTCCACCTCGCGCTGACGACCGGCACGCCGATCGTCCCGGTGGCGATCGAGGGCACGATCGCGATCCTGCCGCGCGGCGGAAAGGTGATGCGGACCGGGCGCCCGGTCCGCGTCACGATCGGCGCCCCGATCCCGGTCGTGGATCGCGATCTCGACAGCTTGATGGCGGAAGTACGGGATTTCCTGGTCGAGAACGTCGAGAACCGCGTGACCAACGCCTCGTAAGATCGAGTAAACTGGGTCCGTGACCTGGGTCGTCCCGCTGGCGCTCGGGGGCTTCGCCATCCTGCTGATGGCGGTGTTCACGATGTTGTCTGCCCGCAAGCGCCACCGCGCCATTGTCGCGCCGCCGCCGCCTCCGGGTGGTCCGCGCATCCTCGTCCACGACATCAACGACGATCGCTGCACCGGCTGCGATGCGTGTGTCGTGGTCTGCCCGACCAACGTGCTCGACCTGGTGGCCAACAAGAGCCGCGTGCTGCGGTTCGAGGACTGCATCCAGTGCGAGGCCTGCATGTTCGCGTGCCCGACCGAGGCACTCGTGATGTTCCCGGAAGGCAGCGTCCCGCCGCCGCTCATGGTCCCCGAGGTCGATGACAACTTCCAGACCGTCGTCCCGGGCCAGTACCTGATCGGAGAGGTCGCCGGCAAGCCGCTGGTCAAGAACGCCGCGAACCTTGGCCGCGCGGTGGTCGAGCACATGCTGGTGACCGGCCTGCGCGGCGGCGCGAACGGGAAGGGCGACTCCACCGTCGACGTCGCGATCGTCGGCTCCGGTCCCGGTGGTCTGTCAGCCGCGCTGACCTGTATCCAGCGCGGGCTGTCGTACGTCGTGCTCGAGAAGGAGCAGCTGATCGCGTCGACGATCGCGCGCTATCCCAAGGGCAAGCTCGTGATGGCCGAGCCCTACGACACGCAAAACTTGTCGCTCCTCCCGGTGTTCGACTCCAACAAAGAGCAATTGATCCCGATCTGGCAGGAGCTGATCCAGCGCGTCCAGCTCCGGATCAACCAGGGCGAGTCGGTCGAGCAGGTCGTCAAGGCCGCGGACGGCAACTTCGAGATCCGATCGACGGTGAACACGTATCGCGCGCAGCGCGTCGTGCTGTCGATCGGCACGCGCGGCAAGCCGCGGACGCTGCAGGTCCAGGGCGAGAACCTGCCCAAGATCTTCAGCCTGCTCGAGGATCCTGACGAGTGGCGTGGCCGCTCGGTGCTGGTGGTCGGCGGTGGCGATTCGGCTTGCGAGGCCGCGCTCGCGCTCGCGGACTCCGGCGCGCGGGTCATGATCTCGTATCGCGGCAAGGGCTTCAATCGCGCCGCGCCCAAGAACAAGCAGGCGATCGAGGCGTACGCCGCCGAGGGTCGCATCAAGGCAAAGCTCGGCTCGCAGGTCCTCGCGTTCGATGGCGAGTCCGTCACGATGGCGCTCGGCGACGGCTCGCAGAAGCGATACCCGAACGACGGCGCGTTCGTGCTGATCGGCGCCGATCCGCCGATCCAGTGGCTCGAGAAGATGGGCATCCGGTTCGTCGAGCGCCCGCACCAGCACCAGATGGGCAAGACCGACGACATCGTGCGCCACTACATCCGCAACGCGGTCGACTGTCCCGAGGACGGCGCGCGCGCGGCGGCGCAGGTGCTCGGCGGAAGCACGGGCCTCGAGCCGGCGAAGGTGGCCGCTGCTGCGGCGGTCGCGCTGCCGATGCCGATGGGCGAGCCGATGTCCGGTCCTCGCAAGTGGCTGCGCTCGGCGACCAGCATCTTCTCGACTCGCGGTGGCACCAATGGCGGCAGCATGATGCCGCCGCCGGGCAAGGCGGCGGAGGGTCGCGCGCAGCGCAGCAAGCAGCGGTTCGACGCACCGGTGCCGCTGTCGGAATTTGCCAAGCGCGGCAAGACCCAGGGTCCGGTGCCGACGGGCGCCAGCGGGTTCGGGACCGGCGTGCATCGCACGCATACCGGCGACGGCCGCCGCGATCAGCTATCGGCCGGCGAGCGGACTCGAATTCTCCGCATGCTTCGCGACGAGGGCGGCCGCCTGGCCGACGAGGATTCGCAGGTCTACATCGGCGCTGCGCCGGGTGGCCGCGACTATGACTTCGACTTCGACGACTCGCCGATCCCCGCGCCGCTCCCGGTCGCGCCGCTCACGTTGCGCCCCGACGTGCCGGCGAAGCCTGCCGTCGTCGTCGGGATCCAGCAGGCGCAGAACCGTCGCGGCAACAAGCGCCCGAGCGCCGTCGCCGCGGCACAGGCACCGCCGCCGCCAGCTCGCCCCAAGCCGCCCCCCCTGGCGCCGACGCCACGTCCGCGGGGTGGGGCGCCCGCGCGCCGGGCGGTGCCGCCCCCCGTCTCCGACGAGCCGACGCGTCAGGTCGACGATGACATCCTGAGCGCCCTCCGCTCGCAGCAGGGGGCGACGCCCTCGCAGCCGCCCCCGTTCAACGACGAGCCGACGCGGATGGCGAAGATCGATCCGCGGGCGTATGACGAGACCGGCGTCGAGCAGCGCCCGCACCGCGGCGACCGCGGCAAGTTCCCGCCGACCGCGCCAGCGACCGACCCGCACATCCCGGATCTCGAAGATCACACCAACGACCACTCGAACGACGAGGCGACCCGGATGGCCAGCCTCGACGGCATCGCGGCACTCGAGCGCGCGCGCAACGCCGGCCCGCCCAACGAGGACCGGACGCGGGCCGTCAACATCCGCAACGACCCGAGTATTTCAGACATCGATTGGGACCTCGATTAGCGGAGCCCGATCGGGGCTCGCTTCGCCCGGCGGTGATGGCACCATCGGATCATGGGGACGTCGTCGAGCAGCGACCGGCCTCGCGAGGGACTCGCGGAGACCGTCCCCGCGAGCGAGCCCGACGACGA
>JBBJLY010000210.1:0-14959 GCA_037720695.1 Kofleriaceae bacterium | reverse complement strand
GGCCAGTCGCAGAAGCTGGCGCTGTCGGCCGATCGCACGATGGTCGGCGAGCTCAAGCTCAAGACGCCGTGATTCACGCCAGCCTCGTGGTCGCGCTCCTGCTCGTCGCGTGCAAGGACGACGCGAGGCCACGTCCCGTCGAGCCGGTGCCGGAACCTCCGACTGCGGTCGAGCTCGCGGCACACAGCGCGCTGGTCGTCGACGAGCGACCCGAGAGCTACGTGGT
The DNA here is from genome assembly GCA_037720695.1 of Kofleriaceae bacterium. Classification (GTDB taxonomy): domain Bacteria; phylum Myxococcota_A; class Polyangia; order Haliangiales; family Haliangiaceae; genus JABFXX01. The sequence continues at coordinate 14,733 of JBBJLY010000210.1, read as the reverse complement.
GCGCGATGCGAGCGGGCTGTCGATCTCATTGCCCGGCCGGCCGAAGCTCGCCGGCAAGCTGGTGACCCAGGGGAGCGAACAGGCGTTCCTCGCCGAGGCTGACGTGCGCGGGCCGCTCGATCTCCAGTTCGCGGTGCTGACCATGCGGGCGGGCGCGCTGCCGGCCGAGGTGGCGAAGCTGGTCGAAGGCGCGGCATTGGCGCTGGTCCAGGAAGCTGGCGGCGGTGAGCTCCAGCGCAACAGGGCCGGCCAGCTCGCCGGCCAACCCGCGCACCTGTTCGAGCTGGTGACCCGCGACCGCCGCCGCGTGCTCGGCTGGTACATCGTGCAGCACGGCCGGATGATCCAGCTCCACTGCAGCGGCCCCGACACCGACGTCACGCGGGTCGACTGCGACCAGATCGCCAGCACGCTCCGGCTCGCGACGTCGGAGGGGGGCGCTACGGTGCCCCGATGAACGCGACCGTCCACGGAACCGTCCAGGCCGCCCTCGAGACCGCGCTGCTGCGCGAGCTCGCCGAGCGCTATCAATGGGAGAACCGGGCCCGGTTTCGCAACCAGCTGGGGGCCCCCGTGTTCGTGCTGACGGATTCCGCCGCGCGGCTCGGTCGCTGGGTCCCCGGCACGCGGACGCTCGAGCTGTCGCGCGAGCTGGTGTTCGCGCGCCCGTGGGTCGAGGTGATCAGCGTGCTCGAGCACGAGATGGCGCACCAGTTCGTCAGCGAGGTGCTGCACGCACGCGAGGAGACGGCGCACGGTCAGACGTTTCGTCGCGTGTGCGCCGAGCGCGGGATCGACGCGCGCGCCGCCGGCGGCCCGACCCAGGTCGCGGATGCCGAGAGTGACCGTCAGCTCGAGCGGATCCGCAAGCTGCTCGCGCTCGCCGGCAGCGCCAACCAGCACGAGGCCGAGCTCGCGATGAACAAGGCGCACGAGCTGATGCTGCGCCATAACATCGAGGCCGCGCCCTCGGCACGCGACTACGAGGTCCGTCACCTCGGCGATCCGGCGCGGCGCGGCACGCGGGTGGACGCCGATGTCGCGGCGCTGCTGTCCGAGTACTTCTTCGTCAAGGTGATCCGCGTGCCGGTGTACCTGCCGGAGCTCGCGAAGCACGGCCAGGTCTACGAGATCGCCGGCACCCACGCGAACGTCGAGATGGCGGCGCACGTCTACGCGTTCCTGCTCGCCACTGCCGACAAGCTGTGGCTGCAGAACCGCGCCGACCACCGCGTGCGCAGCGGGCGGGACCGACTCGCGTATCAGTCGGGTGTGATCCGCGGCTTTGGCGACAAGCTGCACGGCGAGCGCACCCAGCTGGTCGGCACGGGGCTGGTGTGGGTGGGTGATGCGGATCTCGATCGGTTCTATCGCGCCCGCCACCCCCACATCACGACGCGGCGCCGCACGGTCCGGATCAACAGCGCACATGCCGCCGGTGCGGAAGCCGGTCGCAGCGTGGTGCTCAACAAGCCAATGACGCGCGGCCCGTCGGGGCAGACCCGCCTGCTCGGTGAGTGACCGAAGAGTGTCCGGAAGCGTGACCGGGATCCGGACCGCTGACCGCGGGCCGGCCGGACCCGGACGGTCCTGGTGACGAAGATCGGGCACTTGCAGCAGGTATCAAGCGTGCACCACGCGAGTGGTACGATGGCTGTGATGGGTTCTCGAACGACCGACGCTCCGGTATCGCTGGGCGAGTACGTGCCCACCGCGGACCGTGTCGTCGTCATGCGCGGAATCACGTGGGAGGGTTTCGAAACCCTGCTCGCCCTTCGGGGAGAACGCAGCCGACCCAAGCTTGCGTATCTCGATGGGGAGGTGGAGCTGATGACAACGTCGCGCGAGCACGAAGGCATCAAGTCAAATGTCGGATGCTTCGTGGACGCGTACTGCCTCGAGCGCGGCATCAAGTTCGCGAAGTACGGGAACTGGACACTCACGGACAACGTGGCGCACTCGGGAATCGAACCCGACGAGTGTTACGCCTTTGGTCATAGTCCGAGCCAGAAAGCACGGCCCGACCTCGCGATCGAGGTTGTTTGGACGAGCGGCGGGATCGACAAGCTCGAAGCGTATCGGCGACTTCAGATCGGTGAGGTCTGGTTCTGGCAAGCGGAGCTGCTCACGCCGTTCGTGCTCGGTGCCAGTGGGTATGAACGGCGGGCGCGAAGTGAGTGCCTCCCCGAGCTTGATCTCGCGCTGGTCTCGAGACTCGCGCAGCTCGATACCAGCGATGCCGTGGTGGCGTTTCTCGCCACGCTGCGCGCTCACTCGTAGCGCGGATGCGCCGGATCGAAGAACGCGATCGGCGCCGCGAGCACGGCGTCCGGAATGCGGAACGCGGTCAGCACGCCCGGGGCGATCGCCTCGACCTCGGCGAGCAGCTCCTCGACCTGCTTGCGGATCGCGCGCGCCTTGCGGTCGTCGAAGTAGCCATCCTCGAGGAACCACGCCGCGCGGCGCTCGAGCAGTGCGAGCACGTGCAGATCTCCGAGCGTCCGCAGCGCGCCGTGTGACGCCTCGGGTGCGGTCGCCGCGGCGCGCGTGAACCAGTCGAACGCGAGGCGCTCGGCGTGGGCCTCGGCGAGCGCGATCAGGTGCTCCTGGACTTCGAGCAACGCGGCGTCCGGGGCGTGCTTCGCCGACAGCCGCCGGCGGATCCGCGCGGCGGCACTCTCGGTCAGCGCTCGTTCGCGGTGGCGCAGTGCATCGAGGTGGAATTCACGATCGCGAAGGTGATCGCGATCCGTGCGCCGGATCTGCGCGGGGTTCTTCTCGATCACCTGGGTCGCGACGTGGCGCCCGAGCGCGCGCAGGATCGCGAGCCGGCCGCCGTCGGCGAACTCCTTCGAGTAGCCGGCGAGCACCGACTTCGCCACCAGCTGCGCGAGCACGGTGTTGTCACCCTCGAACGTCGTGAACACGTCGACGTCGGCGCGGAGCTCGGCGAGCCGGTTGACGGAGAGATATCCCTGGCCGCCGCACGCCTCGCGGCAGGCCTGCAGGGCGTCGACGCCGTGCCGGCTGCCGAGGATCTTGAGCGCGGCGGCCTCGGCCTCGAGCGCGCGGCTGTCCTTCAGCTTGTCGGCGGGCTGCGTCGCGCCGACGAAGTCCGTCGCGTGACGCTCGCGCAGCGTGGCGAACGCGAGCCGTAGCACGACGTTGGTCGCGAGGTGCGGGAGCAGGCGCCGACGGTGGCTGGGATAGTCGAGCAGCTGGCGCTCGCCCTCCTCCGGCGGCCCGAACTGGCGGCGTGCGAGGGCGTAGCGGAGCGCGATCGCGAGGCCGACCCGCGCGGCGGAGCCACCGGCGCTTCCGACCGTGATCCGGCCGCCGACCAGCGTCCCGAGCATGACGAAGAACCGCTTGCTCGGGCTCGCGATCGGGCTCGCGTAGGCGCCCTGATCGTCGATCGTGGCGAACCGATCGAGCAGGTTCGCGAGCGGGACGCGCACCTGCTCGAACCACAGCCGGCCATTGTCGACGCCGTTCAGGCCGAGCTTGTGCCCGCAGTCGCCGGTGCGCACGCCCGCGACCGTGGTGCCGGCGGCGTCGCGGATCGGGACCATCACCGCGTGCACGCCGTGGCGCTCGCGGCCGACCACGAGCTGGGCGAACACGACGGCCCAGCGGGCGTCGTGCACCGCGCCACCGATCCACTCCTTGCGCGCCGACTCGGCGGGGGTGTGGATCACGAGCTCGCGCGTCGCGTGATCGTAGGTCGCGGTGGTCTCGAGATCGGCGACGTTCGAGCCGTGGCCGACCTCGCTCATCGCGAAGCAGCCGAGCTCCTCGCAGCGCGCGACCGCGGCCAGCCGGGCGTGGTGCCGCGCGGTGCCGAGCGCGAAGATCGCGCCGCCGTAGAGCCCGATCTGGACGCCCCACTTGACCAGCAGCGACAGATCGCTGGTCGCGAGCTCCTCGAACGAGGTCATGAACGGGCGCTGATCGGTGCCATCGTTCGTGATGCCAGGGAACGCGAGCTCGCCGAGCCCGGTCGCCGCGACCTCGTGCAGCCAGCCGCGCACGGTGTCGCGCATGATCTCGGTCGGTAGGCCGTAGGCGCGAAACTTCCCGCTGTCGATCAGGCCGCGGACGCGCTCGCGTACCACGCGATCGGGACCGTCGAGCGCGTCGCCGAGGGCCTCGATCTCGCCGGGCAGCAGGCCAGCGAGCGGCGGCGGTCGTGGCGCCTCGGGGAGGACCTCCTCCGTCAGCCCCAGTGCACCGGCGAGCTCGTGCGCGGCGGCCAGCGATTCCGGGTCACTCGCGATCGATTCAGCGAGCGTCGCGAACGATCGCCGCGCCGGCGGATCGGACGTGAACGCGACGCGATCGATCAGCGTGCGTAGCTGGGCGAGCTCGAGCGCGCTCGGTGGGTGCGCGGGATCGAGCCAGGCCTCGAGTGCGAGCTTGGCCGCCGGCCGCAGCCAGGGCTGCACCGCGATCCGATCACGCAGGTCGCGTGCCTCGTCGACCCCGAGGTCGAGATCCGACCACACGACATGCAGCAGCGGCAGGAAGGCACGCAACTGCGGATCTTCGAGCGTGATCAGCCGATCGGTCACGGGATCATGCTCGCACGCTTCAGCTGCTCGGCCAGCGCACGGTGGACGGGATCTCGGCACGACACCAAAGGAGCACGCGACTCGCAGCCCTGGGAGCGACCCTCAGGTGAGGCGTTGTGCACGTGTCACGTGCCACGTGCTCGTCCTCGTACTCGATCCGGAACCGCAGCGAGTCCTGCTCGGTCCGCCCGTGATGCGACGGAGAGATGGCGGCGCAATCGAGCACGTGACACGTGCACCCGACTCCCAGTCCTGGTCACAGTCCATGCGCACAAGCGAGCGACACTGAACGATCACTCGAGCTCGACACGCTCCGCGCACACCGCGAGGTTCACGTCCCGCTCGGCAGCTCGTCGATCTTGGGGCCGCCGGTCAGCTGCGGGCTGGTCTCGACGTGAAGCTCGATCACGACGCTGCCGTTCGAGCGCCGCGTCCAGCGGGCCGCCGTGACGATCAGATCCTCGAGATCGTGGCCCCAGATTCCGTACGCACCGTCGGTGCGGTTGCGGCCGCGCAGGACGCCGCGCTCGTCGGGTGGTACCGTCTTGACGTGGGCGGAGCCTTCCTCCGCCTCGTAGATGTTTGCGTACTCCTCGCAGATCGCCTTGACCAGCTCGACCCGCGTGAAGCCGTACGTGATCGGCGCGGAGAGCTCGACCGAGGCCGGAGTCGACAGCGGATAGTCGATGATCAGCGTCGCGTGCTCGAACGGGATCACGATCTCGTGCGGCTGGTGCAATCGCGCCATCGCCTCTGCCGGCTCCATCGGACGGAGGCCTCCCGGAAATGGGATCCGGGTCGTCATCATCGCGATTGGCGCGGGAGACACGCGAAACCGCGCGACCCACCACCACACGCCAGCGATCACGGCCGCGAGCGCCACGAGGCCCACGAGTAGATCCGGATGAATCACCCCAGCATTCTACTCTCGGCGCGCGTCGCGGCCTACTTCTCGCGGCGCGGCACGCCCACTGCAAGGAACTCTCGTATGCCAGCCCAATCCGCGCGCCATGCCCCACCCTGCCGCGCGGGTTCGCTCACCGTGCGACTTGGCCATACGAAGGCACCATGACGTTCCTGCTAGATGAAGGGGAGGGACCGATCGTCGCCACCGCGATCCACGACGGTCACGTGTTGCGAGCCGAGATCGCAAAGCTGATCGCGCTCGATGAGCGGACCCGGCTGCGCGAGGAAGACCCGTTCACCGCGCGGCTCGCCGCGGTTGCCCCGACCCGCCTGATCGCCCGCCGCTCGCGGTTCGAGCTCGACCTCAACCGACCACGCGACCAGGCGGTCTACGCGGGCCCCGACTCGGCGTGGGGCCTCCACGTCTGGCGCACTCCGCCCCCGAAGATCAGATCGCCCGTTCGCTGGCGGACTCCGACGCGTTCTCCGCCACGCTCGAACGGGTGCTGCGCGCGCGCGCGCGCCGCCATGGCAAGTTCGTGGTGCTCGACATCCACTCGTACAACCACCGCCGCGACGGCGCCGGCGGACCGATCGCGGACCCCCAGGGCAACCCGGAGATCAACATCGGCACCGGGTCGATGGACCGCGCCCGCTGGGGCTCGCTCGTTGACCGGTTCTGCGCCGACCTGGCTGCTGCCGCCCCGATTCCCGACGTGCGCGAGAACGTGAAGTTCCAGGGCGGCCAGCTGTCTCGCTGGGTCCACGCAACGTTTCCGACCACGGGCTGCGCGCTCGCGATCGAGTTCAAGAAGACGTTCATGGACGAGTGGACGGGCCGGCTCGACGAGGCCCGACACGAGGACCTGGCCCGCGCGCTCGCCGCCACGTTGCCCGGGCTGCTCGCGGAGCTGGCGTGACGGCGACCGCACCGCAAGCCTCCGATCCGGCCGCGCTCGATCTGGCGCTCGACGAGATCGTGCGGGCGCGGATCGCCGAGGCGCTCCGATCCGGCGCACGCTGGTCGGCGGAGGCCGCTTGCATGTCGATCGTCCGCTGCCATTCCTGTGTGTCTATCGGCCTCCGCTCGAGCACGCGGATCCCGGCACCGCGGATCTGGTGCGCGCAGGCGTCGTACCTGATCGCACCGGCCGACGCGACGCACGAGGCCGCCGTCGCGGAGCTCGCGACCGCGGTGGTGGAGTCGCTCGCGACCAGCTGCGGCGCGTGCCTCGTGCTCGAGCTGTGGGCCGGCGACGACGCGGGGCCCGCTGCTTCCGCCTCCGTACCGCGGCGAGGATCGCCACGCGACGACGATCGACGCCTTCGCCCAGGCGCTCCGGGAGCTGTCGTCGACGGCGTGCTCGGTCGAGGTGATCGCGGCCGCTGACGCCGCACCGCGCGGACGAACGCCGGTGATCCCGGCTGCCCTCGCCGAACAGGCCGGGGTGCTGGTGATCGGGCTCGAGGTGCCGCCGCTGTATCGCTCGGCACGCGGCGTTTACCCGGCCGTGTTTCGCGCCTTCTCGCGCGACCTCATGCACGCGATGCAGCGCGGGTTCTTCGAGTTCACGCGCGTCCAGACGCCCGCGCGACCCGAGCACTACCAGATGCTCGGCCGCCGGCGCGTCGTGCAGGCCGTGCGCGAGTCGGATCTGGCGCTCGCCGAGCTCGGGGCCTCGTTCGACTTCTTGCTCGCGGTCACGCCGGTCAACAGCGACTCCGCGTGGAAGGAGTTCTGCGAGCACGACTACAAGTGCACGCCCGTGCTGCGCTACCGCATGCTCGACATCGATCCGGAGCTCGGCAAGCGCACGCTGTACGCGTTGCCGCTCGAGCGGCTCGAGGATCCCGTGCTCGCACAGCTGTTGCGCGATAAGCGGCGCGAGCTCGATCGCCAGCTCGGCCTGCTCGACGATCGCGACACGCCGCGCTTCCTGCACGGCAGCATGCAGCTCTACGGCGGCGTCGAGGACGACCTCCTCGAGCAGGCGCACGCGATCCTCGCCGGCGTGCCTGCCGCGACCCGCGAGGCGGGACCGCGCTGCGATGCTGAAGGCTTTCGCGTCCGCGCCGAGGCCGAGCTCGAATACTACCGTGCGCAGCACCCCGCGCTCGCCACGACCGTGCAGGTCCGCGACGACCTGACGTCGGTGATGGTCTCGCACGGCGATCTGCTGATTCCGTCGCGGCTCGATCTCGCCGAATTCCGGATCGACGCCCTGCTCGCGCACGAGATCGGGATCCACGTCGTGACCTACGCCAATGGCCGGGCGCAGCCGCTGCGTGTGCTGTCCGCCGGACTCGCAAACTACGAGTCGCTGCAGGAAGGCCTCGCGATGTTCGCCGAGCACCTGGTCGGTGGGCTCGACGGCGAGCGACTCCGCCTGATCGCCGCGCGCGTGGTCGCGGTGCGCCGGCTGGTCGAGGGCGCCAGCTTCCCGGACGTGTTCGCCGAGCTGGTCGATCGCCATCACTTCTCGCCGCGCGTCGCATTCACGATCACGCTCCGCGTGTTCCGTGGCGGTGGCCTGACCAAGGACGCGATCTACTTGCGCGGCCTGGTCCAGCTGCTCGCGCACCTGCGCGGTGGCCACCCGCTCGACGCCTTGCTCGTCGGCAAGATCGCGTTCGAGCAGGTCGCGCTGGTCGACGAGCTCCTCCGGCGCGAGATCCTGCATCCCCCGCTGCTCCGCCCGCGCTGGCTCGACACGCCGCGCACCGTCGACCGCCTCGCACGAGCGAGTGCGGGGCTCCGCGTGATCGATTTGATGGAGGCTGCATGAAGATCGGGTTCGTCTGTAATGACATCGCCACCGAAGAGGCCAGCTATACGACCACGCGCCTCGCGATGGCCGCGCTCGAGCTCGGCCACGAGGCGTGGCTAATGAGTGTCGGAGACTTCGCGAACGACGCCGATGACAGCGTGCGCGCGTGGGCGCGAGCTGCCCCGCGCACGTCCTATCGGTCGAGCGCGACCTACCTCGCCGACGTCCAGGGCCCGAAGGCCAAGGTCGAGCGGATCAATGTCGACGAGCTCGACGTGCTGTTCCTGCGCAACGACCCCGCCGCGGATCTTGCGAAGCGGTCATGGGCGCAGGGTGCCGGCTACATCTTTGGTCAGCGGGCTGCGGCGCGAGGCGTGATCGTGCTGAACGACCCGCACGCCCTCGCCGACGCGACGAACAAGATGTACTTCCAGAACTTTCCCGAGCCAGTGCGGCCGCGCGCGCTGATCTCGCGTCATCCCGAGGACCTCCGGAAGTTCGTCGAGGATGAAGGGGGTCGCGCGTGCCTGAAGCCGTTGCAGGGCTCTGGTGGCACCAACGTGTTCATCGTCCAGCCCAAGGGCACCGGCAACCTGAATCAGATCATCGAGGCCGTGACGCGTGACGGTTACGCGATCGCGCAGGAGTACCTGCCCGCGGCCAAGCAAGGCGACACCCGGCTGTTCCTGATGAATGGCCAGCCCCTGGAGGTCAACGGTCGCTATTGCGCGTTCCGCCGGATCGCGGCCAAGGGCGACGTGCGGTCGAACCTGCACGCCGGCGGTCGCCTCGCGCGCTGCAAGGTCACCGACGAGATGCTGAACATCGCCGAGATCGTGCGGCCGAAATTGCTGGCCGATGGGATGTTCCTCGTCGGGCTCGATATCGTCGGAGACAAGCTGATGGAGATCAACGTGTTCTCCCCGGGCGGGATCGGCAGCGCCGCGAAGTACGAGAAGGTCGACTTCGGGCAGGCGGTGATCAAGGCAGTGGAGCGCAAGGTCACCGCGCGTGACAACTGCCGCCGCACGCTGTCGAACCGCCAGCTCGCGGTGATCTAGCCGCCAGCGTCGAAACAGATGCGGTTCGAGACGCGCACTACCCGGGCTCGCCGGCACGCGTCGACCATGACAGCCGCGGCTGCGCACGGCCGAGCCGCGTGAACAGCCACGCGACGCCGAGCCGGTCGTACAGCGGCTCGCCCATCACGATCTCGATCCGGCGCGGCAGCGACTCGATCGGCAAACTCGCGAGCCATGGATCGAACAGGTGATCCGGCACGGGAACACGCGCGCCGAGGAATACCGACAGCGCCTCGACGAGCTGCCCCGGTGTCAGGGCGCTGCGTGCATCGCACACACGCGACACGAACTGGCGCTGCCACTGGGCCTTCTGGGCCTCGGCGTCGGTGGCCGGATCGAGGTACGCGAGCAGCGAATCGCCGTCGTGGCCGGTCGCGAAGTGGTGGTGATAATCCTCGTCGATCACGTCCCACGTGATCGGGCCGAGTGCGCCGCGCGCGAGCGCCACCAGGAACCCGGCATCGAACGCGACCAGGTCGGGTGGGATCGCCTGGTAGCCACGCGCGAGCTCGTAGCCCCCGTCGAGCACGCGCAGATCCGCGAACAGCGCGCGGTGCGCGGTCCGGTAGTGCCGCGGTGCGATCTGCTGGTACGGGATCGGCGCGCACGCCTCGAGGAACTGATCGAGCTCCGCCGCGCGGGCGACGTTGAGATCGATCGTGATCGGCCCGTAGCCGGAGGGCCAGCTCCATGGCCAGTCGCGCACCGGCTCGTGCGCGAGCAGCGGATGCGGCCGGAGCTGCCAGCCATCGCTCTCCCAGATCCGCATCTCGCGCTCGCCGTGCCCGATCAGCATGCCCGCGCGTGCCGTGCGTGAGTGCGCCTCGTCCGACGCGTCGGGAACGAGCGCGAGGAAGTTTCCGCCGGCACCCAGCGTGTTTCCGTTGATCTCGAGCACCGACCACGCCGCCGCGGTCCGGAACAGCGCGTGGGTCTGCCAGTCGTCGTCGGCATGACCGCGGGCCCGAAACAGCACCGCTCCGTGACGCTCCGCCAGCGCCTCGAGCGCGACCCGCGCGTCGTCGTCGATGTCGAGCGCCGCGCTCGCGATCAACCCATAGTTGGCATCGGGCAGCCGCAGATCCGTGCCGGTGGCATCGAGCTGGATCTGATCGCTCTCGACGAGCTCCACGTCACCAACCTATCGCGAAACATCCATCCCCCTCGACGCCTGTGGTGGTTTTGGCGAGACTGGCCCGGTCGTGGACGAAGCAAGCCTGATCGCGGAGCTCCGCCGCGCACACGCGGCCCACACCATCATCCTCTACGGCTCGCGGGCGCGGGGCGATGCCACGGCCGACAGCGATATCGATGTCGCCACCTTCGCCGACGTCGCGACGATGACGCGCGATGCGCGGCCGTGGGTCGGCCTCTACCTCGACGGCTTCGTCTATCCGACCGAGGTCGCGACCGCCGAGCCCCTCGATCCCGATCTCCTCAAGTTCGTCGGCGCGCGTGTGCTCGTCGATGACCGCGGCCTCGCAGGGCCGCTCCTCGCGCGCCTGACCGCGCTCGACCGCGAGCCCCCGCCACCTGCCGCCGCAGATCACCGCCAGATGCTCCGCGTGTGGTCCCGCAAGATGCTGTCCCGCATCCAGCGCGGCGACGTCGAAGCCCACTACCGCCGCCACTGGCTGCTGTACCAGCTGCTCGAGGACTACTTCACGCTGCGCGGCGAGCGCTATCGCGGGCCAAAGCTCGCCCTAGCCGGCCTCCTGCGCGATCGCCCCGCCACGTTCGCTGCGTTCGAGCGCGCGCTCGCACCCGACGCACCACACGCCGCGCTCGAGGCGTTGGTCGACGTGGTCGCCGGCGATCCCTGATCGCACCCGCGCGCCACCCAAACAGCCAACCGGCGCCGTCGATGCCCACGCGCCCGTGATACGCCGGCCGCCGTCGCCAAATAAATCAGGGCGCCGTCGATGCCCACGCGCCCGTGATGCGCCGGCCGCGGTCGCCAAATAAATCAGTACGACTGAATTAATGCGCAATTTGTGCAGATTGTCCGGCTTTCGGACAGATGGGTACGGTGCGAGCGAGTGATTGCACGACTTGGCGCATCGTCGGCCGGCAGCCGGACAACCGAGGCATGACACGGATGTCAGGCACCGCAGCTCTTGCGAACGGACGGTCGTAGGGTTGGCCGAACGCTCCTTCGACGTCGTTACCCCTGCGAAACGCGCGGGATGATGATGGTACGCGGCTACGAGGGACTGAGTGCGCACCACTTCGAGCCGGGCTTGTGGCCAATGCAGGTAGCCCGGTGTCGTGCTGTGCTCAGGCGCCGATCGTCTCGCCGCCGAGCACCGGGAGGATGATGCCGGTGATGAAGCTCGAGTCGGCCTCCGAGGCGAGGAACACGTACGCCGGCGCGATCTCCTCGGGCTGCGCGGGGCGCTCGAGCGGTGTCTGCTCGCCGAACTTCGATACCTCCTCGGCCGACATGCCCTCGTCGGCGGGGTTGAGCGGCGTCCACACCGGGCCCGGCGCGACCGCGTTGACCCGGATGCCCTTACCGACCAGCTGCTTCGCGAGCACCTTGGTGAACTGGTTGATCGCGCCCTTGCTCGCCGAGTAGTCGGGGAGCTCGTCGTTGCCGCGGAACCCGGTGCTCGAGCTGGTCGCGATGATCGCGGATCCCGGTTTCATGTGCGGCACGGCGGCCTTGGTCAGGTGGTAGTAGGCGTAGACGTTGGTCTTGAACGTGCGATCGAACTCCTCGGGCGTCAGGTCCGCGAGCTGCTTGCGATTCTGGTGTGCCGCATTCGAGATCAGGAGGTCGATGCCGCCGAGCTTCTCGCGCGCGTCCTCGACCAGCTTGACGCAGAATGCGGCATCGGTCAGATCGCCCGGCAGCAGGATGCAGCGCCGGCCTTCGGCCTCGACCGCGCGCTTGGTCTCGTCGGCATCGGACTGTTCGGCCGGCAGGTAGTTGATCGCCAGGTCGGCGCCCTCGCGCGCGAACATCACCGCCACCGCACGCCCGATGCCCGAATCGCCACCGGTGATCAGCGCTCGCTTGCCGATCAGCTTGTGCGCCGGCTTGTAGGTCGGCGCCTCGTACTTCGGCCGCGGCTCGAGGTCCGACTCGAGGCCGGGCTTGTCGAGCTTCTGCTCCGGAAACGGCGGCTTCGGCTGGTTCGCGGCGTGCTGGTGAACGGTTCGGCCGTTGTTGGGCATCGTGCCGAGAACGGAATGCAAACCGGCAGCCACGGCAGCCGTCCACTTCACAATGCGCGAGGTTTTCGGGGCTGCGCTGCGCAAGCCCGCGTAGCTGCGAGCGCCCGACGTGAGCTGCGCGTGATCGCGCAATACCCCCAGCGCTGGGTCCGTTTGCCACAGACATGCCTCGCGCGAGCTCGCTCGTCCCCGCCGTGCTGGTGTCGTGTCTCGCCGCAGCGTGCACCCAGCACAACGTCTACGTCAGGTACGGCGAGGTCCATCGGCACCTGCCCGAGCTGCGAGCGACCGGTCAGGCCCAGGTCGCCACCCACAGTGTCGCGGACGGTGACGACCCGGCCAACGCTCCCGCGGTCGCGTCCGAGATGACCACGACGATCAAGTTCGATCGCAGAGTCGACGTCGGCGCCACCGCGACGACGCTGCGAAAGCTCGCCGAGGGCTGCCCCGATCACATCCCGTACCGCGGTGCCGAGGGTCGCAATCCGTGCGCCCTCGTCCGCTACCGGGATGCGCACTTTCTGATCGACACTCGCCATGCCGCGAGCGGCGACTCGGGCAGCGGGTACTTCGTCACGTTCCTCGGACTCGGCGCGATCGGAGGCGGCTTCGCCTGCGGCTTTCTGTGCGAGTCGCACAACGAAGCCAAGGCGGTCGCCCTGATTGGCGGCGGCTTGATCGTGCTGACGATCGCCGCCATCCAGTCGGGTGCGCGCGACTGACGCGCTGGCCGCTCAGGTTACGAGCAGCCGCTGGTCGAGCCGCAGTTCGGACACTTGTGGCAGGCGCCGTTGCGCACCATCAGCGTCCCGCACTCGTGGCACGGCGGGGCATCGGTCTCCTGGACCCATGCGCGGTCGCGCTGCGAGTGATCGACGACCTCGACCGGGATGGTCGCAGCCTCGCCGGCCTTGATCTCGACCGCGAGGAAGTCCTTCGACAGCAGCGGGATCTTTGGCAGGTCGAGCTGGGCGCGCTGCGCGGCGGGGTGGCGCTCGACGAGCGGCGAGGTGCCGTCGAGCGGGAACCGGATCGCGAGCCAGCGGAACAGGTAGTCCATGATCGACGTCGCGATCGGGATCTCCTGGTTGCCGGTGAAGCCCGCCGGCTCGAACCGCGTGCCCTTGAACTTATCGATCAGGATGTGCAGCGGCACGCCGTGCTGGAGCGCGAGCGAGATCGAGGTCGCGAACGAGTCCATCAGGCCCGCGATCACGGAGCCTTCCTTCGCCATGCGGACGAAGATCTCGCCGGGCGAGCCGTCCTCGTACATGCCGGTGGTGATGTAGCCCTCGTGGCCACCGATCGAGAACTTGTGCGTGAACGACGCGCGCTCGTCCGGCAGCTTGTAGCGGTTCGCCATCGGCGGGCCGGCCGGGCGCGACTTGCGGATCCGCAGCGCCTCGACCAGCCGGCGCTCCTCGGGAGCGAGCAGCGTGAGCGGGTCGACCGCGAGCACAGCGACGGGCTCGACGTGGACGGCGGTGATGCGCGCGATGTTGCCGGTCGACGTAGCCTGCTTGAGGTTGGTCGACAGCGGCTGGGTGCGCTTGCAGCCATCGCGATAGACCGCGATTGCCTTGAGCCCCATCTTCCAGGCCTGGATGTACGCGTCCTCGATGTCCTCGACCGTGCAGTCGTTGGGCAGGTTGACCGTCTTCGAGATCGCGCCCGACAGGAACGGCTGGACCGCCGACATCATCCGGATGTGGCCCATGTAGTGGATGGAGCGCGTGCCGGTCGCCGAACGGAAGGCGCAGTCGAACACGGCGAGGTGCTCGTCCTTGAGGTGCGGCGCGCCCTCGATCGTGTCCTGCGCGTCGATGTACGCGACGATCTGCTCGACTTCGGTGTCCGTGTAGCCGAGCTTCTGCAGCGCCTGCGGGATCGTGTTGTTCACGATCTTGAGCAGGCCACCGCCGACGAGCCGCTTGTACTTGACGATCGCGATGTCGGGCTCGACGCCGGTGGTGTCGCAGTCCATGAGGAACGCGATCGTGCCGGTCGGCGCGAGCACCGTGGTCTGGCCATTGCGGAAGCCGTACTTCTGGCCGAGCTCGATCGCCTCGTCCCACGACTCGCGCGACGCCTGCATCAGGTCGTACGGCACGAGCGCGGAATCGATGCGCTCGACCGATGCGCGGTGCTTGCGCATGACCTTGAGGAACGGGGTCTCGTTCTCGGCGTAACCGGCGAATGGGCCGGTCGCGTCGGCGGCGATCTTCG
>JBBJLY010000450.1:0-4020 GCA_037720695.1 Kofleriaceae bacterium | reverse complement strand
GAGGCCCGGCTGCGAGCCGACCCCGAGTGTCGCCGGCCGCGCCCAGGCCCACGGCGCCGGACCTGCGATCTCGGCACGGCTCCAGCGCACCGAGGCGCCGGCCTACTGGCACCGCGTCCGCATCACGGTGCGCGGCCCGATGTATCGCCACGCGCGGGTAACGAACGAGCCGCGGCCCGCCGAGTGACTACTGACGGGATGCTGCGTCAGCCTCGTCGTACAGCGGCAGCGACCGCAGCATGTACTCGAGCACGAAGGCCGCCTCGAGCAGGGGCCGTGGCCCTGGCGGCGGGCGGACGACATCGAGCTGGCCAGCGAGCGACAGCGCCGTGACCAGATTGCCGAGCCCCGACGGCTTGACCTGGACGGCGTGCGTCACCTGACCTTGCGCGACGTTGCCGAGCGCCGCGACCCAGTTGCCGTCGGTGCGCTGGAACGCGACCCAGCCTGCCTTGCCGGGCTCCGCATACGGGAGCTGCTGCCCCGGCTGGAAGAACGGCACCGGTGGCATCGTCGCACCAGGGAAGTTGCCACCCGGCGTGCAGGACGTCAGGTCCTGGGTGGCCTCGGTCGTGGCGGCCTGCTGGCAGCCGGCCAGCGCGATCGCGATCGTCATCATCAGGTGTGCAAAGCGTCGATTCATCCCAGTCTCCTTGGTTATGGTCCGGACTTCGGCCCGTCCGGTCGACGCATGGGACGCCAGATCTTCCGCACCACCCGGCGGCCGGCCTCCTTGGCTCTCCCCACGTCCCCCAAAATGTCGAAACGCACCCTACTACGGGAAGATGAGGCGCAGCCTTCCGTCACGTCCCTGGAGGATGCGCGACGACGACGGCATCTCGAGCAGTTGAACCAGGCCCACGGGGGTTACCTCCTCGGGCTGGCTCGCAAGCTGTGTCGCTCCCAGCTCGACCCCGACGACCTCGTCCAAGATGTGCTCGAAAAGACGCTCCGCAGCCCCATCCCCGAGGGGGCGAACGAGCGCGCCTGGCTGACCCGCGTGATGCAGAACCTGTTCATCGATAAGATCCGCCGTGCGAAGTCCCGGCGCGAGGACCTGACGGCCGAGCCGATCGCGGCGCCGGTCGCCGAGGATGTCGCGTGGTGGGAGGCGATCACGGTCGAGCAGATCCAGGCGCAGCTCGCCCGGCTGCCCGCCGAGCAGCGCGACACGTTCGTGCTGTTCGCGTTCGACGGCAAGTCGTACGACGAGATCGCGGCCACCCTCGGGATCGCAAAGGCGACCGTCGGGACCCGGATCCTGCGAGCACGCCAGAAGATCCGCGACCTGCTGATCAAGGAGCGCGGCGATGCCTGAGTGCCCACACCTCGAACGCACCACCGCTTACTACGACGGCGGGCTGGCACCCGAGGCGGAGGCCGACGCCGTCGCCCACCTCGCTGACTGCACCGAGTGCCAGACGGTGCTGGGTGACGCGGTCGGGATCGACGCGGTGCTCGCCCAGCCGCGCTCGGCCGTGATCACCGCGCGCCGCCGCCGGTGGCCGATCGCCGCCGGCGTCCTCGCGCTCGCAGCCGCGGTCGCGGTGTTCGTCGCGACGCGGAATCCGAAGCCGGCGCACCCGACCCAGGTCGCATACCAGCTCGAGCTGCCGCGCGAGCGTGCGCTCGAGGCCCGGTTCACGGGCGATCGCTTCGCTCCGCATCGTGCGCTCGGCGTGCTGCGTGGTGACAAGGCGCGAGAGGCGATCTCGATCGCGTCGATCGCCGAGCTCGAGAACCGTGGCGACACGCGTGACCTGGTCGCCGCGCTCGCGGCATCGGGGGACCTGGCGCGTGCCGAGGAGCTCGCGCACAAGCTCCCGGCCAGCGCCTCCACCGAGGCCGATCGCGCAGCCGTCGCTCTCGCCGCAGGCGATCCGGAACGCGCCCTCGCTCACGCGTATCACGCGCTGGATCTCGATCCCGAGCTCGCCGCGGCGCGCTGGAACCTCGGGCTCGCGGCCCGCGCGCTCGGGCTCGTCCGCGTCGCGCATGCGGCCTTCGAAAAGCTCGCGACGCGCGGGGAGCCCGGCTGGTCAGACGAGGCTCGCCGCCAGGCCGCGGTGCTGGCCGGCGAGCTCGCCACCGCGCGCGAGCTCGCCGAGTTCGATCGTCGCGGCGCCGCGATGGCGATCGGCGGCGCGCCACTCGCCGCAACCGACGTCGCACGTGCACCGGCCGTCGTGCGCAGCAAGCTCTACGATGCGGTGCGGCTCGCGACCACGCGCGCCCGGCTCGACGAGCTTCGCCCGCTCGCACGCGCGCTCGACGACGCGGCCGGGACGCGCGGCGCGACGGCGATGATCGATCGCGCCAATCCGGTGGCGCACGCGAAGTTCGCCGCCGCGTATCACACGCTCGTCGCGTGGACCGCCACGTCGGAGCAGACCACGGCGCTGCTCGCCGGGCTGCGCGCTGCGGGACGCCCGGCACACGATCTACTCGCGGGAGCGCTCAACCTGTCGGGGCAAGCGACCGCACGCTGGCAGGAGCTGCGCACGATCACCGCGCCGTGGAAGGATCCGTGGTTCACGCTGCAAGTCGAGCGCGAGCGCATCCGCGCGACGTGGCCCGACGAGGATCTCCGTCGCGAGCCCGCCCTGACCGCCGCGCTCGCCGCCTGCCTGCCTGCGTGGTCGCTCCGCTGCGGCACGTTCGCCCTCGATCTGGCGACCTTGCATGGCGCGACCGGCCGCGAGGATCTCGCCGACCAGCATGCGAAGCGCGCGCTCGAGCAGTTCCGCGGGGCGGGCAGCCTGGCGTATGTCGACACTGCCCGCGCGTTCCTCGCCGAGCTGCATCGCCGACGCGGTCGCAACGCGCTCGCCCGCGCGGAGCTCGACGAGGTCATCGCTTCGACGGCCGGCGATGGCGACTGCCGGATCCGGCGCTACGCGCAGATCGGACACGCCACGCTCGCCGTGGTCGACGGTGACTGGGCGCTCGCTCGCGCCATGCTGCCGCCGGCGACACCGCCCGCGAGCTGCCAGGCGGTTCCGGATCCGCAAGGGCTCGCGGTGGCCGTCGATCTGGCACGCGCGAGTGGACACGAGACCGACCGCGCGATCGCACGCGACTGGATCGATGCCAGCAAGGATCTCGCCCGCGGTGGGCTCGCGATCGTCGCGACCGCGCGCATCGCCCCCGCCGATGCTGCCGCGCAGACCACGATGGAGGGCTGGCTCGCGAACACGCGCGGCGAGCTCGACTCGATGGTCGCCGCCGCACGGACCTGGGGCCTGACGACGCAGATCGCGGACGCCGGCGCACGTGCGGATTGGACGCGCGTGCTCGCGCTCGCCACGGCGCCGGCCGCCGGATGTGTCGTGGTCGCCAGCGTCGACGATGACTGGGTCACCGTCGCGGTGCGCGGGATGACGGGGGTCGCCGGATCGCACCGTGCGATCGCGCGGGCCCAGCTCGCCACCACACCGATCGTCACACCCGAACTCGTGACCGCACTCGCGGGTTGTCCCGAGGTGATCGTCGTTGCGCGACCACCGCTGCACGGCCGTGCGGATCTGTTGCCGGCGGAGCTGCCGTGGGTGTTTGCGGGAGACACGCCCGCGGTACCGCAACCCGCCGGCACGCCACGGGCGATCGAGGTCGTCGACGCGCGGCCTCCTGATTCAAACCTCCCGCCGCTGCCGCCCGGCGTGACCGGCGCGAAGTTCGAGCTGTCGATCAGTGCCCAGGCCGCGACCCCGCGCCGCGTGCTCGCCGCGCTCGCCGAGGCCACCTATGCCGAGCTTCACGTGCACGGCATCGCGACGTCGAACACCGGTGACACCGCATATCTCGCGCTGTCTCCCGATCCCGACGGCGCGTTCGCGCTGCGCGCCGATACGGTGCGCGCGACCCGGCTGGCGCGCGCACCCCTCGTCGTGCTCGCCGCGTGTCGTGCGGCCGCCGTCGCGCCCTATCTCCGGACGCGGTGGAGCCTGCCGGATGCGTTCATCGCCGCCGGTGCCAGCGCGGTGATCGCGGTCGATGTCCCGATCCCCGACGCCAGCGCGC
>JBBJLY010000449.1:0-4024 GCA_037720695.1 Kofleriaceae bacterium | reverse complement strand
AGGACACGACGAAGCGCAACCCCAAGCGACCGAAGGTCAACCACACCGTGCAGCTGGTGAAGGCGACCGAGCAGCCGGCGGTCGGGCCCGCGATCGGCGAGGGCAGCGGCCAGGGCAGCGGCGCCGGCTCGGGATCTGGCTCTGCGACGGAGCCGCCCGCCGGGTGCGCGTTCCCACCCTGCGACGACCAGACCGTCGTCGAGCAGCCGAGGATCGACATCCCGAAGCCGAAGCTGGTCAAGCGGATGTCGCCACGTGACTTCGGGAACCTGCGGATCGGCGGCCGGGACGACATCCAGCCCCCGGAGCACGTCAAGCGTCAGATGATCGGTGACCAGCGCCTGCGGTCGACCGGCACGCTGGAGGTGTGTGTCAACGAGCGCGGCTCCGTGTCGTCCGTGCGGGTGCTGGCGTCGACCCGGTACGCCGGGTATGACGACGCCCTGGTCGGGGCCGTGCGCGGGTGGCGATACCGGCCTCACGCAACCGCGGGGGAGCCCCTGTCGGTCTGCAGCACCGTGACCTTCATCTACTCGATCAAATAAAATATCCTCAGGCGGTTGGCCGACCTCGCGATCGAAGTCCGAGATCTGCGCAAGACCTATCGCACGCCGTTCCGGCGCAAGAAGGTCGAGGCGCTGCGCGGGGTCACGTTCGATGTCGAACGCGGGCACATCTTCGGGTTCGTCGGACCCAACGGCGCCGGCAAGACCACGACGATCCGCACCCTGATGGGCCTGATCCGGCCGACGGGTGGGAGCGCGAAGCTGCTCGGCCAGCCGATCCCGAGCCGCGCGGCACGCGCGAAGATCGGGTTCCTGCCCGAAGCGCCGTACTTCTATGACTACCTGTCGGTCGCCGAGCTGCTCGACCTCGCCGGCCGGTTGTTCGGCGTCCCGGCCAACCTGCGCAAGAAGCGGGCGGATGATCTGATCGAGCGGGTCGGGCTCGGCCGCGCGCGCGGCCAGAGCCTGAAGAAGTTCTCGAAGGGCATGTTGCAACGTGCCGGCCTCGCGCAGGCGCTGATGAACGACCCGGAGCTGGTCGTGCTCGACGAGCCGATGAGCGGCCTCGATCCGATCGGTCGCAAGGAGGTCCGCGACCTCATCCTCGAGCTCCGCGATCAGGGCAAGACGGTGTTCTTCTCGACCCACATCCTGTCGGACGTCGAGGCGATCACGGATCGGGTCGCGATCGTCGCGCGCGGTGCCCTGCAGGCCCACGGCACCCCGGCGGAGCTGGTCGCGACCAGCGTGCTCGGCATCGACGTCGCGCTGCGCGTGCCAGCGGACACAGACCCGAGCAAGATCGACGAGCTGACCACGGGCGCCGATCGCGTCCGCCGCGTCGGTGACGAGCTGTTGCTCACGTTGCCCGCCGAGACTGACGTCGACGTGTGGCTCGTCCGCGCGCATGCCGCCGGCGCGAAGCTGACCTCGCTGACGCCGCGCCACGAGACGCTTGAAGATCTGTTCCTGCGCGAGGTCGCGGACGCTGATGCCTCGCCAGCTGCGATGGAGGGTCGGACATGATCGGCAGGATCTGGGCGATCGCGCTCAACACGTTTCGCGAGGCCGTCCGGATCCGCGTGCTGTACGGGATCCTCGTGCTCGTCATCGGCGCGAACCTGTTTGCGATCGTGCTCGGTGAGATGGCGACCAACGAGGAGTCGCGCGTCGCGCGCGATGTCGGGCTCGCCGGCATCTCGCTGTTCGGCTCGCTGACCGCGATCTTCCTCGGCGTGTTCCTGCTCTACACCGAGGTCCAGCGGCGCACGATCCACGCGATCGTGTCAAAGCCGATCGAGCGCTGGGAGTTCGTCGTCGGCAAGTACCTGGGGATGGCGCTCGTGCTGTCCGTCCTGGTCGCCGTGTTCGCGGTCGCGATGATGGGGATGCTGACGTGGCAAGGCGTCGGGGTGTCGAGTGCCGTGTTGAAGGCGACCGTGCTGTCGTGGTTCGAGGTCCTGACGGTGGCCGCGATCGCGATCTTCTTCTCCTCGTTCTCGACCCCCTTCCTGTCGGGCATCTTCGCGCTCGCGGTGTGGGTGATCGGCCGCGTGACACCGGATCTCGAGAATGCCGCGCGTACCGGTTCGTCGACGATCAAGCTGATCTCCAAGATCACGCTGCAGGTCGTTCCTGATCTTCACCTCTACGCCGTGTCGGGCCGATCGATCGACGGCGTCGACGTCAGCGTGCACGCAGACTTCGTGTCGTGGGGCTACGTCGGGCTCGCGGCGCGCTGCATGGCCTCGGCTGATCTTTAGCTGCTCGCGGCGGCGCGCTGCTGTTCATCGCCGAGACTTCGTGTGAAGCGCGCGATCGTGATCGCGGCATCATCGCTGCGCTCGGCGTGATCGCGACCCGCGTCGTGGTCTCCGGCAAGCGCGCCTGGCCGACGGCGACGCCGCACTCACCGCGAAGCGACCGGCGATGCGATCGCGTCGTGGAAGCCGCCGCGCGCTGGTACCTGCCGCTCGCACCGCACGTCGACGGCGCGCCGCTCAGCTCGTCGAGCTCGCGCGGACCGACTCAAGCACGCCGGTCGCGTGGCGCGCCGTGCGCCGGCCGCGCTCGCGACGCAGAGTGGACCCCACGCCGGCGATCTCGCGCCGCGGCGCCGCGATCGCGAAGCTCTCGGCCGAGCACCCCGATGGCGCCCCGCCGCCGGTCAAGGTCCCGAACGCACCGCCTACTTCGAGCGCGCCTGCCAGGACCGCGGCCGTCGCACCGTGCCGCCCTCGCGATCTGGGAATCCTCAGCTGCTCGCGAAGATCGGGGTGATCGCCGCGGATCGACGCGGCGGCCGCTTGGCGCGGCGCCCCGCGATGTCGGCGCTGCGCTCTCCGTCGTCGGCGTCGTGGGCTGGGCGCTCGGCCTTTACAACGCCTGATCGTCGTCGGTACTTTCCGCGTCATGGCAAGAACCTGGGTAGTGCTGTCATCGATCTCCTCGACTCCGAGCGCGTCGAGCTGCGGATGGCTGCAGCGATGGTGCTGTCGGCGGTTGGGAAAGGTGACAAGAGCGTCGAAGCGGCGCTGACCGATCGCCTCGGTGATAGCGACGGTGGCGTACGCAAGGTCGCGCTCGAGGGGCTCGCCGAGTTCGGTGCGAGCGGGATCGCGACGAAGCTGGTCCTGCTCTCCCGCGGTAACGACGAAGTCGCCGAGCGCGCCGCCCAGGTCCTCGCACAACAAGGCGCCGCTGCCGGACCACGCTCCGCAAGGAAGTCGCCTCCGGGCCGATCGCCGCGCGTCGCGTGATGGCGCAGCTCTGTTGCGGCGCGGGACGCAGCCGTCGGTCGAGCCATGAGCAGCTGCCCGACAAGGAATTCGGCGAGCAAGCCCTCCAACTGATCCGCACCGAGGTCGACAGCGGCAACGACAAGGTCGCAAACCTCGTCGAGAAGGTCGCGGTCGCGCGCAGCGAAGTGGTCGAGGAGCTCACGAAGGCGTGGGCGAAGGCCGAGAAGGCCGCCGCGCTGCGGCCAAGGAAGCAAGCATCGTCGAAGAAGAAGAAGCCGAACGGCACGGACGGTCACGCGCTCGCCACCGATCCGCTGCGCGATCCCGATGTCGCGCGTGGCGCATCCGAGCTCGGCAGCTTGCTGCGACTGATCGGCTACCTCGCGCGGCCGGCGACGCAGTCGCTGCTGCTCAAGTACGGAGGCGGCGAGCAGCCGCGTCCGATCCGGCTCGCCGCGATCGCGGGCCTACGCCGCATCGTCGCGCAGAGCGAGGCGAAGGGAACCGAGAAGGTGATCGAGGCGCTGATCGATTTCGCCGACGGTGACGACCTCGCGGTCGCGCAGTCTGCGGTCGATACGCTGCGCGGTGCGCGCATCCCCGAATCGCTCGCGAAGCTGTTCACGAAGCTCACGAAGTCAAAGAACGTTGCCGCCCAGAAGCTCGCGATGGAGCGTCTCCCGGCAGGCGGTGGCGCGGGTGCGGTCAAGGCGCTCGTCGAAGCGCTCGGCGGTGAGGAACCGACGGCGCGCGATGCGGCCGCACGCGGGCTCGCGA
>JBBJLY010000448.1:0-4043 GCA_037720695.1 Kofleriaceae bacterium | reverse complement strand
GGTGCGCGACAACATGGCGGTCGGCTGGAAGGCCAACGGGCAGCTGCCCGGTCACGCCAACGTCGAGCACGTGCTGATCCCGCTCGACGCACCGTCGGTGATCCAGGCCGCGATCGCCTCGGAGACCGGCGTGTTCCACGGCCCGCTACCGCCGTCGACGGTCAACTCGTACATGTACAAGGTGCTCGCGTGTCCCGAGCCGCAGCTCGTGACCACCGGCGCGATCATGATCGGGCGCCGCGTCGTCAACGTGCTCTACGGTCACGCGCAGGAGCTGTCGACGATCCAGATCGGCGTGCTCCAGCAGCTGTGTCACTCGGCGGCCGAGGCGTATGCGCGCCTGATCAGCCAGTCCAAGCGCCGTCCGCGGAGCTAGCGATCGGTGATCCGGCCGCCGGCGTCGCCCGCGGCGCTGTGACAGCCAGCCTTGTTGCAGTTGCCACCCGTCGAGGAGTTGGTGAGCAACTGGGCGGTCATCTTCTTGGTGCTCGGGCAGGCCGTGGTCTCCGTTTTCGCGGGATACGCGTTCAGCAGCTGCCCCTGCGTGAAGTAGAAGTTGCCCGCCGTGTCGGACAGCGAGGTGATGGGCGTGGTCGAGCCCGCCGGGAACACGCGGAGCGTCACGCCGGTCGCCGCGATCGTGCCCGCGTTGTCCTGGTACACGGTGCCGGCCATCTCGAACGCCGGTCCGCCGGTGCCATCAAGGTGGCAGCCCGCGGTGATGCAGCCCACCCCCGCGTTGGTATTGCCGCCGCCGTGGTCGTGCGCGGTGCCTGGCGTCAGGTTCCGATCGACGCAGGCGAGCTGGTTGTTGCCATCACCACCTGCCCCGTCACCACCCCCGGCGGCATCGTTGCCGATCCCGCCGATGGGAGCTTCGCCCACGGAGCAGGCAGCAAACAGAATCGACAGCAGAGCTGTGGTGCGCGTCATGGAAACCCCAGGCGATGTTACAGGGAAGCTATGCAAGCTCTAGTGCATCCCGAGGCGAACCTCGCACGCGAGGCCAGACTCGAGGAATTGCACGGAGGTACACGGCGCTGCGGCGGTCCACGCCAACCCCAGTCCGAGCAGAGCGGCCAGTAGGCACCCCATGGGGATGACCACGGTACCCAGCGGTCCGGATTGATTTCTGCATCGGGAGACCCACGCCAGCCCCGCGACGATGGGAGCGCCGAGCACGGCGAGCCACCCCGCCAGCGGGATCCCGGGCGGTAAGAACCCATTCCAGGCGGCCTCGCGCAGCTGGTCGGGATCGAGCACGAGTACCAGCGGCAACGCGAGCACGAGCGGGAGGGCGACGCGCGCCGGTCCCAGGCGCGGGCCGAGCCCGGCAACCACCGCAGGCAGGATCCAGATCCAGGCGAGCTCGGCGGCTCCGAGCACGAGCAGCAGCGCACCGATCGCGAGCGGGATCGCGATCGCGACGACGAGATAGCGGCGCTGGCCACCCCACGGTGCGAACCGGCCCGCCAGCGTGACCGCGAGCCCGAGCGTGCCGATCAGCACGAGCGACTCGGCGATCAGCGCGCGGAGCGGCGCGTGGATCCAGCGCGCGGACGCGTGCTCGACCGCGACGGTCGCGATGGTCGCCACGGCGAAGCATGCGATCGCCGCGAGCAGCCCGAGCCGGCCGTGATCGATGCGCGGCCCGCGCATCGCGATGACGAGCGCCAGGGACCCGAGGACGCCGAGGGCGCAGCCCACCACGAGCAGCCAGCGTGGACCACCGTGTCCGGAGCACCGGCAGCCAGAAGCCATCACCGTCGTGCGCCGGCACCGGCGTCCTCGTCAGCGCATGCAGCATCCGGCCGATCTCGTCCACCGCTTCGCGCGACACTCGCGCCGGGACATCGCGCGCGCTGTGGTACGCGAGATCGATCCACTCGCCGTCGTGACCGCGGTGATAGAGGTGCACCGCGCGAATCTGCCGCCGGGTGAACGGTCCGTGGTCCGAGCGCTCGGCCTGCGGCCACACCCGGCTGATCACGCGATGCGCGAGCGGCGCGCGCACCGTGACGCCCGCCTGATCGGCCGCCGCGGCGAGCCAGCCGAGCTCGCGCGCCCCGATCTGCGTGCTCGCACCGT
Organism: Kofleriaceae bacterium; assembly: GCA_037720695.1. Classification (GTDB taxonomy): domain Bacteria; phylum Myxococcota_A; class Polyangia; order Haliangiales; family Haliangiaceae; genus JABFXX01. The sequence goes on along the minus strand of JBBJLY010000448.1, from coordinate 1,955 downwards.
TCACCACCAGCGGCCCCGTGCCGCCGACCAGGTCGAGCGCGATCGCGAAGCCGATCTCGTCGCCGTGGCGTGCCACCAGCGCCTCGGCACCGACGAGCCCGCGCTCCTCGTTCGCGGTGAAAGCCAGCACGACCGGGTGGTCGGGAGGCGCCGCGGCGAGCACGCGCGCGAGCTCGATCAGGATCCCGACCGCGGCCGCATTGTCGATCGCGCCGGGGCTGCCCTCGACGGTGTCGTAGTGCGCCATCACGAGCAGCGCCTCGCCGCCACGCGGGCCGAACCGCACCAGCAGATCAGGATCGGTCGACGTCACGCTGCGCGCCGGGCGATAGGTCTTGCCCATCACCTCGATCGCCGGCAGATCCACCGCGCCGACCGGCACGCGCTCGACGGTGACCGCAGATCCGAGACGGGCGACGATGTAGTCGGCGGCCGCGCGTGATGCCGCGCTATCACCCGGGCGCGGCCGACTCGCGAGCTCGTCGACGTGCCCGAGCACGCGGTCGACATCGACTCCGTGCGCACGCTCGCCGGGAGCTGCGCACGCAGTCACGAGGACGAGCAGCGCGAGCGCCCTCACGGTGGCCATCTAGTCCTCCGAGCGCCCCGTCGCCTCGCGATTGCGCTGGTAGTGCCGGGTCAGCGGGAACGGCGGCAACCACGACTCGCGTCGGACGACCCAGTTCTCGTACGTCGGCTTCAGCTGGTCAGGCATCTCCAGCGATCCCAGGCTGACCTCGATCTCGTCGGCGGTCCGCGCGAACACGGTCGAGCCGCAGCGGGGACAGAAGCATCGGCCGGCGTAGGCGCGGGTCTCGCCCTCGATCGTCACCGCGTCCTCGGGAAGATCGCGGACGCGTGAAACAGCGCCGCGTGCTGCTTGCGGCAGTCGAGGCAGTGACAGATGCCGACCCGGTACGGGCGTCCCGACGCCACGATGCGGACGTCGCCGCACCGACAACTCGCAGTGTATCTCTCCATGCCGAGAGCGTAACAATCAGCGCGCCGTCGTGCCGCCGTCGACGACCAGCTCGGAGCCGGTCACGAACTTCGACTCGTCGCTGGCGAGGAACACGGCGGCCGTCGCGACGTCATCCGCCTCGCCGATCCGGCCGAGCGGCGCCGCACGCTCGATCTGTTTGCGCGCCTTGTCTGGATCCTTTGCGGTCGCGATCATGCGGTCGACCATCGGCGTCTGGACGAACGACGGATGCAGCGAGTTGCACCGGATCCCGTAGCCCTGGCGTGCCGCGTGGAGCGCGACCGACTTGGTGAGCAGCCGCACCGCACCCTTGCTCGCGCAGTACGCGGGGAGATCGGGGTCGCCGACCAGGCCAGCGACGGAGGACATGTTGATGATCGATCCGCCGCCGCACGCCTTCATCGGCGCGAACACGGCGCGGCACCCGAGGAATGTGCCATCGCTGTTGACCGCGTGGACCAGCCGCCAGCTCGCGAGCGTCGCGGTCTCGATGTCGCCACCGATCCCGATGCCCGCGCTGTTGACCAGGATGTCCAGCCGGCCGAACGCTTCGACCGTGCGCGCGACCGCGGCGGCCCACGCCGCCTCCTGCGTGACGTCGAGCGTGACGAACAGGTGAGGCTCGCCGAGCTCCGCGGCCGCGGCACGTCCCGTCGCCTCGTCGCGATCTGCGAGCACGACGCGACAGCCTTCGCGCGCGAACCGGTGCGCACACGCACGGCCGATCCCGGACGCGGCGCCGGTGATCAGCGCGACCTTGCCTGCGAGCCTCATGGCCGACGTTGTATCAGGCGAGCGCGGCGAGCACGCCGCACAGGGCGGCGTTCTCATCTGGCGTGCCGACCGTGATCCGGAGGTAGTCCGCCAGCGGGCCGGGACCGAACCGGCGGACCGAGATGCCGGCGTCGAACAGCTGGTGCCAGGTCGCGTCCGCGTCGGGGAACCGCACGAGCAGCAGGTTTGCCTGGCTGGG
>JBBJLY010000209.1:0-15060 GCA_037720695.1 Kofleriaceae bacterium | reverse complement strand
AGAAGGCGCTCGAGACCAAGGCGTTCGCCGACGAGATCGTGCCGGTGCGCGCGATCAGCTACAACGGCACCGAGCGCGTCTACAAGGACTTCCTCGTCGACGAGCTGCCGCGTCCCGACACCACGCTCGAGGGGCTCGCGAAGCTGCCGCCCGTGTTCGCCCAGGGCGGCAGCGTGACGGCCGGCAATGCGTCGCCGATCTCCGACGGCGCGGCGGCCTGTATCGTGATGTCGCGCCGGAAGGCGGACGAGCTCGGCGTGAAGCCGCTCGGCATCTTCCGCAGCTTCGTCACGGTCGGCGTCGATCCCGAGATCATGGGCATCGGGCCGCTCCCCGCGGTGCAGAAGCTGCTCGCGAAGACGGGGCTCTCGATCTCCGACATCGACGTGTTCGAGCTCAACGAGGCGTTCGCCAGCCAGTCGGTGTATTGCCAGCGCGAGCTCGGCATCCCCGACGACAAGATCAACATCAACGGCGGGGCGATCGCGCTCGGTCACCCGCTCGGGTGCACCGGAGCCAAGCTCACGGCATCGGCGCTGTACGAGCTGCGCCGCCGCGGCGGCAAGTACGCCGTGGTGACGATGTGCATCGGCGGCGGCCAGGGCGCCGCCGGCCTGTTCGAACGCGTCGGGTGAGGGTGCTACGCTTTCGCGCGTGAAGGCAGTCATCTTCCTCGCGGTCCTGGCTGCCGGCTGCAAGGACAAGCCGAAGGCGCAACCACCGACGGCGGGCTCGCAGGCGCAGCCTGCCGGCTCCGCGGCGCCATCGCGGTCTGGCGCGCCGTCCAGGCAGGTCGGGCTCCCGAAGGGCACGGGCAAGCCACCGGTCAGATCGACCAAGCGGCATGGCAAGGCGACGTGGGACAAGCTGTCGAAGCTGACCTACGCCGACTGGGAGCACGATGTCCGCCAGCTCGCCGACAACCACGTCGAGATCAAGCACAAGACCAAGGCGCGGCCAAAGATCGGCGTCACGATCACCGCCTCGCACTGCCTGGACTGTCCGGCGATGAAGCTCGCCGCGTGGCAGCCGAAGACCGACGCGATGAAGCAGCTCTCGATCCCGTCGCCGGCCCTGCGGACCCGCAAGGACACCGTGTTCGAGCTCGGCGAGACGACGCTGAATGGCCAGCCGGTGATCTTCACCTACCAGCTCGGTAGCAGCGTCGCGCCGGATCCAGACAACGAGAACCAGCCCTCGGGCGAGTACACCGACGCGTACGTCCTGTACTTCAACGACGGGCTGAACCAGATCTCGGTCGCCGCCGCATACGCGGATGACACGCGCGCCGACGTCAAGGCGATGACCGATCTCGCGCCGAAGGAAGACCTCGAGCGCGTGGCCAAGGCGTTCCTCGACGCGTTCACCCAGGCGTGGTGAGTCGCTGACTGCGCTAGCGGCAATGCCGGTCGGATAAGCCGCACGGGTGGCAGCGGCAGCGGGTACGGCAACGGCAACGGCAACGGCATCAGGTTTCCGTTGTCCGCGGGCTCGAGCCCGGTGATCTGCCCGATCTGCATCGGCTCCAGCGTGACGCTGTTGATCCGGTACAGGATGCCGCCGCTGTGGGCGTAGACCCGCGAATTGTCGACCGCGTGGAGTCCGTGCCCGAATCACCGTGCGACCGGGCATCTGCCGCACCCGCGTCGCGGTCAGATGGACCACACGCAACCCACAGCAAGCAGGGGGTCCACATGGCTGCGGACTCTACGCAAGGCACCTACACAGAACCAGCCAAATCCGACCCATGTGTCCACCAGCATGCCAACATGGGAATCTCGTGAAGGCACACCTGGTTGTGCTAGCCGGACCTGTCTCCCATGCCCCCTCCTCCCGTGCCCGATCGCACCGAGACCCTCGCGCCGCGCGCTCCCACGCCAGTGCCGAACGAGGGTGAACAGGGTGAGCGAGATCCGGCCCGCGTGCATCGGATGGAGGTCGTGGATCGCGTGGACTCCGATGATCCGGAACGCTACGAACAGATCGCGGAGCACGCGCGCGGTGGTCTCGGTCGCGTCGTGCGCGCGATCGACAAGCGCCTGAACCGCACCGTCGCGGTCAAGGAGTTGCTCCGTCACGGCGAGTCGGCAAACGAGGCGCGGTTTCTCCGCGAGGCGATGATCACCGCGCGGCTCGAGCATCCGGGCATCGTCCCGGTCCACGAGGCTGGCCGGTGGCCGAATGGCGATCCGTACTACGTGATGAAGCTGGTCGAGGGCCGCACCTTGAAGGAGCTGATCGCGTCCAAGCCCACGCCGCGCGAGCGGCTGTCGCTGCTCGGGCACGTGATCGCGATCGCCGATGCCGTCGGCTACGCGCACAGCCAGGGCGTGATCCACCGCGACCTCAAGCCGTCGAACGTGATCGTCGGCGAGTTCGGCGAGACCATCGTCGTCGATTGGGGCCTCGCACGCGATCGCCACCACAACGTCCCCGAGCCGGCGGAACAGCCGATGGTCGCCGCGGGCTCGGCGTCGACGGTCTCGGGCAAGGTCGTTGGCACGCCGGCGTACATGGCACCCGAGCAGGCGCGTGGTGAGCTGGTCGACGAGCGCGTGGACGTCTATGCGATCGGTGCCGTGCTGTACGAGCTGCTGTCGGGGGTGCCGCCGCATCACGACGACACGCCGCAGGCCACGCTCGATCGCGTGATCGCCGGGCCGCCGCGTCCGCTGTGCGCGCTGACGCCGTCGGTGCCACCCGAGCTCGGCACCATCGTCAGCAAGGCGATGGCGCGCAACCCGCAAGATCGGTATCTCAATGCCTCGGAGCTCGCCGAGGATCTGCGTAGCTTCCAGCACGGCAAGCTGGTCAGCGCGCACTCGTACACGGCGTGGTCGCTGCTGCGCAAGAAGCTGTCGCAACATCGCGGCGTGGTCGCGGTGGCGCTCGCGAGCGCGATCGCACTCGGCGCGGTTGGCGTCGAGTCGTTCCGCCGGGTCGTCGCCCAGCGCAACATCGCGGAGGTCGAACGGGTGCGAGCAGAAGACTCGCGCGAGCAGGCAGAGAACCGCCAGCGCGACCTGGTGTTGCTGCAGGCGGTGACCGCGCTACGCAAGGATCCAACGGCCACCCTCGCGTGGCTGAAGACCTACGAGCTGCGCGATCAGGAGCGCGCGCACGTGATCGACCTGATCGACGAGGCGACCGCCCTCGGCGTCGCGCGCCACGTCTTCCGCCCCGGAGACTGGGTGTCCGACGCGATGTTCACACCCGATGGTGGGACGCTGGTCGTCACCGTCCGCGACGGCACGATCCGCGCGTACGACGTTCGCACCGGGGCCGAGACCTCGATCGGCAAGGCGCCGTCTCCCGTGGCGTCGCTGGTGATGGTGCCGGATGGCTCGCAGGTGATCACGGGCGGCACGCTCGGCGAGATCATGGTGTGGCCGCTCGGTGGTGGCGAGCCGCGAACGCTGGCCAAGGGCGGCCGGCTGGTTCACACGCTGACCCTGTCAGCCGACCGCAAGCGCGTGCTCGCGATGCGCGAGGCTGGCGCAGAGAGCATCCCGCTCGATGGCAGCCCGCCGCAGCGGCTCGGTCCGAAGAACGCGGCCAAGGTCATCGTCGCCGAGAACGACTGGTCGCGGCTGTTCACGGTGCCAGCGCCCAACCAGCTCGCGACCTACGATCACGGCATGCTGCGCACGCTCGGGTCGATCGACAAGTCGATCCAGCGCGTGCTCGTGTCACCACGCGGCGACAGCGTGCTGCTCTACGACGGCACCACGATCTGGTCGGTGTCGTACGCGGGCGGCGCGGTCAAGAAGCTCGTTGGCTACGAAGGCACGCTGCGCGATGCGGCCTGGTCTCCGGACCAGCGCTCGGTCGCGATCGGCGGGGATCTCCACGACGTCCTCGTCATCGACCTGATCACTGGGACGTCGCGTGCCCTGCGCGGCCACACCGACACGATCTACACCGTGCAGTGGACGCGCGATGGCCAGCGGCTGCTGTCTGCCAGCGATGACGGCACGGCGCGCGTGTGGACGGTCGACGACGGCAGCGCGCAGATCCTGCGCGGCCACGACGATGATGTCTGGCAAGCACGGTTCTCGGTTGACGAGCGCCAGGTCGCGACGTCCAGCGTCGACGGAAGCGCCCGCGTGTGGTGGATCGATCAGCCGGGGTCGAAGGCCCTGGTCGAAGGTGCCCCGATCACCCGGATGACCCTCGAGGGCGATCGTGCCCTGGTCAAGACGGAGAGCGAGGTCGCGCGGTGGAATGTCGCCTCCGGTCATCGCGAGCCGATCTTCTCGTGGCAAGACCAACGCGGCCTCGGCCACGCCAGCACGTCACCGGATGGCGAGTGGTTGGTGGTCCCCCAGGCCGACTTCTCGATGGAAGTTCGCCGCCGGTCGGGGCCGCCGATCGTGCTGCGCGGCCACACGCAGAACATCGGCGCGATCGAGTTCAACCGCGACAGTACCCAGCTGTTCACGTCGTCTCACGATGGGACGCTGCGCCGGTGGGACCTCGCGACCGGTAAGTCCACCCTCGTGCTCGAAGGTCCGGTACCGATCCGCGGGTTCTCGCTATCGCGCGACGGCAGGATCGCGGTCCATGTCGGAGAGGCCGCGATGCTGATCGATCCGGACGGCAAGATCCGGGAGCTCGGGCACGGTGGACTCTGGTGCGTGGTGTTCTCGGAGTTCGAGCCGGTGCGCGATCGCCTCCTGATGAAGCGCTGTGACATGAGCGTGGTGATGCTCGACGGCGATCGGCTGATCGAGCTCCCGGTGACCAACCAGGCTGCGAACATCTCGGTCTCGCCGGACGGCTCGCGGATCGCGATCGCACAGGTGGATCGCACCGTCCGACTCCACGATGCCGAGACCGGCAAGGTCCTGCGCACGCTGCGTGGCCACACCGACATGGTGCAGAACCTCGCGTTCTCGCCGGACGGCACGATGCTGGCGACGTCGAGCTACGACAAGACCGTCCGGCTGTGGGAGCTCAGCACCGAACGGCACCGCGTTCTCCGCGGTCACGCGGGCTCGGTCGACTTCATCGCCTGGCGCGACGCGACGCACGTGGTGACCGCCTCGCATGATGGAACGCTTCGCGTGTGGGACGTGCCCGACCTCGAGCTGCCCACAGTGTCAGAGCTCGCCGGACGACTGTCCGCCGCGACCAGCGCACGGATCGAGATCGATCGCCCGACCACGGGAAATCCGGTTCGGCGCGGCACCTAAGAGAACCGCTCGGCGGGCGCAGTGGTCACGCGCGCGACGGCGAGGAGCCCATGCGCTCGGGCTCGCGCGGTCAACTCGTCGTGATCGTGTCGTGCTCGCGAGGCACGCGGGTTGCTTTATCAAGGGAAGAGGGCTCGGCGGTCGGAATGGACCGCTGCGCATGACAAACCAAATCTCGAACAGGGAGTCCACGAAAGGGGACGAGCCACACACCGACAGACGCTGGAGATCATCGCCCGGGACGAAATCGGAAAACATCGGGCGCGAAACGATCAGGAGCGAAGGATTCGAGCCGTCGAATCCAAGGTGTGGGAAGAGAGACCTGAAGGAGAAGACACTCGACGACACCGCACGCAAACGCGTGACATGAAAAGGCAACGATCTGATCGACGGATCATCATCGAGGATCAATCAACCATCGATCCACCGCTTCATGCTGGGTACGAGTGACATGCTCGGCGGCCCGTTCGGGCCTCCGAGCCCTCTGCTATTTTCGGTGTCCGTTACTCGGGCTCGGACTCGGCCATCTCGAGCTTGACGATGTACTCCTCGCAGCTCGCGCGCACCTCACCGGGGCTGGCGCTGACCTGCGAGAGGTTGATCGTCAGGAAGTTGATGCAGTCGGGGACCGTGCCCTGGCAGACCGGGCGGTTGCCGTCGATCGGGTGGTCGAAGCAGCACGCGACGATCGACTCCTGGACCGGCATCATGTCGTACAAGGTCTGGTCGTCGAAGCAGTCCTGGTACGTGTCGTAGGACTTCGGCGGATCGTCGCCGCAGGCAGCCAGGACCAGGGCGGCGAAAAGGATCGTGCTGCGCATACCCGACAATAGTCGTAGTTGGGCGGCCGCAGCAAATCCGGGTAGCTCCTGCTCACCTGCAGCTGGCTCGCGAAGTAGTACGCTCGGGCGATGAGCGACGACGGGATCCGGAACAAGCTCGTGCTGAACACACAGCTCGTGATGCCGCCAAAGCTCCAGCTGGCGGTCCGGCTGCTGTCGATGACGCAGGACGAGCTGTTCGCGATGATCGCGGACTGGCGCGACAAGCATCCAGGCGCGATCGCGGATCTCGAGCCCGGCGATCCCGAGCCGATCAGTGAACAAGATCAAGCGCAGCTCGAGGAGGATGGCATCCCGATCTGGACATTCCTCGCAGCACCGCCACTCCCTGCCGCCTCACCGCGCGCCGAGGTGTGGGTGTTCGGGAACCCTCCGCAGGCACGTGCGAACCCATCCGCCGGGCCGCGCCTCAGGGCCGTGCTCGACGACGGGACAACGTCACGTAGCGCGGATGACGTGCGTGAAGCCGAGTGGCTCGCACGCGCTGTCCGGCAACGCGCGAAGACGATGGAAGGGCTGGTCGCCGCGCTCATCAGGCTGCGGCCAGAGCTCGCGACCACGGCCCAGCCCGAGAAGGTCAAGTCCGTGGGTGTGAAAGCGGTCGCCGATGCGATGGGCATGCACGAGACGACGGTCGCGCGCGTCACGCCCGTGTGTCGGTATCAGACGATTCACGGAGTCGTGCAGCTCGTGATGACGAAGCGCAAGATCTCGCACCGCGCGCTGTGGTGAGTACTGTCAGCGGGCGGCTTCGATCAGCGCGTCGATCTCGGCGTTGGTGATCGCGAGCCCCTCGGTCTGCGCCGCGGACATCACGGTCCGCGCCTCGGCCTCGGTCAGCACCGGCTCGCCGAAGGCGATCGCCGCGGCCTGCGCGTAGTTCTCGATCAGGTGCATGCCCTCGACGCGCTCGGGCGGCACCGTCGCGTTGACCTTCTGGATGAACACCGTGGTCACGCGGCCGGGATACTTCGCGAGGATCTCTGCGTAGACCTCGGGATCGCGATGCGCGGTGTCGCCGAGCAGCACGAACGACTGCTGCACGCGGGTGTCGAAGATGCGCGAGATGTCGCGGACCTTCTCGGCCTGGGCGACCCACGGCACGCCGGAGATCCCCGTATCGATCGGGCCGAGCGGGACGTCGTGCATCGCCATCCACGCCGGGATGTCGACGATCGCTTCGGGTGTCCGCGCGGTGACGAAGTGGAGGTCGCCGGCCGTGCCACCTGCGCGGAGCTCGAACGTGCGGAGCAGCGTCGCGATGCCCGGATACGGGGCGGGGAGCATGCCTCCGACCTCGGGTGGGAGCACGGTCTTGTCGATGTCCGACACGATGCCGAGCTCGGCGTCGCTGCGAGGCACGTCGATCACGACCGTCGCGTCGAGCGTCGCGTCACCTCGGTTGGTGATGGTCAGCGTCCAGTTGCGCACCGTGCCATCGGACGAGACGTCGAGCCGCGGGGCACGCGAGACGTCGCTCTCGAGCCCGATCTCGTAGTGCTTCGCGGCGAGCTGGGCGAGGACGTCGTCATCCTGGGCGAGGTTCGCGACGAAGGCCGCGGACTTGATCCGGAACCGCTTGCTCTCGCCAGCGTCGAGCTCGACCTCGACCGTGCGAGGCAGCGACGTGTCGCTCTTGTCGTCGGCGAGCGTGCCGAGATCCTCGATCTCTTCCTCCGCCGCGACGCACGCGCCGAGTGCAAACACGAGGAGGCAGAGGCGACTCCAGTAGCTCGTCCAGGAGATCGGGGAGGACATGCGGCGGGCAGCAGCAAGAACCGAGCCCCGGCGGAGCACGCCGAACCGCGCCCGGTCGCGCTACATCGCGCTGGGGCGGCAACCCGAGTAGCCAACGGCTGCGCGTCAAGCCAGGCCCCGCGCCACGCTTCCCGTGGTTTCGCATACAGTTGGCACCCATGCCGCAACCGATCCTGTTCGATCCTGTCGAGAGCCCGTTCCTCGTCCCGTTCGACGACTCGTTCAGGATCAAGAAGGCGCCGACCAAGGTCGACCACCCGGGCAAGGAGAAGAACGTCGAGGCGCTCGAGAACTGGGTCTCGAAGCTGTCCAAGCTCCAGGGCCGGCTGTACGCACACGATCGATACAGCGTGCTGCTGGTCTTTCAGGCGCTCGACGCCGCCGGCAAGGACGGCACGATCCGCTCGGTGATCACCGGCGTGAACCCGGTCGGCTGCCAGGTGTTCGCGTACAAGCAGCCCAACGCCGAGGAGCTCGATCACGACTTCATGTGGCGCGTCACCCGCAACCTGCCGGAGCGCGGCCGGATCGGCGTGTGGAACCGCAGCCACTACGAGGAGGCGCTCGTCGTGCGCGTCCACCCGGAGTACCTCGACTCGCAGCAGCTGCCGCGTCGACCGAAGAAGCTCGCGGACCTGTGGCAGGAGCGTTACGAGTCGTTCAACGCCCACGAGAAGCACTGGGCTCGCAACGGGTGCGTCGTCCTCAAGTTCTTTCTCAACGTGTCGCAGAAGGAGCAGCACAAGCGGTTCCTCGATCGCGTGAAGGATCCCGACAATCACTGGAAGTTCGCGAAGAGCGACATGGAGGAGAGCGCGCACTGGGACGCGTACCAGGACGCGTACCAAGATCTCCTGAACGCGACCAGCAAGCCGTGGGCGCCGTGGTACGCGATTCCGGCGGACTCGAAGAGCTACATGCGGGCGACGGTCGCGATGATCATCGCGAAGACGCTGGCCCAGCTCGATCTCGACCCGCCGGTGGTCGCCGACGAGATGCGCGATCACATCGAGCAGGTGAAGCACGAGCTCGAGGCGGAGCTCGAGCCCGACAAGGTCGACGAGGACACGGACACGGATACGGACACGGATACGGACAGCGACAAGGACAGCGACAAGGACAGCGACAAGGACAGCGACAAGGACAAGCCCGAGTAGCGCGTCAGTGGCCGCTGGCCGCGAAGTCGACGCCCTGCTTCTTGCCGGCCTCGCCACTCCGCACCAGCATGAGCCGCAGCAGGATCGGTGCGATGCACTCGTTGAGGCCGACGACGCCGAACAGGATCACCGCCGCCTCGGGGCCGAAGCTCGGGAACGACTTGGTCAGCACGAGGGCGAGCGCCAGCGCGAGCCCGGCCTGCGGCACCATCCCGTACCACACGTACTTGGTCACGACGGGAGGTGCGCCCGTGACCGCAGTCGCGATCTTCGCACCGACGAACAGGCTGGCCGCGCGGACGAGCGCGATGATCGCGACGGGCACGATCGCGGTCCACAGCTCCTGGATGTGAAGCCCTGCGCCGGCAAGCGCGAAGAACACGAGGAACACCGGTAGCTGTGCGGCGGCGAAATCACGGAACAGCGTCGACGGATCGGCGCGCGCGAAGTTGCGGAGCCAGATCCCGGCCGCCAGCATGACGATCAGCGGATCGAGCTGGATCCGCGTGCCGACCTCGGCGACGACGACGCAGATCATGACCGCGAACAGCGACGCACCGCTCGCGATCGATCGCAGGAACTGGCCGATCAGCATGCCGGTCACGATCCCGAATGCGACCGAGCCGAGTAACGCCCACGACACACCGAGCGTGGTGGCGATGACGTCAAGCCCGCCGCCGATCACCGCGCTCGTGATCGCGCTCATGATCGAGTAGCAGATGATGACGCATAGATCCGCGACCACGACGCTCGCCAGGATGGTCGATGTCAGCGGGCCTTCGGCGCGCGTCTCCGCGATCAGGGCCATCACCACCGCCGGCGACTTCGCGGCCAGCACGATGCCGAGCAATGCGCAGACGACGAGCGTCTGATCGCCATCGAGGCCGTCGAGGAACCCGAACGTGCCGCGCATCGCGTAGATCACGCCGGCGATCGCCGCCGCGGTGCCGAGCACCGACAGCACCGTGAGTGCGCGCAGCGTCTTCAGCACGGGGCGGATCCGCGCGAGCTCGAGCTCGGCCCCGGCCTCGAGGGCGATGATCGCCGAGGCGGTGCCGCTCACGATCTTGAGCGATCCGGTCATCTCCGTGGTCACCAGCTCGAGCACGAACGGGCCGACGATCACGCCTGCGATGATGTAGCCGGTCAGCTTTGGCAGGCCGAGCCGGCTGACGATCTTCGCGGTGAAGTAGGCGGTGAGCAGCAGGAAGCCGAACGCGAGCTCGGCACCCGGGACGCCGGTATCGGAGAAGCTGCGCGCGGCGTGCATCAGCCCACCGAGCGCGAGCAACAGGAGCAGCGGGATCACGTTGGACCTCCCGCGTCATCGCGGAACTCGGGACCGTCGAACTCGGTCGACTCTGGCTCGGCCGGCGCGCTGTCGTCGTCATCACCGGGATGTGGACCGGATGTGCTGGTGACCAGCAGCTCGGTCAGCAGCGCGCCGCCGATCACGGCGGTCACGATCCAGCCGAGGCGTGCATCCGGGCTCTCGACCGAGAGCACCAGGGCGATCGACAGGCTCGACAGCGGCGTCACCAGCTTGCGGTCGCTCGCGAACCCGGCGGGCAGCAGCGAGCCGACGACGGTCTTCGACGCGATCACGCCGGTCCACTTGCCGATGATGCGTCCGAGCACGAACAGCGGCGCCAGCACCCAGCCGTGCCAGTCGGTGACGATCCAGACCGCGCCCGCGATGATCAAGAACAGCATCTGCACCGGGCGTTCGAGGTGGGTCAAGATCCGGAAGATCGAGTCGCGCTGCTCGTTCGGGAAGTTGGTCACCAGCACGCCGGCGATGAAGCAGACGACGATCGGCGACAGCTGGAGATAACCGGCGAGCCCCGACGCAAACGCGATGCCGCCGATCACCACGGCGAGGAACTCGGCGTTGTTCACCGGGACGCGTACCATCGCGAAGATCAACGCGCCGATCGCGACGCCGAGGCCAAGCGAGACGAACACCCACGCGGTGCTCGGCAGCTGCCACGCGCTCACCGAGTCATCGCGAAAGTAGGCGGTGACGAACAGCAGGCCGATCACGCCGACCAGCTCGTCGAGTTGACCGAGCAGGATGTCAGCGCCGCGGCCCTCGCGCCACGACCGGTTTGCGAACCCGCGAAACTTGCGGGGCGCGGTCATCGCCGCGGCCGCGCCGAGCACGATCACGTCGCGCCACAGCCCCGGATCATCCCAGCGCACGCCGAACAGGATCATCACCGCGCCGCAGCCGGCCGCCGTGATGCCGAACGGCCCGAGCGCCTCCACGAGGATCATGTACGCGGTCCCCTTCGGCACGCGATCGAGGACCCGGATATCGAGCTGCGCGCCGATGATGAAGCCAAGCCAGCCGAGCCCGAAGTGCAGCAGTGGCTTGATCCCACCGAGCACCTCCCCACTCAGGATCCCGATCGCGGGCAACGCGGCGATCAGGCCGAGCGCGATGAACGGGAAGCCGGCCGTGATCAGGCCCGAGACCCCGAGCCGCTCCTGGAACCGGACCACCTGGCGATGCCCGCCGATGTACGCGAGCACGAGCAGGCCGACGAGCCCGCCGATGATCTTGATCGCGAACAGCGAGCTGTGCGCGGTGTCCTGCAGCTCGCTCACGTCGGGCTCGTCGGTGATCACGATGGCTGCGCCGGCGTCGATGCCGGCGTCGATCCTCGCGTCGATGCCCGCGTCGATCCTCGCGTCGATGCCCGCGTCGACCACGGGTGCCAGGAGCTCGATCGCGCTCCCCGATCCGACAGGTTGCGCGACCGCGAGACCGGCGAGCAGCAGCAGCACGAACGCGAGCGCAGCGAGTGCGACGGCTCGTGTCGTCAAGGGGGCGCTCCGACCAGCTGGTCGAAGGCGCGTGCGAACGGCTCGTCCTGCGAACAGGCGGACAGGGTGGGCGACTGCACGATCGCCTTGGCCGCCGCATCGAGCTGCTCTTCATGTGGCTGGAGCGCGGTGCGGAGCTGCTTTGCGCGACCGTCGTGCAAGATCTTCGCGTTGGCGACCACGACATCGGCGTAGCGCTCGCGTAGCGACTCGAGCGCGCGCGCCGCAGCTGCACAGTCCTCGCGGGCCGCCGTGAACGCCGCCTGGACCTCCTGGTAGAGCTTCACCGAACGTTCGGCGAGCCGCGGCAGATCCTGGTCGAGCCCCGGCGCGTCGACCGGCGCGGCATCGACCGCCACGATCGGGACCGGTGTCGTCGAGGGAGCTGGGCGATCGCAACCGGCGGTTCCGACCACGACCACGCACGAGACCACGCCGGAGACGAGCGCGATCCAGGGGGAGCGCGTCATGCGCGGCATCGTCGCATGCGAGGGCAGGACTTAGAAGTCGGGGATCCGATCGATGACGGCTCGCAGCGCTTCCTTGTTGTCGCAGGTCTGGTAAGTCGCGGCGAGGTCCGTGCCGATCACGTCGGACAGGCCGGCGTGCTCCTCGTCGTACGCGGCGATCTCGACCTTGAGCTGCTTGCCGAGCTGGAGATCCTTTGACACCTCGCGCGCCTGATCGGCGTGCACGCGCATGCGCTCGACATGGGGCGACAGCTCGGTCACCAGCTGGGCGCAGTTGCCGCGCAGGCGCGTGGCGATCTCGCCGAGCTGCTTCATGTCGATGTGGAGCTGGAAGGCGATCCGTTTCGGATCGACGGCCGCGGGCTTCACGGGAGCTGGCGCGCGCGAGCCGCACGCGGCGATGCACAGGACGAGCACGAGCTCACGGGCACGGTGGATCGACGGGAGTGTTGTCGGCAAGTGGAGTCCCCATGGGCACGACGTGAAGGCCGGGCGCGGCGGCCCGGTTGGCGACGATGATGATCTCGTCGAGTTGATCGTTGTCGAGGTCGGCGGCGTGCGCTTCGGTGATGATGCCCTCGAACCGGTCGAGCGCGGTGAGCGGGACCCCGTCGACCTCGCGGGCATAGGCGCCCTGGATGCTGGTGCTGTTGCGACCGAACGGCGGCGCGAAGTACCAGAACAGATCGAGGTCGTTGTCGGCATCGAACCGGCCGAACACGATCTCCTGCGGGGGTGATGCGGCGGGCTGGCGTGTGCGCTCGATCAGGCCCTCGCGCATCGTGCCGCCCTCGGTCGGGCGCGCGACGACGCTCGTCAGCACGGTGCCCGTGGCGTCGAACGTGCTGATCAACATCCGCGGCTCGTCGCCGGGCGGGAACGCGGCGCCGTCGGTGATCGGCAGGTTGCAACGCTTGCTCGCCGGGCCATCGCACGGAAAGCTGACGAGCGACGGCGTCCTGTCCGACTCGTCCTCGCCGAACACGATCGCCTGGCGGATGACCGAGCCACCGTCCTCCTGGAGCTCGGTCAAGCAACCGGCATTCGCGATCGGCGCGTCGGTCATCGTTGTGCCCGCGGGGCCTCCGCGCCACGGCATCACCAGGATCTGCGTGGTCTTGGTCGCGATGCCACGCTGGAGCCGGGCGAGCAGGACACCCGGCACGCCGCCACAGCTGGGCACGACTTGAATGTCGAGAGGCGTTGGCTTCTCGTCCGGATCGCAGGTGCCAGGGCACCACGGGTTCGGAGTCGTGGCGTTGACCGGCGCGGCGCCAAACAGCCCGCTCCAGTTGCCGAGGTCGTCGATCGCATAGGTATCGAGCCTGCCGTTGATGCCCGGGATCGAGACCACCGCGACCGCGGCACTGGTTGGCGCGGGTTGTGCGGTCAGCGCACCGCCGGCCAGCGAAAAGTCGAGCGCCTGGTTTCGGCTGGCGAGACACACGAGGCCGCTCGCGGTCGCGGACGCATCGCGGCGGACCGCGCAGCGCCGCACGATCGCGCCTGCGGGATCGGGGCTGAATGCTTGCGACAGCGCCGCGAGCCTGGTGAACCGCGTGAACAGCGGGATGCGCGCCGCCGACCACGACACGCGTAGCCGGACCGCATAGCCGCCGGGGAAGTTCGGTGGTGCGGGGTGGATCGTGGTCTCGCCGTCGCGCGTGCATGACGGCGACTTCGGCTGCCACACCCCATCCTCGAGGTTCTCGTAGTGCTGCGCGCTGGCCGAGGTTCCGCTCGGGCCGAACGTGCGCCACGACACCTTTCGCCCCTGGAGCGCGCGCGAGAACGGATCGGTCGTCGTGATCAGGATGCCGCCCATCAGGTCACCGGCCTCCGTGATCGTCGCGAGGGCAGATGGGATCGTCTCGATCACCGCGACGCCGGCCTCGACGTCGTCGACCTCCGCGCAGCCGGCCGCGATCAGCTCGCCCTCGATGCCGAGGCCGCGCGCGACGATCACCTTGTGATCGAGCCGCGACACGCCGGAGAACGATCCCGACGAGATCGTCTCCGTGGTCTCGACCTCGGCGACCGCGAGCGCGCTCAGCTCGTCGTCCGTGACGTCGCCGAACTCGACGTCCGTGCACGACAGCGTGGCGGATTCGTAGACCGTGACGGTCGTGCGACGGATCGCATCGTGAATGCGTGCGTCGGTCGGATGGTTAACCGAGACCCGCAAGCTCGGGTCGTCGCCACAGGCCGCGACGACCACGAACCACGCGACGAACCTCATCGAATCGAACGTATCATCCATGCGCGACCTCCGCTGTGCTCCGAACCACGGGTATATGCTGCGTGACGTGACGCTCGATCGGCGAACGCTGATCCAGACCGGTCTCGCGATGACGAGCACGCGCGGACGTACGGCGCCGCGTTCGTACACACTTCAAGTCCTGGGCCAAGCGGACGAGCCGCAGCGCCCGGTCGCCGTCGGCGCGCGGCCGATCGTCGTCGGCGCGCACGCGTCGTGTGACCTCGTGCTCGACGATCTGAAGGTGTCGCGCCGGCATGCCGAGATCGCGGTCGTCACGGACGGCATCCGGATCAAGGATCTCGGCTCGACCAACGGCACGTGGTGGCAGGGCACGCGGATCGGCGAGGTGGTGGTCCCCGCGGGTTCCAGCGTGCGATTCGGCGAGACCCCGGTGCGGATCTCCGCGGCGGATGCGCCCTCGTTGCCACCGAGCGATCGCGATCACTTCGGCGCGATGGCAGGCAACAGCGTCGCGATGCGCGAGCTGTTTGCGGTGCTCGAGATGGCCGCCCCGTCCGATGCGACCGTGCTGATCGAGGGCGAGAGCGG
>JBBJLY010000045.1:0-42950 GCA_037720695.1 Kofleriaceae bacterium | reverse complement strand
CGTCGAGGGCGAGCGCGAGGTGCTCGAGGTCACGCGCCGCACGCTGCAGCGCCAGCAGCTGACCAGCGTCCCCGGCACGTTCGGCGATCCCCTGCGCGTGCTGCAGACGCTGCCCGGCATGCAGCGCCCGCCGTTTGGCCTCGGCCTCCTGCTCGTGCGCGGCGGAAACCCCGACGATACCGGCATCTTCGTCGACGGCCACGAGGTCCCGTCGCTGTACCACTTCCTCGGCGGGCCCTCGATCTTCAACGTCGAGATGCTGGAGTCGATCGATCTCTATCCCGGCGGATTTCCCGGGCGGTTCGGGCGCCATCACGGCGGCGCGGTCGCGCTCGAGCTGCGGCCGACCAAGTCCGACGGCGTGCATGGCGCCGCGAAGGTCGACTTCATCGATGCCGGCGGCTACGTGCGCGCGCCGATCACCGAGAACCTGTCGTTCGCCTTCGCGGGTCGGCGGTCGTACATCGACGTGTTCCTCGGCCTGGTGTTGCCCGCGCCCGACCCCGGCGCGCAGCGGATCGTGACGCCGATCTACTACGACTACGCCGGGCGGCTGGACTACAACCTGAAGGAGAACGGGCGGCTCAGCCTGTTCGCGATCGGCTCGTCGGACACGCTGCACGTGCTCGACTCGGACGCCGATGCGATGGTGTCGACCGATCTCAACACCGCCGTGAAGTTCTTCCGCGTGATCGCGAGCTATCAGCGCTCGCTCGGCGGCGACCTCAAGCTGACGCTGTCGCCCGCGTGGGGACGTGACACGGTGACATTCTCCGGCGCGCAGGCCGAGGCGAGCGGGCCGTTCACGAGCGTCAGCCTGATCAACAACACGATGTCGTACCGCGCGCGCGTGCATGGCCGCGTGAGCAAATCCGTGGTGCTCGACACCGGGCTCGACGTGCTGTCGCGCGTGACCCGCTACGCGGCGCTGGTGCCGCTCGACGACAATCTGATCTCCGACAGCGGCGTCGACGTGCCGCCCTCGCGGGTGTTCCGCGGTGCGGCGACGCTCGGCCTCGGCGGCTACCTCGATCTCGGCATCGATCTGTCGAAGCGGTGGAAGCTGATCCCGAGCCTGCGCGTCGACACCTACCTGATCGAAGGCAGCGAGAAGCTGACGGTCGATCCGCGCCTGGTCGCGCGCTACCTCGTGAAGCCGACGCTCACGCTCAAGGCCTATGCCGGGCAATTCAGCCAGCCGCCGCAGCCGGAGGCGGTGGACTCGCGGTTCGGCAACCCCGCCGTCGGCGCGGAGCACGGCCTGCACTTCGGGCTCGGCTACGAGTGGAAGCCCGACCGGCTGTGGTCGGTCGACAGCGAGATCTACTACATCCACCGCCGCGATGTGGTCGTGTTCTCCAACACGATCACCACCAACCCCGACGGCACGTTCACCAGCACCAACTTCCTCAACGAGGGCCGGCGCGACAGCTACGGGCTCGAGATGATGATCAAGCGTCAGATCAGCGAGCGCGCGTTCGGCTGGCTGTCGTACACGTTCAGCCGCTCGCACCAGCGCAATCACCCAGACGATCGCACGATCCCGACCGGCTTCGATCAGCCGCACGTGATCAACGCCGTCGCCAGCTGGAAGCCGGGCAAGGGGTTCGAGGTCGGCGCGCGCCTGCAAGTGTCCTCGGGACGACCCGACACCCCGGTGATCGGCTCGACCTACGACGCGGACAATGGCAACTACAATGCCGTGCGCGGTCCTGCCCGCTCGACCCGCACACCGACGTTTCGCCAGATCGACGTCCGGGTCGAGAAGTCGTGGCTCTACGATACGTGGAGCCTGGGCGTGTATCTGGATGTCATCAACGTCGCGAACTTCGAGAACGTCGAGGCGTTCGAGTACGACTACCGCTTCAGGGAGAAGGCGCCCGTGACCAGCTTTCCAATCCTGCCAACCCTCGGCGTCCGGGGGACGTGGTGAAGCGCACGCTGCTGCTGGCGCTGGTGGCGGCCTGCGGGTCGTTCGAGGACGAGGACATCGTCATCGATCTGCGCGTGCTCGCGCTCTCGTCGACGTTACCCGAGCAGCTCGTCGTCATCGACCTCGCGACCGAGCCCGATCCGATCGACCTGCTCGACCAGCTCGCGCCGATCGAGATGTGCGCGCTGGTCGCCGATCCCGAGCATGACCGCCGGCTGCGGTGGTCGATGACGCTGTGCTCGCTCCGCAACAACGAGCGCTGTGACCTCGATCTGCCGACGGTCCCGCTGACGTCGGGCATCGCCGAGGACCCCGACACCACGCTGCCCGAGCCGCGGATGTGCGCCACGATCGTGCCCGACGGCAACCTGCTCGGGATCCTGCTCGCCGTGCTCGAGGGAGATGCGTTTGGTGGGCTCGGCGGGATCGAGTTCGGCGTCAACCTCCGGATCGGGGGCGAGACCGATGCGCCCGACCTCGATCTGTTCGCCGGCAAGACGATGCGGATCGTCCCGAAGATCCCCGAGATGCGCACCGCCAGCAAGAATCCCACCGTCACCGGCATCGAGATCACGCTCGGCGACGCTGCTCCCGTGCCGCTGCCGCTCGGCCGCTGTGTCGAGCAGACCGCGCCGCTCGAGCTCCGGCCGAGCGAGCGCGTACGGCTGTTTCCGGTCGAGGCCGCCGACGCGCGCGAGGTCTACACCGTGCCGACGCTCGACGGCGAGCAGCAGACGTTCACCGAGAGCCTGACGTACCAGTGGCTCGCCGGCCGCGGCGGGTACTCCTCCGGAACCACGGGTGGGCCACGCGATTTCGCGGGCAATCCGGCGCCGCTGTTCACCGACTTCGTCGCGCCGCGCGAAAAAGATCTCGCCGGTGTCACCGATGTGCCGCTGTGGATCGTCCAGCGGGACGAACGTCTCGGGTCGACGTGGTATCAGAGCTGCCTGCGGATCGTTCCCTGATCCGCGAAAGGGGCCCCCATGTACGTTGATGGATTCTTGCTCGCAGTGTCGAAGGACAAGCTCGAGGACTACAAGCAGATGTCGCGCGAAGCAGGTGCGATCTGGAAAGAGTATGGCGCGCTGACGTACGTCGAGTGCATTGGCGACGACGTGCCGTACGGCAAGCTGACGTCGTTCCCGCGCGCCGTGCAGGCCACGGATGAAGAGATCGTGGTGTTCTCGTGGATCACCTATCCGTCGCGCGAGGTGCGCGACGCCGCCAACAAGAAGGTGATGGAAGATCCGCGGATGAAGGCGTGGGAAGGCAAGCCGATGCCGTTCGACGGCAAGCGGATGATCTTCGGCGGCTTCACGCCGTTCCTCGAGCTCTAGGTCTGTTCGAGCACGAAGTCGAAGCGCGCCCTGCGCACGCCGCCCTCGCGGCGGTGAGGCATCACGAGCGACGGCACGACGAATGGATCGCCCTCGAGATATTCGTCGTCGGCGAAGTAGAGCTGGGTCGTCAGCTCCTGGTAGCCGCGCGCGCGTAGCTTCACGTGGACGTGCATCGGCCGGTAGCGGCGCCCGTTGAGGTAGCGGCCCGGCACGATCGTCTTGACCTGCCAGCGACCCTGCGCGTCGGTCGTCAGCGTGCCGCGCAGCCCCCAGCCGTCGTTGTCGTAGCCGCCGCGCGCGTCGGCCTGCCAGATGTCGAGCACGGCACCGGCGAGTGGGGCACATGCGGTCGATGCGACGCGACCCGCGAGGACCAGGCGCTCACCGGTGGCGCCGGGACCGGCGAGGGTGGCGCGGCTGGGTGCGCCAGCTTTGTAGAATGGGCCCTCGATGTTATCAGCCGTGGGCTCGCAGCCGGATGCGACCGGCAGCGGGGCGTCGTCATCTGGCACCTGCGGCGTTGGCGCGAGCGCGTCGCGCGGGCTGCTCGCTGCGCGGCCCGTGCAGGCAACGAGCAAGGAGCCGAGGCCGGCGCCGAGGAACTGTCGTCGATGGAGCGTCATGCTCGGTCAACGGGGCTCGGGCCCGACCGGCGCATGGAAAGTTGCGTCAGTTGCCGGGCCAGCCCTGGCTCGGGCCGTAGACGCCGACATCCTGGCGCGGACCCGGTCCTGGCTTCGGTGCGGCCTTCGGGACGCGCCTGGGTCTGGCATCGCGCTTCGGCGAGCTGGCGAGCAGCGCACGCGCTTGCTCGGCGACCCACGGGATCGGTGTGGCGAGCGCGGCATCCCGGGCGCGGATCGCATCCGCGCGCGCTGCGGCGGTGTTGCCGAGCGCGGCGTGAGAGCGCGCGCGATCGAGCCACAGGCGGATCGCCGGAGCGGCCTCACCACCGACGGTCTGCGCGTACCACGTGGCCGCGGTGTCGTAGTGCTCGAGCGCGACGCGGTGGGAGCCCGCGGCGGCGGCGACCAGGCCGAGGTTGTGCTTCGCGAACGCGCGGTCGCCGTGACCCGCCGCAGCCAGGGACGCGAGCGCGGTCTCGAAGTCAGCGCGCGCGCCTGCGAGGTCGGCGCGCGCGAGCTTGACCAGGCCGCGCGAGTTGATCGTCAGCGCGGCCTCGACGCTGGAAGATCCGCGCAGCGCGGATTCCATCGCGAGGGCCTCGTCGTAGACGGCGAGCGCGGGGGCGAGCTCGCCCCGAAGCCGGAGGATGCCGGCGAGGTTGTGCAGGTCGCGGGCGAGGTCGGGGTGACGCGAGGCCCGGAGCTCGCGGTCGATCGCGAGTGCGGTGCGATGATGGCGCTCGGCCAGCTCGAGCTCGCCGAGGCCCCGCGCGACCGAACCGAGCGCGGATTCGATCCCGGCGACCTGGATCGAGCGCTCGCCGTCGAGCGCGGCAAACCGGGTGCGCGCGTCGGCGAGCAGCGTGCGCGCATCGGTGAGCTGGTTGCGGTTGAACGCGGCGAGCCCCTGCAGGTGATGGAGCTGCGCGACGAGGCGAGGCGGCGTACCCGCGCGATCGATCGCGCCCTGGGCGATCGCCGCGTGATCGGCGACGCTGGCGAGGTCCCGGCGTTCGCCCGCGATCGCGATCCGGTCGATCCACGCGCGTGCGGCGAGGCCGTCGTCGTGACCGCGCTCCGCAGCGGCGACCGCATCGCGCGCGGCGATGGTCGCCGGCTCGAGCTGCGAGGTCGCCCGCAGGACCTCGGCGTGGAGGAGCAGCGCGCTGGCGAGCGTCGGCTGGTGATCGCCGGCACGCGCTCGCGCCACGAGGGCCGCCACGTCGGCTGCCACCGGCCTTGCATCACCGAACGCGAGCGCGGCGCGCAGGCGTGGCAGCTCGGCGGTGACGGCACGGACGGCAGCCGCGCGATCGGGATCGAGCGGGATCGGTTCCGCGCTACCGGCGACCGCGCTGGCGCACTCGGTGGGTGGCAAGGCATCGAGCGCATCGATCACTCGATCGGCGAGCGTGCGCCGCGTTGCGTCCTGCGAGCCACCGGCAGACGCGCGCGCGAACAGCGCCCCGAGCTCGCGGCGTCGCTCGTCGAGACAGCGCTCGCGGGCGGGGCCGTGCGCCAGCGTCAGGCGAGCGGCGATGCATTGCTGCTTCCACGCGTCGGTCCAGCGATCGATCGCGGTCACCGCGCGCGGACCGAAGTCGGTGCGTCGGACCAGCGCGCGCGTGCTCCACACCTCGGCGAGCGCGGGGCCCTCGCAGCTCACGATGGGCGCGATCGGATCGCGACCGACCGCGAACCACGTCGCGCCGCTCGCGACGACGGCCGCCGTGGCGAGTCCTGCGAACCAGATCGCCGGTCGCCGACGGTGCGCGCGCGCGGCAAGATGATCCGCGACCGCCGCGAGCGATGGAAACCGCCGGGCTGGATCGCGCGACAAGCAGCGCCGGATCGCGGCTTCGAACCACACCGGCACCCCGCGCAATGGTGGGATCGCCTGCGCCGTGGCGAGCTCGTGCCACGTCGCGCCGGTGAACGGCCGGCTGCCGGCGAGCGCCTCGTAGATCGTCACGCCGAACGAGAACTGATCGCTCGCCTCGCTCGCCGCCCCACCGCGCAGGACCTCGGGAGCCATGTAGACCGGCGTGGCGGCGAACGAGGTCGCCGGCGTACCGATCGCCGTGACGCCCTTGCCCGACGGCTGCACCGTGGTCGTGACCTCGGCATCGTCGCTCGCATCCGGTGTTGCGACCGCGTCGGGTGGCTCGCGGCGCGCGAGTCCGAAGTCGCCGAGCCGGGCGCGGCCGTCGACGCCGACGATGATGTTGTCGGGCTTGATGTCGCGGTGGATCACGCCGGCCGCGTGCACGGCTGCGAGGCCGCGAGCGATCTCGATCGCGATCCGTACCAGCTCGCGTGTGACACGAGGCCGCGCGGCCCAGCCCGCAGCGTGTCGCCTTCGACCAGGTCCATCACGACGAACGCGCCAGCCTCGTCGTCGGCCGAGACCTCGTGAACGCCGACGACGTTCGGGTGGTCGAGGCGCGCCATCGCCGCCTCGCGGACGAGGCGCGCGTGGAGGTCGTGCGCGTCGTCGCGCAGCACCTTGATCGCGACGTGACGATCGAGCTCGGGTTGCCACGCCGAGTACACGCGGCCCATCGCACCGGTGCCGAGCAGGTCGCCGATCACGTAGCGGCCGAGCTTGTGCCCGCGCGCGAGCACCTGCGCGGGTGCCCGCGTGCGGGCGAGCTGGGCAACGACATCACGGCAGCGGTCGCAGGTGTCGAGGTGATCGTCGGTGGTCGCGAGGACGGCCGCGGCCAGTCGACCCTCGAGGAGGCCGAGCACCGTCTCGTCGTCGAGGCACGTCACGCCGACCTCAGGGTACCATCGGGTCCGTGGCCACGCCGCTGCACGATCTGATCGCCGCGCGCGCACCTGGTGCCGCGACCGCGCTGGGTGAGCCCGACGTCGCCGAGGCCGCGCTCGTCGCGCTGTGCGATCACGCAGCCGCGGCCTGGCCCGGCGTCGCCGTCGAGCCTGCCGCGCTGGTCGCCGCGCTGGCGGACAAGCTCGCCGGCGCGGAACCTCCCGCACTGACGCCCGATGCGCTCGCCGAGCTTCACCTCGCGATCGCATGTGCGCGTGGCGACTCCTCCGCGATCGCCGCGTTCGAGCGCGCGTACCTCGACGTGGTGCCGCAGGCGCTCGCCGGCATGAAGCTGCCGCAGGCGACGATCGACGACGTTCGGTCGATCGTGCGCGACAAGCTGCTGCTCGCCGACGGAGATCGCCCCGCGCGGGTGCTCGACTACGCGGGCCGCGGGCGGTTGCGCGGCCTCGTGCAGGTCACGGCGACCCGCACCGCGATCGATCGCATCCGGCACGACCAGCGCGAGACTGCGCTGCCCGCACGCGAGCTCGCGGCGAGCGGCGATGTCGTGCTGTCGCTGATCAAGGCGCAGTACCGCGAGGCCTTCGCGGCCGGCTTCGCGCGCGCGGTCGAGGCTGCACCGCGCCGCGATCGCAACCTGCTGCGGCTCCACTTTCTGGGCGGGGTCACGCTCGATCAGCTGGCGCAGATGTACAGCGTGCATCGCGCGACGATCGTGCGCTGGCTCGCGGCCGCGCGCGCGACCGTCCTCGATCACACGCGCGCGCACGTCGCGACCACGCTCGGCGCACCGGCCGAGGAGCTCGACGAGATGTTCGCGCTGGCAACAGCCGGGTCGAGTTGAGCGTCGAGCGCCTGCTGGCTTCGGTCGAGCGTTCTCATCACCCGCGCTAACGATCGGCCGCACCAACTGGCGCACGCGCCCCCCCACGCCAGCGATCTCAAGCGGTTGCGGCTCGCCGTCGATCTTCGTGCGCCGGTCGCCATCGGGCCTCGTTGACCCGATGACATGCGCACCACCCTCCTGCTCGCCGCCCTCACGCTCTCCCTCCTACCCACCACCGAGGCCGATGCATGCGGGGACTACGGCGGCGATCCTGCCCCGCAGGTCATGCCGATCTCGACCCACAGTGGGCGCAGCGAGCCGACCGAGGAGTTTCGTACCCGCAGCTTCGCCGTGCTCGGCCCGACCGATGGTGCGCGGCTCCGCTGGTCGATGCTGGCCGTGCGCTCGTACGACGGAACCCGGGTCGCGCCGGTCTCGGGTGCGATGAGCCCGCGCGAGCTGACGCTGGTCGGCGCGTCCGGCTCGCGACGCGTCACGGCAACGCAGCGCGTGGCCCTCGATCGTCACGCGACGTTCCAGGCGCCTCACCTGGCCCTGGAGCTCGACGACGCGCGGGACATGACCTTCGCCGTCGCCGGATCGCGGCCGGTCTCGCTGATCACGCTCGAGAGCTCGAGCAATGGCATCCCCGGCACGTCAGCGCGCACGAGCCTCGTGATCGTCGACCACACACCGGTGACCGAGGTCTACCTAGGCGCGACCTCGCTCGGTCGCTACGCGGGCTACGCGGTCGGCGCGATCACCTGGGATGGCATGCGCTTCGTGCTCGTCGAGCACGAGGGCGCGATCACGCCGGTCCGGATCTAGAACCCGAAGCGGACGCCGGCGCCGATCGAGAAGCCCTCGATGTCGTCCTCGAGGCTGAGCCCGAGCGCGAGGAACAGCTTCGCGGTCGGGCCGAGCGCGAGGTCGCCGGTGACGTTCAGGCCGAGCAGGCTGTCGTCGCCGCCATCATCGTCATCGAGCGACTGCGAGAACACGAGGCCGGCAGCGGCGCCGAAGCCGCCCTGCTCGAACCCGATCGAGCCGGCGAGCGTGATGATGCCGTCCGCGTTGTCGCCGTCGGCGGGCACGTCGAGGCCGAGTCCGCCGCCGACGCGAAGTGCGTTGGAGGAGAACCGGAGCTGGCCGCCGAGCCGCAGCCAGGTGGTGTCGAGCCCGGTGACGGCGGCGTCGCCGAGCCGCGGCAGGAAGTTCGCGTACGGCACCAGGAGCACGCCCTCGTCCGAGCTGGTGTCGACTGCGACCGCGGCGCGAAGCAGGATGTCGAGCTGGGCGCTGCTACGGATCGCGTAGAGCCCACCGAGCTCGAGGTTGCCGAGCTCGGTCTCGCTCTCGTCGTTGCCGGACGCGTAGGCGAACGGGATCCGCAGGTAGCCACCGAAGCCGCCCGGCGACAGGTACTGCGCGTGTGCGTTGACCGCGATCAGCGTGACGTCGTCGAACAGATCGACCTCGAAGTTCGAGTAGTCGAGCCCGAGGTCCGCGGTACCTCCCGGTGCGGTCGACAGCAGGTTGGGGAGGTGCGTCTGCACGGAGGCCGGTTGCGCCGAGGCCATGGGGGACGCGAGGAGGAGACCGAGCGCGAGCGAGCGTGGTTTGATCATCAGCTATTCGGCGCCGTGAAGTCCGACGCCGCCTCGATGTGGAAGTGATCGTCGTGGGAGATCGGGTCGATCTTGGGCGTCAGCACGGTGCGGAAGTGGCCGCTGTCGTTGAGCGCATCCTCGATGTTGAGGAGCAACGGATCCGCCATCGTGTACTCCTTCTCGACGACGAGCTTCTTGCCCTCGGCATCGATGAACGCCGAGATGTCCATCGCGAGGCCGAGCGCGTGGCGCGACAGGATGGGCTTGGTGGAGCCGTGGTGGCGGATGTTGCTCCACCGGAACAGGCTGCCGAACCGGACCTCGCGCACGCCGAGCTCGTGGAGCGTGGGCCCGATGCGATGCAACGCGAGCGCGAGCTGGCAGTCCATCTTGTGCGGCCCGTTGTGGAAGTTGCTGGAGAACTGGACGCCACCGAAGTTCATCGACGGCACGACGACCGCCCGCACGATCCGGCCCTCGCGATCCGCAGTCTTGTAGGTCATCCCGGTCGCATCGAGCTTGGTGATGCAGTGC
Source organism: Kofleriaceae bacterium (assembly GCA_037720695.1). GTDB lineage: Bacteria > Myxococcota_A > Polyangia > Haliangiales > Haliangiaceae > JABFXX01. The sequence continues at coordinate 33,281 of JBBJLY010000045.1, read as the reverse complement.
CGCTCGGCGGCAAGCATCGCGCCCGTGGGTGGCCAGCTGAACCCGCGTGGCATGCTGACACCGCGTGCCGAGTCACGCTTGGATTTTCGCGTCACCGAAGTCTCGGCCTTGCGCGACTTGTTCGCTTTGCCCTTCGATTTCGACTTCTTCGATTTCGATTTCTTCGAGCCCGAGTCGTCCTTCGAGGAGCGGCTGCGTTCCGCCGAGGCGGTGATGGGCCAGGCCACTCCCGCGACGACCGCGAGTACGAGCACCAGACGCGACATGGCCGGGACCCTATCAGATACCTTGCCGCGATGGACCTGGAGATCCGTGAGGCCCTGGCGCTTTCCGACGATCGCACGGCCGCCCTCGGGCAGCTGCTCCCGGGAAGCGAGGACCACGACTTCTATCGCTGCCTCGAGGCCCAGCATGCCGGGCGACTCGACGATGCCGATCGCATCCTGCATGGCTGGCCCGAGCGTCACGGTGCGACGGAGCGATTCGAGCGGCTGCGCCTGCGGCAGCTGATGTATCGCGTCACGACAGATCCGCAGCGCGCCGCCGACGACGTGCGCGACTGGTTCGGCGCGAGCCATTGGCACGAGGCCGAGGTCGAAGAAGTCGATCCGCGGCGCGCGACCCGACTCGCCGACCATGCGTTCTCCGGTGCGGCGCTGCTCCAGCAAGCGGTCGACTACGACACCAATCTGTCGCAGGTCAACGACGAGGGACTCGCCGAGCTGATCGGTGGGTTGAACGGCGCCCCGCTCGATGCGCCACGCCGCCGCGTGCTGCTGTCGCGCTTGCATCACACGCCACACCCGGAGCTCGTGCGGCTGGTCGACGACGATCTCGGCACGCGCGGCACTGGCGGCTTCGGCACGATCGCGATCCACGATCAGCTGACGACCGAGCAACTGCTCGCGCTCGGAGCTCGACGCCCCGAGCTGCGCGGCCACCTCGGCTGGGTCGGCGGGGTCGTGCGTCGCATGCGACCGCTGCCTGCGATCGATATCGAGACCGAGCTCGACGTCCGCGTCGCGTACCTCGCGCAGCTGTGGTCGTTCGTCCGCGACCTACCTCCCGCGATCAACACGCTGAAGGCCCACGTCCTGTGGCACGTGCTCGACACCGCGCGCCGCCGGGACGACGCCGTCGATCCCGATCTCGTACACGGGTACCTGGCGCTGCCGCGTACGGCGGGCTACCTGGCGCGCAAGTGGATGGAGAAGGTCGACCGCGCCGAGGTCGCCCAGCTCGGTCAGGACCTGCGGCAGCTCACCGGGCTCGCACCGGCGGGCGATGACGAGGAGCTCGTACGCTGGCTGCTGCAGCGAGATCTCGCGCACGCGGAACAGTACGCGCAGTGGCTCGATCGCGCGTGGCTCGATCAGGAGCTCGCCGCCGCCGCGCTGCTCACCGGTCAAGGCGATGTCGCGGCCGCGACGCTCGCCCTCGGGCCCGCGCGCGCCGCCGCGTTGCGCGATCGCATCGAGCTCGCGTGGTGCGCCCACAATCCGACGCGGTTCGGGCTCGAGCAGCCGATCGTGCTCGAGGTCGAGGTCAAGCACGTCGCCGAGCTGGTCGTGAAGGTGTTCCGGATCGATCCGATCGCGTACTTCCAGCACCAGAAGCGCGAGGTCAACACCGACCTCGATCTCGACGGACTGGCCGCGAGTCACGAGCTGGTGCTGCGATTCGCGGAGCCGGCGATCCGCCGCGTGCGACGCCGGATCGAGCTGCCGATGTGTGCGCGACCAGGGACCTACGTCGTCGATCTGATCGGCAACGGCATCTCGAGCCGCGTCGTCGTTCACAAGGGCCGGCTGCGCCATGTCGTGCGGCTCGGCGCCGCCGGCCACGTGGTCACGATCATCGACGAAGCGGGCACGCCGCAACCCACCGCGCGCGCGTGGCTCGGTGATCGCGAGTATCGCCCCGACGAGCGCGGCTCGTTCGTCGTCCCGTTCTCGACCGCGCCGTCACGCACGCCACTGCTGCTCGCGAGCGGCGATGTCGCCTCGGTCGTGCACCTCGATCTGACGCGCGAGAGCTACCAGCTCGCGATGAACCTCGAGCTCGATCGCGAGACGCTGGCCGCGGGTCGCACCGCAACGGCGATCGTACGCGTGTCGCTCACCGTGGCTGGCGCACCGGCGTCGCTGACGCTGCTCAAGCGCACGACGTGGGATGTCACGCTCACCGATCGGCAGGGCGTGTCGACAACGAAGTCGCAACCGCTCGTGCTCACCGACGACGCGGCAGCGGTGCTCGAGTTTTCGGTCGGCGACGACACGGCACGCGTCGCGCTCGCGATCCGCGGTCACGTCGAGGTTCGCAGCGAGCAGCGCGAGCAGGAGCTCGTGGACTCGCGCGCGGTCGAGCTCTCGACGATCCACACCGGCACCGCGATCGAGGCGCTCTACCTCGCGCACACCGCGGCCGGCTGGGTCGTGTCCGCGCTCGGCAAGACCGGCGAGCCTCGCGCGCAGCGCCCGGTCACCGTCTCGCTGTTCCATCGCTGGTCTCGCACGCAGCTGAATGTCGAGCTCGCCACCGATGCCGGTGGACGAGTCGAGCTCGGTCCGCTGCCGGGCGTCGAATGGATCATGGTCACGCTCGGCGGGCTGACCCAGCGCTGGTTCGCGGGAGACATCGGGATCGGCTGCACGCTGCACGTGCCGGGCGATCGCGAGGTCGTGGTGCCCGTCCCACCGGGTCGCGAGACGGCCGACGTGGTCCGCCGGATGTCGCTGGTCGAGCTCCGGGCGGGTGTGCCCGCGCACCATCCCAGCGTCGAGCTGACGCCGCTCGAGGGCGCGTTCGCGATCCGCGGCTTGTCGCCCGGTGACTACGAGCTGCGCGCGCCTGGCCTCCACGTCGCGATCACGGTCGCCGCGTCGGGCACCGAGGTCGCCGGCCACATGGTCACCCCCGGCGAGCTGATCGAGACGCCCCGCCCGGTGCCGGTGGTGGCCTCTGTCGTGATGAGCGATGACGTGGTGATCGCGCTGCGCGACGCATCGCCACGCACGCGCGTTCACCTGATCGCGACGCGGTTCGTGCAGGCGCCACTCGTGGTGTCGCCGCTCGGCCCAGCCCGCTCACCGCAGCGCCGGTTCGATCGCACGCGGGGCGCGCTGTATGTCTCCGGTCGCGAGCTCGGCGACGAGTATCGCTACGTGCTCGAGCGCCGCAACGCGAAGCGCTACCCGAGCCTGCTGCTCGACAAGCCGAGCCTGCTGCTCAACCCGTGGTCGCGGCGCACCACCACGACCGAGATCGCGCACGCCGCACTGGGCGGGGCGTTCGGTGCGCAAGCGCCGGCGCCCTCGTCCGCAGCGTATGGCCGCGGGATGGCGCAGCGCCAGGCGCCGGCCGATGACGCCGCGTTTGCGAGCTACGACTTTCTCCCCGATCCGACGACCGTGATCGCGAACGTCATCCCCGACGCATCAGGCGTGGTGCGCGTGGCGCGGGCCGCGCTCGGCGGCGCGACGACGGTGACGATCATCGTCGACGATCTCGCCGGCACGACGCTGCGCCGGCTCCAGCTCGCCGAGCCGGCCATGGTCCCGCGGGATCTTCGATTGCGTGTCGCGCTCGATCCCGAGCGACATGCCACCCAGCGCAAGACGATCGCGCCGCTGGTCGCGGGCGGCAAGCTCGTGATCGAGGACCTCGCGACCGCGAAGTTGCACCTGATCGATAGCGTCGAGAAGGCGCACGGTTACCTGCTCGCGCTCGCCGACAACCAGACGCTGCGCGAGCTCTCGTTCGTCACCCGCTGGCACGAGCTGCCGGACGCCGAGCGCCGCGAGCGCTACAGCAAGTACGCGTGCCACGAGCTGCACCTGTTCCTGTACTGCAAGGACCGCTCGTTCTTCGACGCGGTGATCCGGCCCTACCTCGCCCACAAGCGGATCAAGACGTTCCTCGATCACTGGCTCCTCGACGCGGACCTCACGCCGTACCTCGAGCCCGCGCGGATCGTGCGGCTGAATGCGGTCGAGCAAGCCCTGCTCGCACAGCGGCTGCCGGTCGACGACGCACTCGTGCGCCTGCTCGGCGACGTCGTCGCGATCATGCCGCCCGATCCGACGACCGACACGCGCCTGATCGACGCGCTGCTCGGGGCCTCCGCGCTCGACGGTGACAGCGAGGTCGCCGCGGCGCAGAAGGAAGCGTTCGCCGACGCGACAACGCTCGAGCTCTCGACCCGCGCCGGAGTGGCGGGCGGCTACGGGGCCCCGGCCGGCGCACCGATGGCGATCGCGGCGGCGAGCTTTGGCGAACGCTCGCGCGGCGGCGCGGCGGGCAAGCCGATGAAGAAGCCAGCGCCGGCGGCCGACAAGACGGCGAAGTCCGAGGAGCAGGCGCGGGAGAGCATGGGATCCAAGCGCGACTCGCTGCGGGACGATCTCGATCGCCGCGCAGAGGACCCCGCGCCGCACTATCGATCTGCCGACAAGACGCAGGAGTGGGCGGAGCACAACTGGTGGCACCTGACCCCCGCGGAGTCCGGCGCGTCGCAGATCGCACCCAGCCGGCTGTGGCGTGATCTCACGCGGCACCGAGGCCCAGGGCCGTTCCTGTCGCCGTGGCTCGGGCTCGCGACCGGTAGCTTCGCCGAGGCGATGTGCGCACTCGCGGTCACCGAGCTGCCGTTCGTCGCCGCGAAGCACGAGATCGCCCCCGAGGGGCCGCGGCTCACGATCACCGCTGCCGGCAATGCGCGGGCCGGAAGCTCCCAGCTGGTCTACGGCGAGCTCGTCACCGGCGGTCCGCCGTTGGTCGTCGGTACGAGCTACGTCCGCACGGATGATCGCTACGACTACGAGTCCGGCGAGCAGCGCGACAAGTACGTCGAGGGCGCGTTCGCCGCCGGCGTCGTGTACACGTGCCAGATCGTGCTCGCGAACCCGACCAGCTCGCGTCAGCGCATCGCGGCACTCATCCAGATCCCCCGTGGCAGCGTGCCGGTCGCCGGGGCACGCGCGACCACCACGCTCGACCTCGTGCTCGAGCCGTACGGCACGCACGGGCACGAGTACGCGTTCTACTTCCCGTCACCAGGCACCTGGTCTCACTTCCCGGTGCACGTCACGCGCGCCGACGTGATCGTCGCGGCCGCACCAGGCGCCGCGCTCGAGGTCACCAGCGGCGGCGGTGCACCAGATCCGCGATCGTGGCCGCACGTGTCGCAACGCGGCTCCGCGGCGGACGTCGTCACGTATCTCAAGTCGGCAAACCTCGCGTCGATCGACCTCGCGCGCACGGCGTGGCGACTCCGCGATCGTGCGGCCTACGAACCCATCCTCACGGTGCTCGAGCAGCGGCGCGCGTACGACGAGACATTGTGGGGCTACGCGCTGCTCCACCGCGACGCGCCGCGCATCCGCGTCTGGCTACGTGCGCTCGGCGATCGACTGCTCGCGGCGGGACCCGTGCTCGAGATGCTCGGGATCGACGCGGAGGACCTCGGCTCGTACGAGCACCTCGAGCACGCACCACTGATCAACGCGCGCGCCCACCGGCTGGGCGGCAAGCTGCGAATCTTGAACGACGGCTTCGCGCAGCAGTACCACCGCTTCCTCGAGCTGGTGGCGCATCGCCCGCGACCGACGCCCGAAGATCTGGTTGCCGCCGCCTCGTACCTCGCGACGCAGGATCGCGTCGACGACGTGTTCGGTGCGCTCGCGCGCGTGGTCAGGCTGCCGCCGGACGCACTCGCCGATCGCATGCAGGCCGACTACCTCACCGCGTACGCCGCGTGCCTCGCGGGCGATGTCGCCGCTGCACGCGAGCTGGCGGCGCGCTGGCGCGATCACCCGGTCGATCGCTGGCGCCATCGCTTCGGGGCGCTGTCTGCGATGCTCGACGAGGTCGGCGGCGCGGCCCCGATTGTCGTCGATGCGCGGAGCCGCGACCAGCAGCACGCCGAGCTCGCGTCGCGCCAGCCGGCGTTCGAGCTCGAGCTCGATCGCGAGGGCGTCACGATCAAGAGCCAGCATGTCAGCGCGCTCGAGCTGCGATTCTTCGAGATGGATGTCGAGCTGTTGTTCTCGCGCCAGCCGTTCGTGCAGAGCGACGTGTCGCGCTTCAGCTACATCGAGCCCGGTCATCGCGAGCAGATCGTCGAGCCACCACCCGAGCACCGCCTGGCCTGGCCGCCCGAGCTGCGCGGCAAGAACGTCGTCGTCGAGGCGGTCGGCGTCGGCCAGCGCAAGGCCAAGGTCCACTACGCGAACGACCTCACGGTCACGCTGTCAAACCAGGTCGGCCAGGTCCGGGTCCTCCGCACCTCGGATCGCACCGGCCTGCCCGCGACCTACGTCAAGGTCTATGCGCGCAAGCACGGCGGCAGCGTCGCGTTCTACAAGGACGGCTACACCGATCTGCGCGGCTGGTTCGACTACGCGTCACTTTCGACGACCGACCTCGACGACGTGAATCGGTTCGCGATCCTCGTGTGCTCGGACCAGGCGGGCGCCGCCATCCTCGAGGCCAGCCCCCCAACGCGCTGACGTGCGCTACGATGATGCTGTCGTGATCGGCCGCGTCGTCGGCAAATACCGCCTCCTCGAGCAGATCGGCGAGGGTGGCATGGGCATCGTGTACCGCGCCGAGCACGTCGTGCTGCGCAGCCCTGCGGCGGTCAAGATCCTGCTGCCGCAGTTCACCCGCGATGCCGTCGTTGTCGATTGATTCTTCAACGAGGCCAAGGTGATGAGCTCGCTGCGGCACGTCGGGATCGCCCTGGTGTTCGACTACGGTCGGTTCGACAACGACCGCGCGTTCATCGCGATGGAGCACCTGCGCGGCGAGGATCTGACGAGCCTGCTCGGCCGCCACGGCAAGCTCGACCCGCGGATCGCGGTGCAGATCGCGCTCCAGATGCTGTCCGCGCTCGAGGCCGCGCACATCGCGAGCGTCGTCCATCGCGACATCAAGCCCGACAACATCTACCTCGTACGCGACCCGAGTGCGCCCGGCGCGATCCGCGTCAAGATCCTCGACTTCGGGATCGCGAAGCTCGCCGGCGATCAGATCGGCGCGTCTGGCCAGCCACGCGCGAAGACCAAGGGCGGCTCGATCCTCGGCACACCGTCGTACATGGCACCCGAGCAGTGTCGCGGCGGGGTCGAGATCGACGCGCGCGCCGATCTCGACCCCGTCGGCTGCATCCTGTTCGAGATGGTGGCCGGCCACCCACCGTTCATGGGCGAAGGCGACGGCGAGGTGATGGCGAAGCATATCTACGAGGTCGCGCCGCGACTGCGCGATGTCGCGCCGCACCTGCCGCACGAGCTCGACACCGTGCTGAACCGGATGCTCGCGAAGCCACCGCACGAGCGGACGCCGTCGGCCGCGTGGGCGCTCGCCGCGCTCGAGCGCGTGCCGCTCGACCCGCTCACCGGCGAGGTCCCGCTGCTCGACCAGCGCCCGTCGTCGGTCGTGATCCCCACCGACACCCACGAGCGCGCCTCGCCGTGGGTACCGATCGTGGTGATCCTGATCGCGCTCGTGCTCGCGGCAGCGGCCGCGTTCGCGATCGGCCTCAGCTGACTTGTCATCGCTGCCGGCGAGCGTCACGGTGCCGGGATGGTCCACCGAGGCGAGCTGAAGATCGCGACGCGCGGGCGCGGCACGCACGACCTCACGGCCAAGGTCACGCAGATCGTGCGAGATAGCGGGATCCGCGACGGCCTCGCGACGATCTGGATCCATCACACCAGCGCATCGCTGATCGTGTGCGAAAACGCCGATCCGGATGTCCGCCGCGATCTCGAGGCGTTCCTCGCGCGGCTCGTGCCCGACGGAGATCCGCTGTTCGTCCACACCGCCGAGGGCGACGACGACATGCCGGCCCACGTCCGCAGCGTGCTGACGCAGACCTCGATCGGGATCCCGATCGTCGACGGCCGCCTGGTCCTCGGGACCTGGCAGGGACTGTACCTGTGGGAGCACCGGACCTCGCCGCACGACCGCCGCGTGACGTTGACCGTCCTCGGCGAGTGATCCGCTACGACTCGCTGAGGTAGACGTCGCCAAAGCCTTCCTCGACCGCGTAGTTCCCGCGTTCGATGCCGTTCGCATAGCTCTCGAACCACGCGGTCACCGTCTTGCTCGAGAGCGTGAAGTCTTCCCAGTACAGGAACACGCGGCCGCTCGTCGCGTGCACCGCGAGCATGTCGCGATCCCGGGCCGCGAACGGCAGCCACAGATCGTCGCGCTCGGATGGCGTCATCTCGCCGCCCTCCTCGTGCTCGATGACACGCTGGGTCGCCATCAGCAGGCTGGTGCGAACCCTGACCGCCTCGGCGACCGAGAGCAGATCCTTGCTGCCGATGAAGCCGTTGAGCTCGGCCTTCTGACCGTCGTGGAGCTTCCACAGCTGCTTCAGCTCGGCCGGGATCGCGAAGCCGAGTTGCTTCTCCGCCTTTGCGATCGCCGCAGCGCTCGCGCCCTTCTTCAAGTTGGTCACCAGGATGCCGGCACCATGCGCGGTCATCCACGCCTTGATGCGCTCGACCGAGTCGACGAGACCCTTCGCGGGTCCTGGCTTCGTCGGATTGCGGGGCTTCGGCCTCGACGCGGCCTTCGACTTCGACTTCATCTTCGTCACGACGGCGGTTATACGGTGACCGCCATCGCGGTGTGACGGGAATGTCATATGCGGGGTCTACGATCCTGCGATGATCGTGTTCTCCAACCACCGGCTCGGCCCTGCGGTCGAGCTGCTGGTGTCTGCGGGGGTGGCCGAGGACATGCTACGCGCCACCGCCGCGGCGGCTCGGCTCGCGGCGGACGCCCGCTGGGAGCAGGAGCTGGTGAGCTGGCTCGAGGCCTGCGCCGGCCGCTGCCGCACGCTCGACGTCGCCGACATCGCGTGGACGCCAGACAACTTCGAGCGCCAACGCCAGTTCGTGCTCGCCGCGATCACGGCGGCCGCCACCGGCTCCGCCCACGAGCGCGCGCTCGGCCGCTGGGCCCGGATGATCGAGGCGCATCCGCGGGACTGCGTGCAGTTCGGTCGCCGGTGGCTCCAGCCGATCACCGCATGACCACCCGCACGTGAGCTCGCGGCGATGACCCTCGGGATTGGTCGGACCCAAGGGTCCGCCACCGAGCGCACCTGGCAACCATGTGAGACGGATTCATCACCGGGTTGGCTCGATAACAACTCGCAATTGCTGCATTCAGAGGTCCAGCTGCGACCCGCGAACTTCGCAGGCCGGTGCTAGAGTTCCACCGTGCCCGTCGGGCAGATGTCGACTGGAGGGCCCGGGTTCTACCCCCAGCCCAACGAATGGACCTGCGGTCCGTTCGCGCTCAAGCACGCGTTGCTCGCGCTCGGGCGCATGGTCGATGTCGCGCAGATCGCGTCGACCGCACGCACGCACTGGTGGTCCGGCACCAACGAGATCCAGCTCGCGCGCGCCGCGCGCGCGTTCGAATGCGATCTGATCCTCGAGCGCCGCAGTGATCCCGAAGATGCGCGCAAGGTCCTGACCAAGCACCTGCGCGAGCAGACGCCCGTGCTGCTGTGTGTCGAGGAGTGGTCGCACTGGATCACCGTGCTGCGGGCCGAGGATCGCCGGTTCGTCGTCGTCGACTCGACCGACGAGCCTCTGCTCTCGGTGCGCACCTGGCCGCAGCTTCGCAACTGGTGGCGCTACCACGACACCGACTACGCGACCGACAAGCCGCCCACGCTGTACGACATGATGGCCGTGTCGCCGCGGTTCCGGATCACCGTCAAGGCGGACTTCTCCGTCGAGCGCGTCAAGTTCCTCCGCCGACCCGAGAACCGCCGGCTCGCGCGCCACTGGAACGAGTACCTCGAGGATCTGCTCGAGATCTGCAAGCCACCGTCGGTTCGCATCGTCGAGCCGCTCTCGATGGCCGAGTTCCTGCGCCGCCACCAGGAGCTGCTGCTGACCCGCGTCGTGTACTGGCACGGCGACGTCAGCCGCGATGAGGTCAGCCGCGTGCTGCGCGACCTCCGGTTCGTGTCGGAGACCTACGGCCTCGTGATCCCGGCGTCGGCATCGCGCCGCTCGCTTGCCGATCTGGCGATCCTGATCTCGCTGTGGGCGTGCGCGGATCGCGGGATCGACGGCATGTTCGGATCACCGGGCAGCGACGCGCGACCGTCCGGCACACCACGCCGCAAGCGCCCGCGCCGCTAGCGGGTCGACGCGTGCACGGCTGCGACCGCGAGCTCGAAGTCCTGGCTCGCGAGCTCGAGCGCAGAGGCGAACGACGGGTGCTCCGTGCCTTCATCACTGCACCTCCAGCTTGAGGCGCGTCCCACCGACCCGGCCGACCTCGACCAGGCCCTTGCGGGCGACCAGGGACTCCCACTTCGTCTTGTACTCCGAGGGGCCCTGACGAACCGCCCATGTCACGCGCAGCCGGATCTCGCCCTGCACCAGATCGGCACACACGTCGATCATGTCCTCGTGGCTCGCCGACTTCTCGCTCACCGAGCCGCAGCTCTGATCGAGCAGCAGCAGCTGGTGCGTGCGGGTCGCGGCGCCTTGCTGGACGGACAGCGTGAACTTCATCGGCAGCTGCGGCGCGGGATTCGCGAGTGAAGGAACCGGGACGAGCAGGAGTGCCAGGGCGAGAGATTTCATGCGACGACACCGAGCAACGAGCGGGCCACGCGCTAACTGCGCGAGCGCACGCGGGGCATCCGACCCGGCGCTGTCAGATCGGCACGCGCGGACCGTCGAGCATGTCGATCGCGGCATCGTGAACCGCGCGCCGCAGCGCCTTGATCGTGTCGGCGCTCGCGCCGTGGCGCGTCGGATGGACGCGGTTGGTCAGCAGCACGACCCAGCGCCGCCGCGGCAAATCGAGATAGACCGACGTGCCGGTGAACCCGAGGTGACCGATCGCGTGCTCGCGCGGCCAGCGATCCCCGGCATGCGAGACGCCCGGCATCGTGGACGGCGTGTCCCAACCAAGCCGCCACGTCGTGATCGGCGCCGCGCTCGAGGTCACGAAGTGATGCACGACGTCGGGCCGCAGCCGACCGCGCGGCGTGCCTGCCAGGACATCGATCATCGCCGATGCGAAGGTGGCGACGCCATCGATCGTCGCGAATAGCCCAGCGTGGCCACAGGCACGACCACCGTAGAACGCATTCTCATCGTGGACCTGGCCGCACACGGTCCCGCGCTCGTCGAGCTCGGTCGCGACCGCGCCGGTGACGTCGCCATAGCGCGCCTCGAGCGCGAGCGGCCCGGCGACCAGCTCCGCGAACGCGGCTTCGAGGGGAAGCGCTGCCGCGCGCTCGACGATCGCGCCGAGCATGAGGTATCCGAGATCGCTGTAGAGCGTCTGGATCCCGGGCGCGCCGCACGGGACGGCCATCGCACGCTCGACCAGCTCGGCGCGCGGATCGCGGTGCGCGCCGACCCGCATCTCGCGGAAGAACTCGACGTGCGCGATGCATCCCGCCGCGTGGCCGACGAGATCGCGGACCGTGCCCGCGCTCGCGGCCGCGGGCAGCCAGCGCCGGATCGGATGCTCGAGATCGAGCCGGCCGTCCCCGACGAGCACCATCGCCATCGCGACGGTCGCCATCGGCTTGGTCACGGACGCGAGGTCGAACAGCGACCCGGCATGCACGGCGGGCCCAGGCGCGGGATAGCGCTGGACATGGCCGCGCACGAAGCGGCCGACCTCCTGGCCGGCGTCGCCGATCGAGCAGGCCGCCGCCGAGCCAAACCCCGACTCGAACATGCCGTCGACGAGCGCCGCGATCCGGTCCACGCACCCCCATCGTACCTAAAGTGAATTGACCGGATAGCCCCGAGGCCGTCTGGCCGAGGGGCAGCGGAGGTCGCAAATGTCTGGCGACGCCGCAACCCATGCTAGATTCAGGCCCACGTGACGCGTTACGAGCTGCTCGACCGCATCGGCGTCGGCGGCATGGCGGAGATCTTCCGGGGCAAGGCCGTGGCCGCCGGTGGCTTCGAGAAGCCTGTCGCCATCAAGCGGATCCTCCCGCACCTGTCGCAAGACACGCGGTTCGTCGAGCTACTGATCGCCGAGGCGAAGGTGCTGTCGCTGCTCAAGCACCGCAACATCGTCCAGATCTTCGATGTCGGGCTCGGCGATGACGGCCAGTACTTCCTGGTCATGGAGTACGTCGACGGCAAGGACCTCGGTGCGGTGCAGCGCGGGCTCGAGGTCCGCCGCCACCGCATGCCGTTCGATCTCGCACTCCACATCGGCGCCGAGATCTGCGAGGCGCTCGAGCACGCACACTCCGCGCGGGCGCCCGACGGCAAGCCGATGTCGCTCGTCCATCGCGACGTGTCGCCTTCGAACGTGCTGCTGTCGCGGGCCGGCGAGATCAAGCTCACCGATTTCGGGATCGCGAAGCGCGCCGAACAGGAGCAGACCGGGAGCGGCGCGGTACGTGGCAAGTTCGGATACATCTCGCCGGAGCAGGCTCGCAACGAGCACATCGATCCGCGCAGCGACGTGTTCTCCGTCGGGATCCTGCTGTGGGAGCTGCTGACCAACCGCCGGCTATTCTCTGGACTCGGCGATCTCGACGCACTGCGGGCGGTGCGTGAGGCCCAGGTGCCGCGCCCGACCGAGCTCGACAGCCGGCTCGGCCCCGAGGTCGATCAACTCGTGATGTCCGCGCTCGCCCGCGATCCGAAGACGCGGCCGACCGCCGGCCAGTTCGGCCAGAAGCTGCGCGCGCTGCGCTACTCGCTCGACGTCACGGTCGGTGATCCGGCGACCGAGCTCGCGAAGATCATCGACACCGCCGACGAGGTCGAGCGCCAGAGCCAGCAGATGGTGGCGCAGGTTCCCGCGCAGGTGCGCAAGCAGTCCGGCGCGTTCGATTCGACCGAGCCAACCGAGGCGACGGTGATCCGGATCCGGACCGCCGATGCGTTCTCGATGCGCGACAAGGACGGCACGGGCGTCGCGCATGCCCGCCAGATCATTGATCGGTTCGAGGAAGAGGAGACCCGGCTCGCCCAGCTGTCGGGCGATCAGATGAAGCTCCTGCGGTCGGGTCGCCGCCGTGACTCGAGCGAGCTCGACGCGCCGCCACCGCCGCTGCCAGGAGTCAGCCCTGCCGGGCGATCGCGCCGGATCACCGACGAGCCGACGGTCGCGCGCGCGCCCATCCCCACCGACGAGGTCGCGACGTTCAGCCCCGATGGCGTTGGCGAGCTGCCGCACCAGCACTTCGGTACCGAGGAGAGCACCCGGCTCGTCGCACGGTCGCGCGATCGCCGCACGCCCCAACCTCAGCGCATCGCGCGCCCGCAGACGATCCCACCGCCCGTGCCAGCGCGCGCTGGGCCCGGTCGCGTGCCCTCCGCCTCGGCCCCGCCGCCGTTCGTGCCACCGCCCGGCACGGTGCACAGCCGGAGTGGTGCACCGACCGCGCCCCCGCGCCTGCCCGGCGTCGCGCCGATGCCGCAGATGCAGCCGATGCCGATGCAGCAGCAACAGCAGCAACCGCTGCCGATGCAGCCGATGCCGCAGCATCCGCCCCAACCCCTGCCGCAGCCGATGCCGATGCAGCAGATGCCGATGCAGCCGATGCCGCAGCAGGCGATGCCGCCGATCCAGCCACCGCCGGGCAACTATCCCCACTGGGGTGGCGCGCAGGCGCCGCACCGCGCCGCCTCGCCGACCCAGCAGGACGCGTTCGATCGACCCGTGTTCCCGCCGCGCCCGTCCGCACCGCAGGTCGCCGGGTTCGGGGCCAACAAGGCGCCGGCGCTCCAGCCGTGGATGCTCGTCGTCGGCGCGCTGGTGATGGCGGCCCTCGCGTTCGCGATCACGCGCTTCGTGCTGTCGTAACCAGGTCAGCGCCACCCGCTGATCCGTGCGTTGGAACGGGATGACCTTCGTCGTCCCCGTCAGATCTCGCGCAGTTGCCAGTTTCTCGGGATCGGCGGTCACGAAATGACCCGGGTCGCGCACGTGGGGGGTGAGATGCAGGCTGCCCTCGTGATGACTCCCGAACCGACACCCGATCCGATCGTCGCGCTCGTGCATGACGGTCGGCATCGCGAGGCGATCGCGGCATGCGCCCGCTCGCACGGCGTGATCCTCGGTCGATTGTGTATGGCGTTGCTCGGCTCCCAGGCCGACGCGGACGAAGCGACGCAGGAGACCTTGCTTCGAGCCCATCGCGCGATGGCGAGCTATCGCGGTGAAGGGAGCGTGAAGGCCTGGTTGTGCGGGATCGCGCGTCACGTGTGCGTGCACTTCCTCGAGACGCGTCGCAAGCACCGCGAGCTGCTCGAGGTGGTGCCCGCCCCGGACCAATCGAGTCGCGATGTGTTCGCGACCCGCCAGCGCGCGCGGGCGATCCGCGACGCGCTCGCACGCTTGAAGCCGACGGAGCGCGAGGCCCTCGTGCTGCGCTACGTCGCCGATCTTTCGCATCGCGAGATCGCGGTGGCCTGCAATCTCGACGAACCCACCGCCAGAAAACGGATCAGTCGTGCGCTCGCCCGGCTGCGTTCCGTGATGCCCGACGACCTCGCCGGGCTCGAAGGAGCTGTCTGATGTCTGCCTCTTGTGACCACATCACCGATGATCTCGCCGATCTCGTGGCAAACGATGCCGCCGCGATCGCGCGTCACGCCGATCACCTCGCGACCTGCGATCACTGTCGCGACGCGCGCCACGACGCGGCCGAGCTCGCGTCCGCGCTCGCGCATGCCGGCAGCGACCACGCCGCAGCGAACGGCGACCAGCTGGCGGAGCGACTGCTCGCCCGGCTCGACGCCGACGTCGTCGTGCCGGCTCCCGCGCCGGTCGTCGTCGCACCGGCACAACCTTCCAAGGCCGCGGTGACGCCGATCGCGAGCCGGCGAAGGAACCGGCTGTGGCTCACGCTCGGTGCGAGCGCGGCGGTCGCGGCAGGTGCCGCAGCGATCCTCTCGCTGAACGGCCGGACCGCGCCCGCGGCCAGCGTCGCCACGAGCGATGGCTCGATCGGCCGGGTCGGCAAGCTGGAGCGCGCCGCGGCCGACAAGGCCGGTGGTCTCGAGATCAAGGACGCCAGCGGCTGGCGCGCGCTCGCCGCGGACGCAGCGCTGCCTGCCGGGGCGGAGCTTCGCACCGATGCGCGCACCCGGACGCGCCTCGAGCTGTCGGATGGCTCGCGGCTGGTGCTCGATCACGAGACCTCGATCGCGTTCGACAAGCGTGACCCGCGAAAGCTCACGCTGACCAGCGGTCGCGTGTCCTCTGACTTCGCGCACGACGACAAGCATTCCGCGAGCGTGCGGACACCGGCGGGCCTCGTCGAGGTCGTCGGCACCCGCTTCGTCACGACTGCCACGGACAAGCTCACCTCCGTCCAGGTCGTGCGCGGCAAGGTGATCCTGTCGACCGCGGCCGGCCAGCGCGCCGATGTTCGCGCGGGCGAAGAAGGCTCGATCGAGAACGGCCAGCTCGCCGTCAGCTCGGCCCCGTCACTCGCGAGCTCGGTCGCGTGGTCCGAGCTCGCACCGCCTGCCGCACCGGGCGCCGAGGCGATCACCGCCGGGCTCGGCGCGCTGCGCGCCTACAAGCCGGGCGAGAAGCGAGATCGCGACTGGAACCTCGCGCTCGCAAAGCACGACGTCAAGGTCCGGATCTCGGGCCCGATCGCGCGCACCGAGATCACCGAGACGTTCCGCAACGACACCGACACGACGCTCGAGGGTGTCTACCAGTTCCCGCTGCCGCCCGATGCGCAGATCGACAACCTCGAGCTCGACATCGAGGGCGGCTTCATGGCCGGCGCGTTCCTCGACAAGGAGCGCGCGGGCAAGATCTGGAAAGGCGTGATCGACAAGGCGACGCCGAAGATCGCGTCACGCCCGTCCGAGGACATCATCTGGGTCCAGGGTCCGTGGCGCGATCCGGCGCTGCTCGACTGGAAGCGCGGCGGTCGATTCGAGCTCCGCATCTACCCGATCCCGGCGAAGGGCGCGCGGACGATCAAGATCGCGTACACGCAGGTCGTCACGCCGCGTGGCGCCGGCCGCCAGTACATCTATCCGCTGCCGCATTCGCAAGACGGCTCGACGGTCGCCGACCAGCTGACTGTCGATGTCGAGGTTCGCGGGGCGCAGCAGGGTGGCGTGCGCGCCGTCGGCTACGCTCTCGCGCCGGACCCCAAGCGCACCGACGTCAATGCGATGACGTTCACCCAGAGCGGCTTCGTGCCGCGCGGTGACCTCGTCGTCGACTACAAGAGCGTCGACGGTGCGGCCGAGCTGCGCGCGTGGACGTTCACCGGTGGCGCCGCGACCGGTCCCGACGAGCAGCTCGCGAAGAAGCAGAAGGTCGGCATCGATCCGAAGGTCGTCGAGGCGCAGCGCCAGGTCGCAGGCGACGCCCGTCCCACCGCGGTGCTCGCCCTGCGGCCCAAGCTCCCGCGCTGGGACGAGACCAAGGCGCGTGACTACATGATCGTCGTCGATGCGAGCCAGTCGATGGTCGGGGAGCGCTACGCGCGGGCCGGCAAGCTGGTGGCCGCGCTGGTCGATCAGATGGATCGCCGCGATCGGTTCTCGGTGATGACGTGCGACAGCGAGTGCCGGAAGCTCGGTGACCTGCGCGGTGCCGGTGCCAAGGCGCTGACCGAAGTCGGCATCTGGCTCGGCGCGCAGCAACCCGCCGGCGCGAGCGACATCGTCGCCTCGATCCGCGCGGCCGGTGCCGAGCTCGGCTCGGCGGACCGCGAGCGCTGGGTGCTGTTCGTCGGCGACGGCTTCGCCTCGACCGGCTTCCGCAAGAGCGCCGATGTCGAGCGCGCGATCGCGGACACCTCGAAGGCGACGAAGGTCCACGTGACCACGATCGGCATCGGCGGCGACGCCGACAGCACCGTGCTCGGTGCCGTCGCCCGTGGCGGTGGCGGTAGCTACCTCGCGTGGGTGCCCGGCCAGACCGTCGGCACGGCCGCGCTCGCGGTCCTCGAGTCGACCAACGGCACCACGCTGCGCGATGCGACCATCACGTTGCCCACCGGGCTCGCCGATGTCGCGCCGACCGTGCTGCCAACGATCCGCGCCGGCGAGGAGATCCTCGTCGCCGCCCGGATGACCGGCGAGGTCACCGGCGACGTCACCGTGAAGGGCATCGTCGCCGGCCAGCCGTTCGAGCAGCGCTACCCGCTGAAGCTCGCTGTGTCGTCGTCCGCGGGCAACGGCTTCGTGCCGCGCCTGTGGGCCTCGCTCGCGATCGACCAGCTCGAGCGCCAGGGCCGCGGCGAAGACCGCGCTCGGATCGTCGCGCTGTCGCAAGGCTACGGCGTGATGTCGCGCGAGACCTCGTTGCTCGTCCTCGAGTCGCAGGCGATGTTCGACGCCTTCGGCGTCGATCGGTCGTCCCCGCGCGCGACGTGGACCGGCGAGGAAGCGATCGAAGAGGTCGCGGCGGCGGGTCAGGTCAACTACGACCCGGCACCGAACAGCGGACCGCTGGCCAAGTCCAAGGCCCCGAGCGCGCCGATGAAGGATGCGAGCAAGGCGGACGACGAGTCGGACCTGGCCGCGCCCGGCGATGCGCGCGATGCGCGGGTCGGTAGCGGGCGCGCCGCCAAGGCCGATGCTCCGATGATGCGGAGCCGCCGCCCCGGCATGATCGCGATGCGCCGCGTGTGGTACCGCGTCGCGGCGGTCAGCTCGTTCGATGGAGTGAATGCCGCCATCCGCAAGTCGATCACCGACGCCGAGGCCGCGCTGGCCGCGAGCCCCGATGCCCGCGAGCGCCATCGCGCGCTCGTCCAGGCGCTGTCGTACGCCGGCGAGATCGACCGTGCCCGCGAGATCGCGAAGCGCTGGCTCGACCGCGACCAACTCGACCCGCAGGCGCTCGGCTACGAGGCCGACTTGCTCGGCCGCGATGGCCACCGCGACGTCGCGCTGCGCACGCTCTCGGGCCTCGTCGATCTCGAGGCCGACCGCGTCGCGCTGCACGAGCGCATGGTCCGCACGTACGAGACGGCGGGCCGGATGGCACAGGCGTGCTCGCACCGGATCGCGATCGCCGGCCTGCAGCCGAAGCTCGCCTCGTCCTCGGGCGAGGCGATCCGCTGCCTGCGCGCACTCGGTCGCGAGAGCGACGCCGAGCTGGTGTCGCGCGGCATGATCGACGACGCGTCGCGCGCCGCCGCCGAGAAGGCCGCGACAGTGGCGCCGATCGCCCCAAAGGCCAATGGCGACTTCGTCGTCGACGGTCGCTGGGACCACAACGCCGACCTCGACATCTCGGTGATCGCTCCCGACGGCACGCGCGTGTCGTGGATGGGCGGCCGCAAGGATGTGGTCGTCGCCGACTCGACGAGCACCACCCGCGAGCGGCTCGCGATCCGCTCGCTCAAGCGCGGCAACTACCTGGTCGAGATCAGCCGCGCCGACACGTCGACCGGGCCGATCCGCGGCACGCTCGACGTCACCGTGCTCGGCGTCAAGCGGGCGATTCCGTTCGAGCTCGCCACGACGCGTACCGTCGCCGGCCGCGTCGCGGTGTCGATGCAGTCCCGCCTCGAACGCGCCTGGTAACTACCAGCGCGAGTCGTGACGCGCACGTGGTTCGCCGCGTGCGCGTCGTCCGTTTCGGCTTATGGTGCGGCGTGGCACGGTCGCGGCTCGTGATGGGCGACGAGATCGCCGGATACCGCCTCGGCGAGATCCTCGGCATCGGCGGGCTCGGCACCGTCTACGCGACCGAGCGCGCCGGCCACGGCCCGCTCGCGATCAAGCTGATCTCGCACGGCGGCGACCACGGGCTGCAGGTGCGCGCGAGCCGCGAGGTCGAGGCGCTGCGGCGGATCTCGCATCCCAACGTACTGCCGCTGATCGATGCCGGCGCCGACGACACCTGGTCGTACCTTGTGATGCCGCGGATCACCGGCACGTCGCTGCGCGAGCTGGTCGCGAACGGTCCGCTGTTGCCCGAGTCCGCCGCGCTGCTCGTCATGCACGCCGCGCGCGGCGTCGGCGCGATCCACGCCGGTGGCCTGTGCCATCGCGATCTCAAGCCCGACAACATCATGATCACCGACGACGGGCGGGTGCTGATCATCGACCTCGGGCTCGCGCTGGCGCCGGACTGGACGCGGCAGACCACCGAGGGTGCGATCGCCGGATCCCTGCCGTACATGGCGCCCGAGCAGATCGAAGGCGCGGCCGGCGCGGCGAGCGATGTCTGGGCCCTCGCGGTGACCTGGTGGGAGCTCGTGATCGGGACGCGACCGTTCGCGCGCACGCGGCCGGTCGAGGAGATCGCCGCGATCGCCGCCGGCGCACGGCCCGCGATCGCGGAGCTCGATCGCCGGCTCGATCCGGCATGCGCGCAGCTGATCGAACGCTGTCTCGCGCGCGAGGTCACGCAGCGCCCGGCGAACGGCGATGCGATGGCGACAGCGGTCAGGCCATTCGTCGCCGACGATCCAGACGCGCTGCGTGCGCTGCGTGCGGATCGCGCGGGCTGGGAGGCGCGGCTCGCCGAGCGCGTCGCCAGCACGTGCGCGCGCCAGGCCGACGAGCTGGCGTCGGCTGGCGACGTGTTCGCGGCGATGCGCGCGATCGATCGCGGGCTCGCGTATCGCCCCGACGAGCCGGTGCTGACCTCACTGCTCGCGCGGATCATGCCGCCCAACACCGCGAGCGCAGTCGCTACCCCGGCGCAGCCGGTTGCCGTGCCCCGACGACGGCGGCGCTGGCCGTGGCTCGCCGGTGGACTCGCGCTCGCGACCGCAACGACCGTCGGCGTGCTCGCGACCCGCGGCGGCAACACTGCGCCGAGCTACGACTTCGAGAACCCGAAGGCGGTCGTCCAGGCGGTGATCGATGCGGCGCAGACCGGCGACACCAGCGTGTTGCGAACGCTGTGCATCGGCGAGACCGAGCGCCGGGCCCTGGCCCTGTGCGAGGTCCGGCCCGAGATCTGGACCCAGGTCCGGCCGCTGTTCCAGGGCGCCGTGATCGAGGGCGCCTACCGGACCACCGACGGGGCGACGATCACCATCCGGTACGCGAGCCAGCGCCGCGACACGATCGAGCTGCTCCGCAGGCGCGGCCGATTCTACCTCCGCGACCTGTGACAGCGCTGGCTGACAAATCTGTCACCTGGCGCGTGAATTCGGCGATAACTCGCGGCAATGCCTCGCATCATGTGCGGCATACGTCCTGCTCAGGAGTGCATCACCCATGACAATCCTCCGCCCCGCCATCCTGGTCTTTCTCCTCCTCTTCACGGCGAGCTGCAGCAAGAAGTCGATGCCCGCCTCCACCTACAAGGACACCGCCGCCAGCTTCGATCAGTTCGCGCAGGAGCTGATCACCGCGGTCAAGGACGACAACAAGTCGGAGTTCGCCGCGATCGTCTCGAAGCTCGACCTGACCGATCCCAAGGGCTGGTTTGACAAGACGTTCGGTCCCGAGGCCGGCCCGCGGCTGTTCGCCGAGTACGAGGCCAATCCGATGAAGGACTGGAAGCGGGGCTACCCCGAGCTGCGCAAGCTGGTCGTCGATCAGGGCCGCGACACGATCACGACCAGCCGCCACGACTCGGCCAGCGACGAGATGGCCACCGGTCACCAGTCGAACGCGCTGCGCGCGATGAAGCAACCGGTCGCGCTGTACCGGATCCAGCTGACGCGTCCCGACGGCGAGAAGAGCTTCACGCTGTGGAGCTTCGTGCACCAGGACAACCAGTTCCGATTCATCGGCAAGACCAAGCAAGTCACCGCCGGCGAGGTCGACAAGACGGTGGACATGCTCGGCGAGCTGCCGATGAAGCGCGCACGCGAGCTGATGAAGGAAACTGGCGGCGCGAAGTAGCGCATGGCCGATCCTCTCGAGCTGCTCGTCACCCAGCCGGCATCGACGTCGCCGGTACGGGTGCCGTTGCGCCGCGCGCTGACGACGATCGGTGCCGCCAGCTCGGCGGACATCCGGCTGCCCGGCGTGCCGCCGCACTGGATCGTCGTCCAGCTCGACGACGCGGGCGTCACGGTGGTCGTCATGGCGACCGGCGAGCGCCGCCGGCTGGCGCCCAACCAGTCCGCCACGGTCGATGGTGCGCGGCTCCTGCTCGCGCCGGTCGGTGGCGAGGATCAGCCGATCCCGGTCGGTCAGATCGCGGATGCGCTGGCCAGCGTCGATTCCGCCGACGAAGCCCTCGCGTTACTGCTCGAGCGCGTGATGCAGCTGACCGAGGCTGACCAGGGCGCCGTGATCCTGCGCGACGGCGATGCGTACTCGGTCGCCCTCGCACGCGATCGCGAAGGCCGGCCCCTCGCGCGCGGCGCCGCGCTGCTGTCGGATACGATCGTGGCCGACGTGCTCGCGAGTGGCACCGCGATCGCCGCCGCGGACCTCGCCAGCGACGCGCGCTACCGCGGCGTGACCTCGGTCGTCGAGCTGGGGATCGGCGCCGTCGTCGTCGCACCGATGGTGCTCGGCGAGCGGGTGGTCGGTGCGATCTATCTCGGCCGGCGCGATCCGCTGCGCCAGTTCGGCCGCCGCCAGGCTCACGATGTCGAGGTCATCGCCTCGATGGCGATCCCGTTCCTGGTCCAGCTCCGGCGCGCCCGCCCGCGCGCGAGTGGCGGCGAGCTGATCGGCGAGGCGCCGGCGATCCTGCGCGTCCAGGGCCTGATCGACAAGATCGCGCCGACCGACCTCTCGGTGTTGGTGTCCGGGCCGACCGGCGCCGGCAAGGATGTCGTCGCGCGCGCCCTCCATGCCAGCTCGCCGCGTCGCGACCGCCCGATGATCGCGGTCAACTGCGCAGCGGTCCCCGCCGGGCTGCTCGAGTCCGAGCTGTTCGGTCACAAGAAGGGCGCGTTCACGGGCGCGACCGCCGATCGGATCGGCAAGATCGAAGCGGCGAATGGCTCGACGCTGTTCCTCGACGAGATCGGCGACATGCCGCTCGCCATGCAGGCCAGCTTGCTGCGCGTGCTCCAGGATCGTGAGGTCGTGCGGCTCGGCGAGAACGCGCCGCGCGCGGTCGACATCCGCGTGATCACGGCGACCCATCGCGACCTCGACGCCGCGGTCAGGGACGGGTCGTTTCGCGCCGACCTGCTGTACCGGCTTCGCGAGGTCACGATCGAGCTGCCGCCCCTGGCGTCGCGCGGCGACGACATCGCGGTGCTCGCGCGGTTGTTCCTGCGCCAGACCGAGGAGCAGCTCGGACTTCGTGCCCACGCGATCGATGCCGCCGCCGAGGCGGCGCTACGCGCGCACGCGTGGCCCGGCAATGTCCGCGAGCTGCGCGCCACGATGCGCCGCGCCGCCGTGCTCGCCGATGGCGCGACGATCACCGCCGACGCGCTCGGTCTCACTGCACCCACACCGCGGGGCGACACCGGCGACCTGGCCCGCACCCTCGACGACGCCCGCGACGACTTCACCCGGCGCTACGTCGAGGCCGTGGTGGCCAAGCATGGCGGCAACCGCGAGGCCGCGGCGGCCGCACTCGGGATCAGCCTGCGCTCGCTGTACCGGCACCAGGCATGACGCGGGCGCAGACCCATGCGCGACGACAGCCGGCTGCGGTGCCTAAGGCGCGCGCTTCACGAACTTCGCGAGCAAGGTCTTCGATCCGCTCTCGAAGGTGATCGTCAGCTTCGCGTCGTCGCCCTTGCCGCTCGCCGACTTGACCACGCCGCCACCGAACTTCGCGTGCTCGACCTTCGTGCCCGCCGGCCACGCATCGACGGGAGCCTTCGGCTGCGCTGGAGCGAAGCCGCGCGAGCGCAGGAGGTCGTACAGCTGCGAAGCCGCCTGGCGATGATCGAGCCACGCGTGCTTGACCGCCGCGTACGGGGTCTCGCCGTCGAGATCGACGAGGTTTCCGTCGGCACCGAGGTCGAGCGCGATACGCGCGCCCTCGACGTGCCCGCACCGACACAGATGGTGCAGAACGCTGCGGCCGCGCTCGCTGCGCCAGCTCGGGCCGGTCTTCGCGAGCGTCGCGGCGAGGGTTGCCTCGTCGTTCATGCGGATCACGCCCTCCAGCATGCGCGCGCCGACGCCCGCGTGCTCGATCAGCGCGAGCAGGCTCTTGCGATGCGCGTCGCGATCGCCCGGAGCGTCGGCATGGTCCGGTTCCAGGCGCAACGCGTGGAGCTGCCCGAGGTGGAAGCTCTGCGCATCCTCGATCATCGCCGGCGTCGCGTGCGGCAACAGCGCGTCGAGCATCGGTGCGTGGACGTGGAGGTGCGTGACGAGGCGCCGCGATTCCGGTGCCTCGCGCAAGATCGCCGCGACGGCATCGGCGTCGTTCTCCCCGAGCGCGCGCTCGAGCGGGGTCACCGCGCGCTCGGCGTAGACATCGACGGAGGGCAGATCGCGATGAAGGTGATGAACGCGGACGATCTCCGCGATCGCATCTCGGCCGAGGGCCCGATAGCCCTCGATCAGGAGCTGGGTGCAGTCGTGGCGATACGCGTCGAGCTCGGCCCAGTGCAGGTCGCGGCCGATCACCAACGCGAGGCCGGGCTGACCGTCCGCGAGCTCGCGCCGCGCCCGGTCGATCCAGTCGCCAACGATCGGCGCGTTCGCACGATACCTGTCGTGTCGCTCGTACTCGGTTCCCAGATCCGCCGGTGGCAACCAGCCCGGCACCCACGGACCGAGCCCACCGAGCGTGCCCGCGCGTCGCGGCAGCGGGGGGATTGCCTCCTCGCGATGGGCTTCCAGCTCTCTGGCGTGCACCTCCTCCAGCCAGTCGAGGATCGCGCCAGCATGCGGGTAGCCATCGGTCAGGGGCTCGCTGTGCTCGCCATACAAGTTGTCGCGAAACGTGCCGAGCAAGGTCGGTCCCTCGGCGCTGGTCTCCGCCGAATCCCGCGCCCAGTTGTGACAGATCGCGCGAGGTAGCTCCGCGGGATCGTCATACCAGAGTCCCCAGTGACTCCCATCGGAGTTACCGCCGAACACGGAGACCATCTCCGGAGGATCAGCGCGATAGCGGTAGTGCAGGCGCTCGTCGAGGCCCGGCATCACGACGCGCTCGAGACCGCCGTTGTCGAACAGATTGCCAACGCCGCACGGCCCGGTGCCGACAAAGCCCCAGGCGTCCGATTTCTCGTCGTCCGTGAGCCCGCTCCAGAAGCCCATCGCGTACGCGAGATGCTTCGGCATCCGCAGGCCGTACACGAGCATCATCTTGTCGTACGCGACGGGAAAGCACTCGAGCGCCGTCTGCAACCCGGCGCGCCGGCGATCGCGGACCACGGGCTCCTCGGTCACACGTGGCACCCAGCTCGGACGCGGCCGGAGGCGCGGCGTCGCCGACACCGTACCAGTGCGACCTCGTTCCGCGACCTCGCCGAGATACGCTCGCAGATGCTTGCACGTGCGCTCCGCGATCGGCGCGGCCTGTTTGCGCCACGCGGGACACGTGCAGCTCCGGACGTCGCCCTTGCGCGCGAGCGTGTATCTCGCGCTGCTGCCCTGCACCTCGATCTCTTCGCCGTCTTCCAGATCGCGCATCGGTAGACCTAGTCCCACACGGCTTCGAGCTCGCAGTGAGTGTCACCGCGCGTGCGGCACAGCGGCTCGGAGCTGCGCACGTCAGTACCTCCGGACAGCTCGATCGAGCGCTCGCACCAGCCCATGACCGACAGGCAGTGCGCCCGGTGTGGCGTCGCGAAGTCGCGGATCCGCAGGATCGCCGTCTTGGGCCCGCGGGTCATCACCTCGAGCGCACCCGAGTCGTAGTGCGCGCTCCACAGCCGGACCGCGCGCCCGAGGATCCAGTGCGTGGTCCCGACCTTGAAGAACAGCCGGTAGATCGTGGTCAGGTTGGCGTCCGCGCCGTAGCGCCCGAGCTCCTTGACCAGGGCGAGGTCGCCCTTGCCGAACAGGCGATCGAGCACGAGGTTCAGCTCGATGAACTGCTCGAACGGGTACCAGGATGCCTTCTCGATCCCGGCCTCGATCGTGGCCCTGAGCGCTGGTGAGCACTGAGGCAGAAGGCGGTCCAGCCCCGCCGCGCCATGCCCGAGGTTCAACCACAGGATGCGCGAGGCCAGCGCGCTTCCCTTGACGTTCGCCACGCCACTACTATACGCCGCACCTGTGACCAAGAGCCATGACCCGCTCGCGCGCCTCGAAGAGATGGAAGCCAAAGCTTTGCTCGCCGGCGGAACCGCCCGCATCGCGAAGCAACATGAAGCCGGCAAGCTGACCGCACGCGAGCGCATCCTCGCGCTGCTCGACGACGGCAGCTTCGTCGAGCTTGATCGGTTCGTCACCCATCGCTGCGCCGACTTCGGGATGCAAGAGCAGAAGATCCTCGGCGATGGCGTGGTCACCGGCCACGGCACGGTCGACGGCCGCCCGGTCTGCGTGTTCGCGCAGGACTTCACGGTGTTCGGCGGCTCGCTGTCGGGCGCCTACGCCGCGAAGATCTGCAAGGTGATGGACCTCGCCACCAAGATCGGATGCCCGGTGATCGGGCTCAACGACTCGGGCGGCGCGCGGATCCAGGAGGGGGTCGAGTCGCTCGCCGGCTACGCGGACATCTTCCTGCGCAACGTGCTGACCAGCGGCGTCGTCCCGCAGCTGTCCGCGATCATGGGGCCATGCGCCGGCGGCGCGGTGTACTCGCCCGCGATCACGGACTTCATCCTGATGGTCGAGCGCACCTCGTACATGTTCATCACGGGGCCCGAGGTGATCAAGACCGTGACCCACGAGGAGGTCACGAAGGAGCAACTCGGCGGCGCGGCCACCCACGCGAGCCGCAGCGGCGTGTCGCACTTCATGGAGGTCGACGAGCTGTCGTGCATCGCGCGGCTCCGCGAGCTGCTGTCGTTCATGCCGAGCAACAACACGCAGGATCCGCCGGTCCGCCCGACCAAGGATCCCGCGGATCGCGCCGAGGTCGCGCTCGACACCGTGGTGCCGCTGGAGTCGAACAAGCCGTACGACATCAAGAAGATCATCAACGCGGTGGTCGACGATGGAAAGTTCGTCGAGGTTCACAAGGACTACGCGAAGAACATCGTCTGCGGGTTCGCGCGGTTCGATGGCCGGCCGGTCGGCATCGTCGCGAACCAGCCGGCGCACCTCGCGGGCTGTCTCGACATCGACGCGTCGGTCAAGGCCGCGCGATTCGTGCGGTTCTGCGACTGCTTCAACATCCCGATCGTGACGTTCGTCGACGTGCCCGGCTTCTTGCCCGGCACGACGCAGGAGTACGGCGGCATCATCAAGCACGGCGCGAAGCTGCTGTACGCGTTCGCGGAGGCCACGGTCCCGAAGATCACGGTGATCACGCGCAAGGCATACGGTGGCGCGTACGACGTCATGGCGTCGAAGCACATCCGCGCCGACGTCAACGTGTCGTACCCGGCGGCGGAGATCGCGGTGATGGGACCCGAGGGTGCGGTCAACATCATCTTCCGTGGCGAGCTCGACAAGATCGCGGATCCGGCGGCCCGCGCGGAGGCCAAGGCGCGATTCACCGAGGAGTATCGCGAGCGGTTCGCGAACCCCTACAAGGCCGCGTCCCTTGGATATATCGACGAGATCATCCGGCCGCGCGACACCCGGTGGACGATCATCCGTTCGCTGAGGACCCTCGCGAACAAGCGGCAGTCGAACTTGCCCCGCAAGCACGGCAACATTCCGCTGTGATGGCCGGCCGCGCTGCTACCATAGCCGCCATGCTTCGAGGGGTTGGGATCCTCTGTGTGGTGGCGCTCGCGTCACCAGCACTCGCCGACATCGACAATCCGAACGCGACGCAGAAGCAAGCCTTCTACGCGAAGCCGTCGGTCGTGCGCGTCGTCGCGGTCTGGGAGATCGTCTACACGTTCGACGGGCGCGCGCAGAAGGAGTACGTCGGCGGCACCGGATCCGGGTTCTTCGTCAGCAGCGACGGGTTCGTCGTCACCAACGCGCACGTCGTCCAGGACATCAAGGAAGGCGAGGCGGCGGCGAAGAAGAAGTCGATCCAGCGCCAGCTCGGCGGTCGCTACTCGGCCTACGAGGTCGAACAGATGCTGCAGCGGATCAGCATCAAGATCACGCCGAAGGCAGAGATCGTGCTGCCCGACGGCACCAAGCTGCCGTACGAGATCCGTGCCTATGGCGCGCCGGTCGGCGAGGGCAAGGACGTCGCCGTCATCAAGGTCGACATCAAGAACGCGCCGAACCTCGCGGTCGGGGATTCGGATCGCATCCAGATCCAGGACAACGTGCTGGCGATCGGCTATCCGGGCGCGGCCGACCTCGATGACCTGTTCGACGAGAAGTCGTCGCTCGAGGCCTCGGTGACCAACGGCACCGTGTCGGCGGTCAAGCGGATGAGCGACGGTGAATCGGTCATCCAGACCACGGTGCCGATCACGCACGGCAACTCGGGTGGCCCGGCGATCAACGATCACGGCGAGGTGATCGGCCTCGCGACGTTTGGCAGCAAGAACTCGGTCCAGGGCTTCAACTTTCTGGTCGCGTCGTCGACCGTGAAGAAGTTCATCAAGGAAGCAAAGGCCGACAACAAGCCGAGCAAGACCAGCCTGCAGTGGCGCAAGGCACTCGACGCCTACTGGGCGATGGATCTCGACAAGGCGATCAACAACTTCGAGGAAGTCTCGACGCTGTTCCCGATGCACTCCGACGCGCCGCGCATGATGAAGTCGGCGCGCCTGCTGAAGAAGGAGGGCAAGGCCAAGAAGCCGGTTGCCGCCGCGGTGACCGGTGGTGGCAGCGCGGCCGGGATCGCGGTCGGCGTGACGCTCGGCGCGCTTGCGCTCGGGGCCGTCGTGTTGTTCGCAGTCAAGAAGAAGAAGCCCGCGCTGCATCCACATGGCGCGCATGGCATGCCCGGTCATCCGCACGCCCCGCATGGCACCCCGCTCGGGCACGGCATGGCGGGTCACTCCGGCCCGGTCGCGAAGACGATGGCGATCGGTGGCAGCGCCAGCCAGCCGATCGCGAAGACCGCGTTCGCGTCGACCAGCATCGGCAGCCTGACCTGCACCCGCGGGCTGTTGCATGGCCAGAAGTTCGCGCTGACCCACCAGGGGATCCTGATCGGTCGCCAACCCGGGATCGCGCAGGTCGTGGTCAACGATGGCCGCGCCTCCGGCAAGCACGTGTGGATCGGCTACGAGAACGGCGTGCTGGTGGCGATCGACCAGGGCACGACCAACGGCACGTTCGTCAACGACGTGCGCAACGGGCGGATCAGCAAGGCGCCGCTCCGCGACGGCGACATCGTCATCGTGTCCGAGCCCGACTGCCTGAGCTTGCAGCTGAAGCTGGGCTGAGTGCGCCGGGCCCGGCTGCTCCTGGTGGCGGTGGTCGCGGTGATGGCGTGCGGTGGCGCGAGGCCGGCGCCTCCCGTGCCGCCGCTGTCACGCGCCGCGTATGCGCACTACCTCGACGGCAAGCTGCACGCGTATCGCGAGGAGTGGCCCGCCGCGGCCGTCTCGCTCGCGGCGGCGGCGAAGGCGGCGCCAGATCAGCCGCTGGTCGCGGTCGAGCTCGCGCGGGCCCAGCAGCACGCGAAGCACGACGCGCTCGCGCGCACGACGCTCGAGGCAGCGCGCAAGCAGTGGCCGAATCACCCACACGTCTGGGTCGCGTCAGGTGATCTGCTGGCACGCACCGATCGCGTGCAGGCGATCGCGGCGTACCGCCGGGCGATCGAGCTCGAGCCCAGCGAGGATCGCGCCTACCTCGGGCTCGCGAAGCTCGAGTCGGAGACACCGGCGCTCGCGACGTTGCGCCGCCTCGTCGCGCGGGTCCCGGCATCGGTCGATGGTCACTACTTGCTCGGGCAGCGGCTGGTCGCGACGGACCGCGACGCGGCGATCGCCCAGCTCCGCGCGGTGCTCGAGCTCGATCCGGATCACATCGACGCGCGCATCGACCTCGCGCGGGTGTTGCGGCTGCAGGGCAAGTTGCCGGCGGCGATCGTCGAGACCCGCAGCGCGTTCGATCGCAGCGGCCAGGCGCTCGAGCTCGCCGAGGAGCTGTTCTGGCTGCTGTGCGAGGCCGACGACCGCACGTCCGCGATCGATCTATTGACGCTGCTCGACGACGATCACAGCGACAACGACGCGCTGGCCACGGTCGCGCGACTCGACCGGACGCTCGGCCGGCTCGACGACGCGCGGGCGATCGCGACCCGGATCGCGAAGACCGACGTGGTGGCGGGTGCGCTCGTGCTCGCCGAGGTCGAGCTCGCGGCTGGTGATCACGAGGCCGCAGCAAAGCGGGCGCTCGCGGTCGCGGACACGGCGGAGCCGTTCGTCGACGCGCGCCGGCTCGCGGCGCAGGCGCTGCTCGCCGCGGAGGCACCCCAGCGGGCGCTCGACGCACTTGCGCCGGCGCGCGCCCGCAAGCCAGATAGCATCGAGCTCGCGACGATCGCGGCGTTCGCGCTGGTCGATCTCGGCAAGCGGGCGGACGCGACCGCGCTGCTCGCCGGGTTTGGCGACAAGCCTGCCGCGATCTTCGCGCGTGCCCGGCTGGCCGATCACGCGGGCGATGCCGATGGCGCACTCGCGCTCGTCGAGCCACTCGCCCGTGCGAAGCCCGATCTCGTCGCCGCGCAGAACCTCGCGGGCTATTTGCTGGCCGATCGCGCGCAGCGACTCGGAGATGCGGAGCGCTACTTGAAGCGCGCCCGCGAGCTGGCACCCGGCGATCCGGCGGTGATCGACAGCTGGGGCTGGTACCTGCTGCGGAGCGACCGGCGACGCGAGGCGATCCACGCCCTCGACCTGGCGGCGCGGATCTCGCCGCGCGAGCCCGAGATCCTGTTGCACCTCGCGACCGCGTGGCTGGCCGACAAGGCGCCGAGGACGGCGCTCGCCCTGCTCGACCGTGCTGCCGGACTCAAGCCGTCCCGGGCCGTGCGGCGCCGGATCGATGCCCTGCGTTCCACCCTCGCTCCGGGCCGGTGATACGATGATGCGCATGAAGCGGCTCGTCTTCCTCCTGGTCCTGGTCGGCTGCGGCAAGGGGCCGTCCAGGGACCAGTGCACCAAGCTCCTCGACCACCTGGTCGATCTGGAGTTCAAGAAGGCTGGCGCCAGTGCCACCGCCGACGCGCAGAAGGCCGAGCTGGCGAAGCAGAAGCAGGCCGTGGTCACCAACAAGACCAAGGACTTCGTCGCTGCGTGCGTGGACCGCACCGCAAAGGATCGCGTCGAGTGCGCGCTGCAGGCGACCGATCTCGACGGCGTCGCGAAGTGTGACGATACCAAGTAATCAGAGCGCCGCGATCACGGCATCTGCCACGATCTGACCGACGGCTCCCGACGCGGTGGCACCATGGCCCCCGAGTCCGGCGGCCCACACGAGCCATGGCCGGCGCGGGTCGCGCCCGAGCCGGAACTGGCGGTCGCCGGTGAACGCGCGCTGGCAGGCCCAGGTCTGGGCGAGCGTGCCGCCGAGTCCCGGCGCGAAGCGCTGGAGCTGCTCGCGCAGAGCGTCGCCAGCGCCGGCATCGGCGACCTGATCGAGCGGCGTGGTCGGGACCGCATCGCATGGCGACACCAGCAGCGCATCGCCGGCGGCGCGGAGATACAGCTCCTGGGTGCCGAGGTGCCAGAAGTACGGCGTCCCCGGCGCGATCGGTGCGCCTTCGAGCAGGAACAGGTGCCGCTTGTAGGCATCCAGCGGCGCGTCCCCCGTGGTCGCGCCGGCCCACGCTCCCGCCGCGTCGACCACGACCCGGGCCCGGATCGTCCCGCGCGAGGTCTCGAGCTGGTGCTCGTCGACGGCCAGGACCTCGGTCTCGGTCACCACGGTCTGGCCGGCGGCGTAGGCAGCGAGCAGCGCCTTGATGTCGATCACGCCATCGGACGGGACGAAGATCGCCATCGCGAGGGGTACGCCGGTGAGGGCGGGCCAGCGTGCGAGCACGGTCGCGCGGTCGATCGCCTGGTGCGGGAGGCCGAACCGGGTCGCCCGCGTCAGGTACGCGCGCGCGTGGACGTGATCGTCGAACCCGAGGATGCCGCCGGTCGGGTCGACCGCCCCGAGCTCGCGCAGGATCTGGGCGCCGCGGATCGTCAGCGCCGTGGTGGAGTCGTCTTCAGCGAGCTGGCGACCGAGGCCGGCACCGCGACCGCTGGCGTGGCGTCCGAGCTCGGCCTCGCGCTCGAGGATCACCGACCCGACGCCGCGTGCCGCCAGGGCCCAGGCGGTGGCGCAGCCGGCGAACCCGCCCCCGATGATGGCGACATCAGTCTCGGCGGGCAGCGTCACGAGCGGCTTGTAGCACGTGCGGCTGGCGGTATTGACCAACGTCACACGGGCTGCGCAGACTCTGCCCCATGCCGCGTCTGTATCGGCTCGATACCGGAGACACCATCGGGACCATCACCGATGTCCAGCTCGCCTTTCTCGTCGAGCAGTTGGAAGAGGACCACGAGGAGGATCAGGACTACTTCATCGACCGCGATACCCTGGAGCTGCTCTCCGACAACGGAGCGGACCCGGAGCTCGTGGCGATGCTCGAGAAGGGAATAGGTGACTCGGACGAGATGGACATCGCCTGGGAATAGGCGGCGCAACCGCGGAAGAGAATGGTCGAGGGCGGGCGCCA
Source organism: Kofleriaceae bacterium (assembly GCA_037720695.1). Lineage (GTDB taxonomy): Bacteria > Myxococcota_A > Polyangia > Haliangiales > Haliangiaceae > JABFXX01. The sequence continues at coordinate 1,703 of JBBJLY010000045.1, read as the reverse complement.
TGATGTATAGCGCCGCCATGCCCCCACAGGTCGGACGTCACATTTCCCAAGGTCCGGCATCTACCCTCGCGATGCGTAGCCTGCTCGCGATCTCCCTCCTGACCGTGTTCTCGGCCTGTGCCGAGGATGACGGCAACAAAACCAAGCCCGACACCACGATCGGTGACGTGCCGGCGGCCCTGTCCAACCAGGCCCGGGTGTCGATCTCGTTCTCGGCGCTCGGGAACGCGAACGGCTTCCAGTGCCAGTTCGACGACGGCCCGCAGTTCGAGTGCGTGTCACCGTTCGAGACCGACGTCGCCGACGGCCCGCACCTGTTCACCGTCGCGGCCAAGCTCAACACCCGGATCGACGACACGCCGGCGACCGCCGCGTGGACGACCGACATCACGCCGCCCGAGACCCAGCTGTTGTCGGGTCCGCCCGTCCTCGACAACGCGGTGCTCGCCGTGTTCACGTTCGGCGGGACCGACACCGCGGGCGCCGTGACGTTCGAATGCTCGCTCGATGGCGCCGCGTTCGCGGCCTGCACGTCGCCGCACGAGACCGCGGTCACGGATGGGACGCGCAGCTTCGCCGTCCGGTCCAAGGACGCCGCTGGCAACCTCGACCCGACGCCCGAGATGCTGACGTGGACGGTCGATACCACCGCCCCCGACACGATGATCACGGCGGGTCCTGCCCAGGGCTCGTCATCGCTCGCGGTGGTCGTCTTCGAGTTCGACTCTCCCGAACCCAGCGTGACGTTCGAATGCTCGAAGGGCACCGCGGCGTTCACGGCGTGCGTCTCGGGCGCCAGCTTCACGTATGCCAACGGCCCCGCGACGTTCCGGGTCCGCGCGAAGGACGCGACTGGCCAGATCGATCCGTCGCCCGCGACCCGCACCTGGATCGTCGACCTCACCGACCCCGACGTGGCGATCACGTCGACGCCCACGAACCCGACCAACGACACCACGCCGACGTTTGGCTTCACGTCCAGCGATTCGACCGCGACGTTCCAGTGCCGGATCGATAGCGCCGCGTTCGCTGCCTGCACATCGCTATGGAACGGTCCCACCGTCGCGGCGGGCTCGCACACGTTCACCGTCCGCGCGACCGATCCACTCGGTAACAGCGCGACCGCCTCGTTCACCTGGCTCGTCGATCTGACCGCCCCGTCGGTGTCGATCACGAGCGGTCCCACCGGCACCACTGATGACAGCACGCCGACGTTTGGCTTCACCACCGGCGGCGCGCCGACGTCGACGCAGTGCCACATCGATACCCAGGCGCTGACCAACTGCGCCGGCACGTTCACCGCGGCCGCGCTCGGCGATGGCCCGCACACGTTCCAGGTGATCGTCACCGACGCCGCCGGCAACTCCGCCAGCGCGACGCGCAGCTTCACGGTCGACACCACGGGCCCCAGCGTGACGATCACCAGCGGCCCGACCGGCACCACCAACGATCGCACGCCGACGTTCACGTTCACCACGGCCGGCGCGCCGACGACGACCCAGTGTCACATCGATAGCCAGCCGCTCGTCAGCTGCACCGCCGGCACGTTCACCGCCGCGACGCTCGGCGATGGGCCGCACACGTTCGAGGTGATCGTCAGCGACGCGGTCGGCAACGACAGCACCGCGACGCGCAGCTTCACGATCGCCGGCACGGCGCCGACGGTGACCATCACCGGCGGCCCGACCGGCCCCACCGCCGAC
>JBBJLY010000447.1:0-4062 GCA_037720695.1 Kofleriaceae bacterium | reverse complement strand
GCGATCATCGCGCCCTCGATCGCGGCGATGTCGGCCGGAAAGATCTCGCGGTCGCGGCCGGCGTGCACCAGCAGCGTCGGGGCGGCGATGTGTGCCACGTTCGCGACCAGATCCGCGCGCGACGACAGCCCGGACCAGGTGGAGAGCCAGGCTTTCGGCGTGCACGTGCGTGCGATCCCGAGCGCCGCGTAGTTCATCAGATCGGGCCGCTCGCTGAGCAGCGAGCCATAGTCGCGGCCCGACGGGTCAATCGTGCGGTCGACGTACGCGGGGTTCGCGTTGGTCCGGTAGATCACGAGCATCGGCTCGCACGCGCGGCGGCGCATCACGTCGCGGCGCTCGTCCGCGGACCGAGCCGCGAAGTCGCCGGCACTCGACGTCACGGTCGCCTGTTCGATCCGCCCCAGTGCGTCGCGTGCGGTGGCGTCGATCCGCGCGACACGATCGCGCTGCGCGGCGCGATAGCGCGCGACGAAGCTGGGGTCGTACTCGCTCCACGCGGGCGGCTCGCGAAAGCCGTTGCGCTCGTCGTACATGTCGAGCGAGGCCTCCGCCGCCAGTGGATCGTGCTCGTCGACGACCGAGGGATCGATCGCCTCGAGCAAGATCCGGCCCTGGCCGCGATGCGGCGCGGTGTAGATCATCGCATCCGCCGGCGACATCGGTGCGCCCTCGAAGTGCGTCGGTGAGCCGCCGGGAGATCTTTCAAGCCGCTCGCCGGGCGGCAGCTCCGCCTGGGCCTGGAAGTACGCCGCGAGCGAGGCGCCGCCGCAGTTCCCGAGCATCACGACGCGCTGGACGCCGCGCTTGTCGCGCAGGTGCCTGACGCACGCCGCGAGGTCGAGCACCATCTCCTCGTGCTCGCCGAGGCTGTCGTTCCCACCATGGCGCGTGTTCGCCGCGAGCACGCCGAACCCGGCGGCGAGCAGGCGCGGGATCGAGTAGTGATGTGAGAAGTCGACGCGCGGGTGCATGACGACCACGCCGATCCTGGGTGCCGGGCGCGCGCTGGTCGTCCAGTAGTGCGCCCGGAACTGGCGGAGGTCATGGGCGCGAAGCGCGAGCGACTCGACGCGCGCATCCTGTGGGACCTTGCGGAACCAGAACGGGATGCCGGCCCAGTAGGTCTTCGAGACCAGGATCATCGGCGCGAACGTCGCACGCGGCCTACGGCCGGCACAACGCCGGCAAGCTGTTCGCGAGCGTGTGAAACCGCGCGCGCGGCGAGCTGCCGAGCAGGCGGTCGCGGGTCGTGGCGTCGATCGGCGCCGGCAGGGCGCGCCCGTGGTCCGGCAGAACGCGGTCTCGACGTGGGCGACCAGGTCCGCAAACGTCGCATCGAGCCGCGCATAGGTCGCGAGAGCACGCGCCGCCAGTGATCCGACCTCCGCGGTCAGCGTCGCCGGCGCGTCGACGGTCGCCATCGCGTCTGCCATCGCGTGCATGGCGCGGCCGATCGTTGCATCCGACGAATCAGGCGCGACCGGGACGATCAGCGCGGCGAGCTGGTGAAACCACGCCGCCCGCATCGGCAGCGCGACCCCGGCCATGTCGGGTGGTCCGATCGCGAAGAAGTCAGGTGGCTCGAGCGGCGCATCGAGCAGCTCGCGCACGTCGCGCCCGGCGGCCGCGAGATCGGCATAGAGGAACCGGCGCGCCAGCGCGTAGATCCAGAGCGCGAGCTTCAAGTTCAGGTAGTGCGCCCCGAGCTCGAGGATCGCGGCCCGCGCATCGCCCAGCGGGTCGGATGCCGGCTCGCCCGCGAAGAACGGCTCGAAGAACTTTACGATCATCTTGTCGGACGCCGCGCACACCTCGGTCTCGCCGACCAGCGTGCCCGTGGATTCGGCGAGCTCGAGCACGACCTGCGGGGACAGCGCCTGCGGTGTCCAGGTGCCGGCGAGCTGCTGGACGACCAGGTACTGCGCCCACAGGCCGACACCGAGCGTCACCTTCGCGAGCGCTGCGGTCGCCGCGGGTGCGGTGCCGCCACGCAGCACGTGGAACCACGGCAGCGCCGAGCCGAGCTGGCTGACACGCCACAGATCGAGCACGTCCGGCGCGTAGCTACCGCGTGCGGCGGTGTACGCGACCCGCAACGTCGCCACCGTCGCGATGATCTCGTCCCAGTGCGCGGAGGTCTGGCGCAGCGCGGACACGTTGATCGGTAGCTTCACCGCGCGCGAGCCCGCGTAGGGACACGCCCTGTACTCGATGTCGTCGGGCCGCAGCACCGTCGCCGGCGTCCGGCCCTCGCGCAGCGGTCGCTGTTCGTCGTCGCGGTGGAACTGTTCCTCGATCAGTCGTCCGAGCAGGAACATCGCGCGAGGGTAGCGCGCTCTGTGTAACCCGGCGGAGGCGTGTTCCGGAGCCGTGCCCCAGGTGCAGCGGGCGCAAGTCCCTGGATCAAACCGGAGACCCGGCTGGCACGTCGGCTGCTGACATGACTCCCATGCCCACCACGACCGAACCCGATAGCTTCGTCGCGATCTCGCCCGACCGCCTCGAGACCGTTGCCGGAGGTGCGTCGCGCACGCCGAGCAGCAGCGGCAACTCCGAGGTGATGAGCGCGCTCAACGCGATCACCAGCTCGCTGAAGGACCTCGCCGGCAGCAAGAACAGCGGCGGCGATCCGATGCAGATGATGCTGATGATGATCATGCTCGGCGGGATGGGCGGTGGCGGAGGCGGCGGCTATGCAGTCGCCCCGGCCGGTCCACCCGTGATCAACGTCGATACCGGCGTCAGCGGCGGCGGCTGCCGGCCACGAGGCAAGAAGGGCTGGTAGTGGCTTTGCCGCGCTCGCTGCCGCAGGGCAGAGTGCGACATGGTCACGCAGTTACGGTTCGCGGATCGATTCGTTCGCGAGCTGCCCGGAGATCCGCGATCCGACAACCGGATCCGGCAGGTCCTGCAAGCGTGCTACTCGCGGGTCGAGCCGACCGCGGTACCCAAGCCCGAGCTGCTCGCGCTCGTACCGGAGGTCGCGGCCTTGCTCGACCTCGCGCCGCAGGCGACCTCCGAGCTGGTCGAGGTGCTCGCCGGCAACCGGGTGTTGCCCGGGATGGCGCCGTACGCCGCGTGCTACGGCGGCCATCAGTTCGGAACCTGGGCCGGCCAGCTCGGCGACGGTCGCGCGATCACGCTCGGCGAGGTCGTCAACGCGACGGGCAAGACCTGGGAGATCCAGCTCAAGGGCGCCGGACCGACGCCGTACTCGCGACGCGCGGATGGTCGCGCGGTGTTGCGCTCGTCGATCCGCGAGCTGGTGTGCAGCGAGGCGATGTTTCACCTCGGCGTGCCGACCACGCGCGCACTGTCGCTGGTGTCGACCGGCGCGACGGTCGAGCGCGATCTGCTGTACGACGGCAACCCCCGTGGTGAGCCGGGCGCCGTGGTGTGCCGCGTCGCGCCGTCGTTCCTGCGGTTCGGGAGCTACGAGATTCACGCCTCGCGCGACGATCACGACACGCTGCGCAAGCTCGTGCAGTTCACGCTCGATCGCTACTACCCGTGGCACGGCACCAGCGTGGTCCCGTGGTTCACCGAGGTGATGCGCCGCACTGCCTGGCTGGTCAGCGAGTGGCTGCGCGTCGGGTTCGTGCACGGCGTGATGAACACCGACAATATGTCGATCCTCGGGCTGACCATCGACTACGGCCCGTACGGCTGGATCGAGCCGTGGGACCTCGAGTGGACGCCCAACATCACCGACGCCGCGAATCGCCGCTACCGGTTTGGCAACCAGCCCAAGGTCGCGCACTGGAACCTCGCCCAGCTCGCGCGCGCGCTCGCGCCGATCACGGACGACCACGCGGGGCTCGAGCGGGCGGTGTCGGCGTTCCCGGCGGAGGTCGCGAGGCACGTCCGGCACATGATGCTGCGCAAGCTCGGGCTGTCGGGCCGCCGCGATCGCCGGCGCGAGGAGGACGAGCTGCTCGCCGACCTCCAGCAGGTGCTCACGCTCGTCGAGACCGACATGACCCTGGTGTTCCGCGCGCTCGCCGAGCCGGTGCCAACGGTGGACGCGCTGCGCGTCGCGCACTACGAGGACGTCAACGC
>JBBJLY010000446.1:0-4079 GCA_037720695.1 Kofleriaceae bacterium | reverse complement strand
CCACGGGCACCTACGCCGTGTTCGATCTCGGCGGCGGGACGTTCGATATCTCGATCCTGAAGCTTGTCGACGGCGTGTTCGAGGTCAAGGCAACCGGCGGCGACTCCGCGTTGGGTGGCGACGACCTCGATCGCACGATCGCGACCGCGATCCTCGACGAGGCGGGCCAGACCGAGCGCGACGTTCGCCTGGTCGCGGCCGCGGTGGCCGAGGGCCGCCGCGTCAAGGAGGCGCTGACCACGGCGGATCGCACGACGTTTCAGCTGCCGGGCATCTCGCGCGAGGTCTCGCGTGACCAGCTCGCCGCATGGGCGAGGCCGTTGCTCGATCGCGCCGGCAAAGCGTGTCGCCGCGTGCTCAAGGACGCCGAGCTCGAGCGCGACCAGCTCGACGGCGTGATCCTGGTCGGCGGCTCGACCCGCTCACCGGTGGTCCGCGAGTTTGTCGCCGAGGTGTTCGGCCGCGAGCCGCTGTCGGATCTCGATCCGGATCAGGTCGTCGCGCTCGGCGCCGCCGTCCAGGCGGACGTGCTCGCCGGTGGCCAGCAGAACGTGACGCTCCTCGATGTCGTGCCGCTGTCGCTCGGCATCGAGATGATGGGCGGCATCGTCGAGAAGCTGATCCATCGCAACACCACGATCCCGACCGGCGCGACCCAGACCTTCACGACCTACGCCGACAACCAGACCGGGTTCGACATCCACATCCTCCAGGGCGAGCGCGAGACCGCCGATGCGTGTCGCTCGCTCGCGCGGTTCACGCTCCGTGGCGTGCCGCCGATGATCGCCGGCATGGGCCGGCTCGAGATCACGTTCCTGATCGACGCCGATGGCCTGCTGAAGGTGATGGCCAAGGAGCTGACGACCGGCAAGGAGTCCTCGATCGAGGTCAAGCCGTCGTATGGCCTGTCCGACGAGGAGGTCGAGCGCATGCTGATCGAATCGTTCGATCACGCCGAGGATGACCTCGCCCGACGCAACCTCGCGGTCGAGCGCGTCGAGGCGGACCGGATCCTCGCGGCGACCCGCCAGGCGTTCGCGACCGACAGCGAGCTGCTCGATGCCGAGGTCCGCGCGGCCGGCGAGCAGGCGAGGACGGTGCTCGAGACCGCGATGGCGGCGGACGATCACCTCGCGATCCGCCACGCGCTCGAAGGTCTCGATCTCGCGACCAAGCCGTTCGCCCAGCGCCGGATGAACCGCGCGATCGCGGCGCAGTTCCAGGGCGTCGCGATCGACGACGCCGCACGCCGGGTCGAGCACCCGCGCAAAGGCAGTGTGTGATGCCGAAGGTGACGTTCCAGAACCCGATGGGCCCGAAGCTTCTCGCGCCGCTCAGCATCACGGTGAAGCCCGGGACCAGCATCCTCGACGCGGCCGAGGAGTGTCACGCGCGCGTCGGTCACGCCTGCGGTGGCAACCTCGCGTGCTCGACCTGCCACGTCTACGTGCACGAGGGCCTCGACGCATTGCCCGAGGTCACCGACAAGGAGAACGACATCATGGACCGTGCGTTCGACGTCCGGCCGGAGTCCCGGCTCGGCTGCCAGGCCAAGCTCGGGGATGCCGACGTGGTCGTCGAGATCACCGAGGAGAGCCACCGCGCGTGGCTCGACGAGAATCCCGACGAGCGCAAGAAGGCGCGCAGCGCCTGACCGGAGTCTCGGGACGTGCCGAAGCTCTGCTTCAAGGCTGAGGACAAGCCGGGCTCGCCGACCGACGCCGGCAACCGCAAGATTCGATGCCCGCGGTGCCTGTGGCAGCCCGGGCGCCACGACTTGTGGGCGTGCGCCTGCGGTCACACGTGGCACACGTTCGACACCCGCGGCATCTGCCCGGCTTGTGATGCCGCCTGGCGCGACACGCAGTGCCTGCGCTGCCAGGCGTGGTCGCGGCACGACGACTGGTACCCCTAAAAAACGCCTGTCACCTTTGCCCCGGGTCGAACCACTATCGGCGGCTCCATGGATTCGCCCAGCGACGCAGACCTAGTGCACCGCAGCCGCGGGCAGGACACCGCTGCGTTCGGGTCGCTGGTGGAGCGGCACCAGGACCTCGTGTTCGGGGTCGCGCTCGCCCGCTGTGGCGATCCGGAGCTCGCCGAGGATGTGGTCCAGGACGCGTTCGTCACCGCGTGGCGACAGCTCGATCAGCTGCGCGAGGTCGACCGCGTCGGCACGTGGATCGCCGGCATCGCGCGCAACCTCGCCGCGAGCGAGCGTCGCACGCGGGCGCGTCGAGCCAGACTGAAGCCGGCCCCGGCCGGCGACGTGCCGACGCCCGAGGAGGTGGCGCTCGCGCGCGAGGGCCAGGAGCTCCTCGCGCGCGCCCTCGACGAGCTCCCGGCGACCCACCGCGAGGTCGTCGTGCTGCATCACCTGCAGGCGCGCTCGGTCATCCAGATCGCCGATAGCCTCGGCATCACGCAGGACCTGGTGAGGCAGCGGCTGTCGCGCGGCCGCAAGGTGCTGCGTGACAGCGTGATGCGCTACCTCGACCGCGGACTGCGCATCCGCCCGGGTCCTGCGCTCGGGGCGAGCGTCGTCGCGGCGCTGGCCCTGCCATCTCGTGAGGGGGTCGCTGCGACGACCGCCGGAAAGTGGATCGCGATGACTGCGACGTCCAAGAAGCTCGCGTTCGCCGTCGCCGCCGTGCTCGCGCTCGTCGGTGGGGGAACCTGGATCGCGCGCTCGCGATCGTCGGCTGCCGAGCCTCCCGCGATCGCGGCGAGAGCGGGTGCGAGCGATCCGTCCACGCCGGTCGTGTCAGCGGCGTCCGCGTCGCCCGGCGTGCGCCGGGTCGCGCCGGCTCAGCGACTGGCGCTGCTCGGCAAGATCCGCGATGCGCGTCAGCGCGCGCAGCGGTCGGCGCCGGCGGCGGCGTCGAGCGGCGGAACGTCGACCCCGACGCTGTCTCCGATGGAGGCCGAAGGCCAGATGATGACGGACTACGTGATGGCGGCGTTCCAGCAGATCATGCCACTGCTCAAGGAGTGCTACGCCGAGGGCAGGGCACGCGTGCCGACCCTCGCAGGCAAGGTCATGATCGACCTCATGATCGAAGGCCAGCCGGGCCTCGGCGGCGTGGTCGGCGAGAGCAATCTGCTCGCGGAGGGCACCACGTTGACGGATCCGACGGTGCAGCAGTGCATCCAGGAGACGGTCTACGCGCTCGAGATCGATCCGCCGACCTACGGCGTCCGCCACCGCTTCACGACGTCGCTCGTGTTCGCCGACGAGGAGCCGAAACCCGGCATCGACTCGGCGCAGATAATCGGCCCGGAGTAGCTAGCTACTCGACCAGCTTCAGGTGATTGACGCGCTTGCGCGGCTCGTCCTGGAGCTCGAGCGGGGCGGGCGCCACGGCCGGGGGCTCCGCCGCCGGCTGGGCCTCGGAGCCGCTGCCGGTCAGCACGTCCTCGGGCACGTCCTCGGGCCACACGGTGCCCCGCTGCTCGCCCTCGACCATCGCGGCATAGACCGCGGTCCACGGCAGCACGCAGCGGAACGGCTGGCCACCGAACGTGAGCGTGCCGGCGATCGCGGCGTCGTCGATCACGAGGTCGACGATCGCGGGCGACAGGCTGTAGCCGAACCGCAGCACCAGGCTGGCGTCGGCGCGGAACCGCGGCGGGATGTTGACCTCGGCGCGGCGCGCATCGACGTGGACAAGCACCGGGCCGCGCGAGAGCAGCGCCTCGAGCGTGCGGCGCTTGTCGGGAGCACTGGCGTCATCCTCGTCGCGCAGCGAGTCGATCGACGCGACGTCTGGCGGCTGCTTGCCGACCAGTGCGACGAACTCCTCGGTTTCCATCAGGCCCGCATCGACAGCATCCCGCAGGATGCCCTCCGGGCGATCACCCGCGGCCGCGGTCACGCGCTCCACGGTACGCTCGCAGCGGGCCGCGTGGCGCAGCACCGCGCCGTGCGCCGCCAGCGCGCTATGCGAGCCGGAGCGCCAGCGGGACAGCGCGCGCTCGACGTCGACGAGCGAGGTCGAGACGCGGTGCTCGATCAGCGCCGTCACTACCGCCGGATCGACGCGCTCGTCACGTCGGACGACCCCGAGGCATCGGTTGCT
>JBBJLY010000445.1:0-4080 GCA_037720695.1 Kofleriaceae bacterium | reverse complement strand
CCGGCCTCGTCGACTACGCCACCACCGGCAGCGATGCGACGATCGAGAAGCTGAAGAAGGCGGCGAAGAATCCCGAGGATCTCGCCGAGCTGTTGACCGCGCTCCGGCCGATCGCGCGCGGTGGCGCGGCCGAGGTCGCGCTCGTCGAGACTTCGCTGACCACACCATCACCGGCCGTGCAACGGGCCGCCGTCGCCGTGGCCGGCGCCGCCGCACAGCGCCGGTCCGACGTCTATCAGGAGACGTTGACGCAGGCGCTGATCTCCGCGGATCCGGAGCTGCGTCGCATCGCCTTCGCGTCGGTGCGCAGCCTCGGGCCGGATCGGTCGCGCGCGCTGTTCCAGGCCGCGCTCGAACGCAATCCCGGCACCACGGCCCAGCGTGAGCTGATGGTCGAGGTCTCCGTGGCGTCGACCGGCGACGCGCCCTCGGCCGCGAATGCCGTCGCCGTGCTCGGCGATCCGGACAGCTCGCCGGCGCAGCGCGAACGCGCAAAGACCCAGATCAAGGGAGCGCTCGCGAAGGACGCGCTCGCCGCGGCGACCGCGCTGACGTCGCTGATCGAACAGGAGAAGGCGCCCACCGATGCGCGCGTGTTCGCGATCAACCTGCTGCGCGACTTCGACCCACCGCCCAAGGTGCCAAACCTCGTCGAATCGGCACGCAAGGCATTCAACTCGCGCGTGCTCGCGGTGCGCGCAGCGGCCTTGCCGCTGTACGCGAAGGTCGACCCGGTGCGTGCCGGTGGCAACGACCTGGCCGCGATGCTCGACGACAAGAAGCTCGACAAGTCGCTGCGCGCAGCGGCCGCGCTCGCCTGGGGTGAGGTCGCGTCGTCAAACCCCGCGGCGACGCAGAACGCACTCGATCGCATGCTCAAGGACGACGACTCGGATGTCCGCGCGGCCGCGGCCACGGGCGCCGGCAAGGCAGGTCGCAAGTATCAAGAGCAGCTGATCAAGATGGCGAAGAACGAGAACTACACGGTCCGCATCGGCGCGGCCCAGGGACTCGCGGTCAGCGCCGAGAGCGGCGGCAACGTCAACTACGCGGTCGACGGCATCTACCAGCTGTGGCGCGAGAAGGGTCGCCCACGCCGCGAAGCCGTGAAGGTCTACGCCGATCTGGCCAAGAAGAAGCCGGGCGCGGTCATCAAGTACCTGTCTTCGGCGGCGCGGTCGACCGAGGATCTAGCGCTTCACCCGATCGCCGTCGAGGGACTCTGCAACGCCGCACTCGCCGGCAATGGGGAAGCCCGCAAGCATCTCGCGAGCGCGACCGACGACGCGTCGGCCGACGTCCGCAAGCTCGTGATGGCCTGCGTCGCGGATGGTCCCGACCCCGCAAAGAATGGCGCGCAGATCGCGATGAAGATGGTGCGCGACGCGAACGGCGAGATCCGCGCCGACGCAGCCCGCGTGCTCGCGCTCGCGGCCGCGAAAGGCGTCAAGGGCGGCATCGGCGACGCGCTCGTCCAGCTGCTCGACGATCCGGTGCGCGATGTTCGCGTGATCGCGATCCGCGCCGTTGGCGGGCTCGGTGCCGAGGCACCCAAGTCGGCAGCGACCGCGATGGCGAAGCTGTTCCCGGCTGGCGATGAGGGCGAGAAGCTGACGCTGCTGAGGACCGCGCGCCAGATCGGTGCCGAGGAGCTGATCGCGCTCGCCGTCGCAGATTCGTCGCCGCTGGTCCGGGTCGAGGCGGTCGATGCGGCGCTGCAGTCCGGGCTCCGTGCGGGCCAGACGCTGTCGGCGGCACTCGCCGACTCCGACCCGCAGGTTCGCAAGGCCGCGCTCGAGCGGCTCGCGGCGCAGAAGGACAAGCTCGAGCCCGCGGTCCTCGATCGCACGCTGGCGCTCGCCGTTCGCGATCCCAATCCCGAGCTCGCGCAGCTGGCGCTGACCACGATCGCGCGGGTCGCTCCGAAGGAAGCGGTCATCGCACGCCTGCATCGCTCGCTCGGTTCGCGCGCCGAGCGTGAGCGGGCACAGGCGGCCGCCGCGGCGATCGGGCTCGTCGATCGCGACGCGACCGAGAGCGTGAAGCTGCTCGACCCGCTGCTCAACGATCCGTCACACGACGTGCGCGTCGCGATGCTCCCCGCGCTCGCCGCGGCCTACGCGAAGACCAACGAGCCCGAGCGGCTCGCCGGGATCCTGCGCGACTCCGAGAACAACGCGATGCGCCGGCTCGTCGTCGCCGCCGCATTCGTCACGCTCGCCCGCACCGATGCCGGGCGCACCGCCGCCGAGGCCACGCTAGGCAAGCTGGTCAAGGACAGCCCGCCGATGGCGCGCTCGATCGCGAAGCTCGCCGCCGGCCTGATCGCCAGCAAGTCCGACGGCATGACGTTCCTGCAGGAGCTGGTGCCGTGACTCAGACCGCGATCCGGTAGAGCGCGCCGCTGGCCTCGAACGAGTACAGCTTGCCGAGGCACGACGCGAGGTGCGTCGTGGACCAGCTGCCGTCGATCATCTGCCACCTGCCGGTCTCCGGATCGATGTCGTAGAGCGCGCCATTGTTGACCGCGTAGATCCGACCCGCATGCGAGACCGCGGCGCGGGTGTTCGGCCACGACCCGTCGAGCTGGGTCCACGTGTTCGTGGCGGGACGCATGCGATACAGCGCGCCGCCGCGGTCGAACGTGTAGATCGAGTCGCCGTGTCCGACGATCTGCGTGACGTCCCAGCTGCCGTTGAAGATCCCGTACTGGGCGGACTGCCGGTTCAGGTTGTAGAGCGCGGTGCCCTCGACGACGTACGCCTTCTCGTACAACCAGGTCGACGCCACCGGAGCGCCGTATGTCCCGGTGAGCTGGCGCCAGACGTTGGTCTGGACGTCCATCTGGTAGACGGTGTTGCTGCGCTCCCACGTGTAGACGCTGCCCTCGTAGCCGGTCATCGTGACCGTGTCCCAGCTGCTCTCCAGCTGCCCCCACTTCGAGCTTTCCGGGTTGATCCAGTACATCCCGCCGTCCATCACGACGACGAGCCATTTGCCGGTCGCGGTCGCTGCCTGCGCCACCCACGTCCCAACCATCTGTTCGTAATTTCCGCGTGCCATGCCCGGGTTGGAGCTCAACCCACGGTCTGCAGGCCCGCGGCGATCCCGCCGATCGTCGTGAACACGATCCGCTCGAGCCGCGCGGCATCGCCGCGACCATCGCGCCGGCGCTGCAACGCCTCGATCTGCGCGTGCGAGAGCACGTCGAGCAACGAGTTGCGGCGCTCGACCGACGACGCGAGATAGCCCCGACTCGACAGCGGCGTCAGTCGACCGAGCACGTCGTGCAGCGCCTTGACCGTCCGCGCATGCTCCTCGGCGATCAGGTCGAACAACCCACGCGTGTCGGGCTCCGCGAGCCGCGCGTACTCGCGGGCGACGTCGATGTCGGAGCGCACCAGCGAGAGCTCGGTGTTCTCGATCAGGCGGCGCACGAAGCGCGAGCGCTCGACCAGCGCCCGCACCCCTTCGGCACCGAGCTCCTTCTCGAGCGCCTCGATCGCCGTCCCGACGCCAAACCAGCCCGGGATGCCGTGGCGGCTCTGCGTCCACGAGAACACCCACGGGATCGCGCGCAGCGAGTCGAGCGAGATACCTGCCTTGCGCGAGGCCGGCCGCGAACCCAGCGCAGTGCGCGACGTACTCGATCGGCGTCGCGGCCACGGTGTAGCGCACCAGGCGATCCTCATCGGCAGTCAGCGCGAGGTAAGCGGTGCGCGCGGCATCTGCGGCGTGGTCGAGCGTGCCTTCATCGACACCGTCGGTGCTGTCGGTACGCTCTGCTGCTGCCGCGCCGAAGATCGCGGCGAGCATCAGCTCGAGGTCGCGCTCGGCGATCTCGGGCTGCGTGTAGCGGGCGGTCACGGTCTCGCCCTGCTCGGTGACGCGCAGTCGGCCGCGCACCGCCGCCGCGGGCTGCGCGCGGATCGCCTCGCTCGCCGGTCCGCCACCACGGCCCAACGCACCACCTCGCCCGTGGAATACGGTCAACGTGACACCCGCGCGCTGGGCGACGTCGACGAGCGCGACCTGCGCGCGCCGGATCGCCACCGTGGACGGCCAGAAGCCGACCTGCTT
>JBBJLY010000044.1:0-43001 GCA_037720695.1 Kofleriaceae bacterium | reverse complement strand
GGCCACGCAACGCTCGAGATCTTCCGCACCGCGCGCGATCGCGGCGATCCGGCCGCCCTCGCGAGCCAGCGCGATCGCGATCGCCTTGCCAATCCCGCGACTCGCACCGGCGACGAGGCACACCTTGCCCGCGAGCTCGAGGTTCACGCGATCTCCCAGGTGTGGCCCCACAGTGCCTGACCACCGTCGAGCCGGAGCGTCGTACCGGTGATGAACGAGGCGGCTGGCGAGGCGAGGAACGTGATCGAAGCCGCGACTTCCTCGACCGTACCGGCGCGCTTGAGCGGCGTCTCGCGGATGCCCCGCTCGAGCAGCTCGGGCGGATACTGCGCGGTCCCCGACGACTTGATGATCCCGGGCGCGACCGCGTTGACGAGGATCCCGAACTGCGCCCACTCGACGGCGAGCGTCATCGTCATGTTCTCGACGCCAGCGCGCGCTGCACCCGTGTGCACCATCCCTGGAAACCCGCGGTAGATGTTCGCGATCACGTTGATGATGCGGCCCCCCTGCTTCGGAATCATCCACTGGTTCGCGACCTCGCGGCACATGTGGAACGTGCCGACCAGGTTGTTCTTGACGACCGCGAGGAAGCCGTTCGGCGAGATGTGCTGTGCCGGCGATGGGAACTGACCGCCGGCGTTGTTGACCAGGATGTCGACGCTGCCGAACGTCTCGATCACCGACTTCACGAACGCCTCGACCTGCGCGGGCTCCCGGATGTCGCACGGCATCGCGAGCGCGGACTCACCGAGCTCCGCCTTCGCCGCTTCGAGCTTGCCCGGCGTCCGGCCGCACACCGCAACGCGCGCGCCGAGGCGGATCATTTCACGCGCGGTTGCGAGCCCGATCCCCGAGCCACCACCGGTCACGATCGCGACCAGATTGTGCAAAGTTTTCGGGGCGAACACGCGCTGGCTCTCGGCAGACGGCGTCATCATGGCGCGCGCAGATTACCTCTTGCGGGGTCCCGTTCCCCAGCTGGTGAGGGTAGTCCCCCGATCCACAGGAGGTGCACACAGTCCCAATCAGACAGCACGGCGAAAAGGCCCAGCTTGTACGATCAGTTGGAGCCGGTACACCCTTTGCACTACTCGGGTGCGTGGCCGGGGCTACTGCAACAGGTGGGGTGCGTGCCCCCGACGTCCAAGCGCGAAGCGCGCCGGCGGACGCTACGTCCTCGGGGGGCTCCTCGGTCGCGGCGGAATGGCCGAGGTGTTCGCGGGCCATAGCCTCGGGGACCACGGGTTCCAGAAGCCGGTCGCGATCAAGCGCCTCCTGCCGGAGCTGGCCAACGACGAGATCTTTGTCGAGCGCCTGATCGGCGAGGCCAAGCTCCTGGTCGGCATGCAGCACGGCAACATCGTCAGCGTGCTCGACCTCGCGCGCGACGGCGACGACGTGTTCCTGGTGATGGAGTTCGTCGACGGTCCGAGCCTCCGCCAGCTGCTCAAGGGTCGCGGCGCGCGCGGGCTCTCGCTTGCGGTCGCCACGTACATCGTCCAGGCCGCAGCGGCCGGGCTCGAGTTCGCGCATGCGCGGCCGGGCGGCGCGGTGATCCACGCCGATATCAGCCCGTCGAACCTGCTGCTCACCACCTCGGGCGAGGTCCGCGTCGCCGACTTCGGCATCGCTCGCCGCGAGGGTCTGGGGCAGGGCGTGGTCGAGGGCAAGTGGGCATATATGGCGCCGGAGCAGGCGCGGGGCGAAGCGTTGACGCCGCGCTCCGACGTGTTCGCGCTCGGCGTCGTGCTGTACGAGTTGATCTGCGGCGCGCACCCGTTCGGCCGCCAGGTCACGCACGAGGAACGCGACAGTCAGCCGATGCGAGTCATCGCGCCGCGGGTGGTCAAGCCCAGCATCCCCCAGGGCATCGACGCGATCTGCATGCGCGCGCTCGCTCACGATCCCCGCGAGCGCTACGCCGGGATGCAGCAGATGATCGATGCGCTGGTCGAGGAGCGGTTCTCGAACGGCTGGCGGGAGGGCGCCTCCGATCTCGCCGCCGCGATCCGCGAGATCGCGACCGGGGCCCCCGCGGTCTCCCAGCCCCGGACGATGGTCACCGACCGGCCGGTCACGATCGCGACCCGCTCGCTGATCAAGGAGCTGACGCCGGTCCGCCGCTCGGCGCAGAACCTCGCACGCGCGTCGAGTCCGTCGATCTCGCAATCGCTGTCGTACTCGAAGTCGGTGTACTCCCAGTCGGTCGATTGGCAGATCGAGCCGGTGCCCGTGATCTCCGACTCGGGCGCGCGAACAACCAACATCCTGACCCACGACATCCTGCGCGCGGCGGCGATGCTCGAGCTGCCGGCGAGCTTGCGTCCCGATGGCACGCCGATGCCGCCGTTCCGGTTGCCCGACCGTTCGATGCCGGCGCACGATCTCGCGAGCGTCGTCGGAGGTCACACGATGAACGGTGCCCAGGCCGCGGTGGTCGTCGTCGAGCAGCGCAGCTCGCGCTGGGCGTTCGGCATCCTCGGCCTGGCCGCGGTGATCGGCGTTGTCGCGGCGGTCGGGATCCAGCTCGTGCCGAGCAGCGCGGTCAAGGCAGCGCCGGCGCCCATCGTTGCACCGTCGCAAGATCTTGTTGTCGAGGAAGTCGAGGTTCCGCCGGCACCCGTGCCCCCACCGGCGCCGCCGCCGACGATCGCGGTTGCGCCGGAAGTCACGCCTCCGCTGGTGACCGAGCCCGATCCCACGCCCGTCCGGCCGGTTGCTCCGCTGGTTGCCCCGAAGGACCGGTCGCACACCGACAAGCGCAAGCCGGTGATCCGCAGCGAGGTCTCGCACGAGCCGGGCTACCTGCGGGTCGGCATGCAGGACGGCGACGACCCGGTGTTCGGCTGGGCGACCGTCACCGGCGCGAAGATCGGCTCGATCAAGCACGACACACCGCACAAGTTCGAGCTGCCGCCGGGGCGCTACACCGTCAAGTTCAAGAGCGACGAGCACGGCCGCACGATCACCCGCCAGATCGTGATCACGACCGGCAACACCACCGTCAAGACCGTCGACTTCGAGATCGATAAATGAACAAGGCCGTCCTCGTCGCGTTGCTCCTGCTACCGGCCCTCGCGCTCGCGGATCCCGTGGCCGACCTCGACTCCAAAGAGGATCCGCAGCTCGTGCTCCTGAACGCGAGCCCCAAGCTCGGAGACCGCGCGAAGATCGATCGCCTGCGCCGCGTGCTCGACGCGCGTGGCTTTCTGTTCAAGTTGCCTGAGCGGATGGAGGCGACGCTCGATGGTCGCAACTTCCTGATCGCCGATGTCGACGCGATCAAGGAGGCCTACAACCGGCTCGACTTCACGGCCGCGCTCGACATCGTGCAGGCCGACGAGGCGCGCATCCTCCAGGGGGTCGCCGGCGGTGACCCGATTCCCGCACTCGCGCAGCTCAGCGAGTGGCGCGGGCTGATCGCCGCGGGCATGGAAGATCCCGAGGAGGCCGTGCGTTGGTTTCGTGCTGCGGCGCGCTTCAACCCGGCATGGGAGCCGATGAAGCCTGGCCCGAGTGTCCGCAAGCTGATCAAGAAGTCCCGCAAGGAGACCCCGGAGCAGGGGCGCCTCCGGGTCGAGGCAGACCCTGCCGAGGCGATGATCCAGATCAACGGCGGCAAGGCGCAGCCCGCGAGCGAGAAGATCTCGCTGTCGACCGGTGTCCACCTCGTCGTGATCTCGGCCGAGGGTCGCAAGACGTACGCCGAGCTGGTCGACATCCGCGCCGGCAAGACCGAGAAGCTCGCGATCGTGCTCGACCCCGAGCGCAAGAGCGATCGCGCCGCGAAGCTGGTCGATGCCGCGGTCGCTGCGCCGCCCGGCAAGGCGCGCCTGAAGAAGACCAAGGCACTGTCTGACATGACCGGCGGCGCCACCCGGTTCCTCGTGATCGAGGAAGGCACCGAGGACAAGCTGACGATCCGCGTCTACGATCTCGAGACCAAGAAGGTATCGAAGCCGCTCGGCATCGATAGCACCGCGTCGTCGGCTGCGATCGCGCGCAAGGTCCTGGCCGCGCTCGAGCCCGACAACATGCTCGAGCCGACGTCGGTGATGCTGATCGAGAAGCAGCGCAGCCAGCGCTGGTACGAGCGGTGGTACGTGTGGGTCGGGATCGGCGCCGTGATCGGCGGCGGCGTGATCGGCTACCAGTACATGTCTCGCGACCCATCGGCGGTGAGGGGCTTCCAGTGACCCGTGGGCGCTGAACCGCGATGAAGCCGTGGATCGTCTACGTGCTACTCGCCGCGGGCTGTGGCGACAAGGTCATCGAGCTCTCGTTGCGGCTGCCGTCCTCCGAGGTCGCGGCGCAGAACGACACCGCGTGTGTCACCGCGATCGAGGTGATCGCCGAGGGCAACGACTATCCGAACGACCCCAACGATCTCCGGCGCGACTGCATCGAGCCCGGCGCGGTGCCGACGTACAGCGCCATCCGGGACGCGGTGCGCGGCAAGTTCGAGCTCGCGATCCCGTCGTCGGGCCTCGGCCGGATCGCGATGCGGGGTCACGCAGGGAACTGCGAGCCGATCGTCGACATCCCCGACGATCCGGTGAAGCCGGACCTGATCTTCTACGGTGGGTCCGAGTATGACGGGGGCGACTCGCTCGTCGTGCCGCTGGTTCCGAACCTGTCGTGCACGCGGCGTGCGGTGACCGCGAAGCCGCTCGACGTGCTGAAGCTCGCTGCCGGCGGCGCCACCCCGTGCGTCACCGCCGAGCTCGCCGATCTGCAGGCAGGCGTGTCGGTCGGCACGTTGTCGCCGCGACCGTTCGACGACGAGCTCGAGTACTGGGGTGGCGTGAGTGGCGCTTCGCTCGCCAATCACGTCGCCTCGTTCGAGGCGCTGATGCAGCCCGGTGCGGGCAGCTGCGTCGCGGCGTACGCCGGCAACCCGCTGCTGGTCACGATCGGATGCTTGCCGACCGGGGGTCGCAACGCGTGCACGCCGCAGGGCATCCTCGAGGTGCCGGTGATCAACAGCGACGTCGCGTTCGCGTCACTCGATCAGACAAAGATCACGCGCTACGAGGGTGCCGTGTTCGGCCTGGTCTACGGCGCCGCGGCTCCGATCGCGAACGCGACGGTCACGATCGACGCGGCGGACCAGGATCGCGCCGAGGTCGTCTACCTCGACATGGCGACCGGGGTCGAGAACGGCGTCGGTCGGCTGACCCCGCTCGCGCAGACCTCGACCGGCCCGGACGGGCTGTTCGTCGTCTACACCAACGGTCTCGTCACGGTCACCGTCGGGACCGGCGCGACCACGCGCAAGGTACGCGTCGGCAGCTTGGGCGACCTCCCGGCGGTCGTGCTCGTCGCCCTGTGACTACTGCACGACGGGTTCGAGGCGCTTCGTCCGCCGCTCGGGTCGCCACAGCAGCGCGGTGATCACGACCGCGACGCACGGCGCGCCGAGCCACAGCAGCTTCGCGCGTGAGAAGTCGTCGCCGTCGATCAGGTAGCCACTCAGCACGGCCTGTACGCCCGCGCCGGCATAGCTGAAGCCGCCGATGATGCCGAGCGCTGCACCGGCCGCGCGCCGGCTGCACAGCTCCATCGCGAGCAACCCGCCGAGGAACACCAGCAGGCCGCCCATGCCGACGCCCGCGATCCCGAGTGCGATGCGGACCAGCGTCTGCGAGTCGGCGCTCGCGTAGTAGAACACCGCGAGCGAGCCGCAGAACATGACGCCATAGCCGACGGCGACCGGGACGCGCATCCCGCGCGCGAACCGATCCGAGATCGGGCCGGCGAGCAACGCGCCGGCGATGCCGGACATCGGAAAGATCGCGAGCGCCGATGCGGCGGCCTCGACGGAGTAGCCGCGCTCGTGCTCGAGGTAGTAGACGCCCCAGTTGTTGATCGCCCAGCGCGAGACGTAGATCAGGCCGCTGGCGACGCCGCACAGCAGGATCCACGGATTCTTCAACGCGGCGAGCTGCGCACCGCCCAGCGTCTCGGGCTCGGGCGTCGCCGGCACCGGCGTCCCCGTGTGGTCGGCGATCGTGGGCAGGCCCTTGCTGCGTGGCCGATCGGCGACCGTGCGAAACAGGATCACGGCCGTCACGAACCCGAGCGCCGCCGGACCGAGGAACGCGGCGCGCCAGGCGTCGGGCCCGGCACCGCGATCCGTCGCGGCGGAGATCAGGTGTGCGGAGAACAGGAACGTCAGCCCCTCGCCGAGGTGGTGCGCGAGGCTCCAGATCGAGTACCGAGTGCCGAGCTCGCGGGTCGAGAACCACGACGCCATCACGACGCCGCTCGCCGGCACGCCGGTCGATTGCGCCCAGCCATTGATCGCCCACAGCAGGCCGAACATGACGAACGTCGAGCTGAGGCCGAACGCGAGGTTCATCACGGACGACACCAACAACGCGGTCGCGAAGAACCGGCGGATGCTGACGCGATCAGCGAGGAACCCGTTGGCGGTCTTGCCGACCGCGTAGGTGACTAGGAACACCGCGTCGATCACGCCGGCCTGCTCGACGGCGAGCGTGCCGCTGTCGATCATGGCGCTCTTCGACACCGACATGCTGAGCCGGGTCACGTAGAAGATCGTGTAGCCGATGACGATCGAGAGGAACACGCTCCACTGCCAGCGGCGATAGAGCCGATCGACGAGGGACCGTGGTTGATCCGGCGCGTCGGGAGGTGGCCGGAAGAACCCGATCAACTAGCCCCGCTTGTGCCCCGTCGCGTCGTCATCGTTGTCGTCGTCACGCGCGTCACGCGCCTCCGTCTTGTCGAGGCCGAGCCGACGGATCATCTTGTAGATCGACATCCGCTCGATCCCGGCCGCGCGCGCGGCCGCCGAGATGTTGTTGTCGTGTGCTTCGAGCAGCGCCTCGAGGTAGCGGCGATCGAACTCGTCGACCAGGTTCTGCTTCGCAACCTTGAACGGGATCTCGATGTCGACCTCGCCGAGCCCGCTGCCCTCCTTCTTGGGCGGCGCCTCGAACCCGAGCGTCGGGTGGTTGGGCAGCAAACACGCGCGCTCGACGGCGTTCCGAAGCTCGCGCACGTTGCCCGGCCAGGCGTGGCGCTGCGCGCGGGCGGAGAAGTCGTCCGGGAGGCGCGGATCCTTGTTGCCGATCGTCGCCGTGAGCTGGCGGAGAAAGTGCTCGATCAGCAGCGGGATGTCCTCGCGGCGCTCGCGCAGCGACGGCACGGCGAGCTTCGCGACCGACAGCCGGTAGAACAGATCCGAGCGGAACGTGCCGCGATTGACCTCGGTTGCGAGGTCGCGGTTGGTCGCCGCGATGATGCGAACATCCGACGCGATGACCTTGGTCGAGCCGATGCGGCGGACCTTGCGAGTCTCGACTGCGCGCAGCAGCTTGGACTGGACGTCGAGCGGGAGCTCGCCGATCTCGTCGAGGAACAGCGTGCCGCCGTGCGCGGCCTCGAACACGCCGACGGTGGCCTTGCCGGCGCCGGTGAACGCGCCCTGCTCGTGACCGAAGATCTGATCTTCGAACAGCTGCTCCGGGATCGCGGAGCAGTCGAGCACGACGAACGGGCCGTCACGGCGCGGCGAGCACTGGTGGATCGCGTCGGCGACGCCTTCCTTGCCTGCGCCGGTCTCGCCCTGGATCAGCACGGTCGCATCGGACTGCGCGAACCGGTTGATCAGATCGAACATGTGGCGCATCGCGGCCGAGCCACCGATCAGGCCGTGCAACCGGTTCTCGTGCCACAGCGGGACGGAGACCGATTCGTCCAGCGGATCGAACACGACCGCGCTCTTGCCGATCTGGATCGTGGAGCCAGGCGCGATGAAGCCGTCGACGATGCGGACGCCGCGGACGTGCGTGCCGTTGGTCGAGCCGAGATCGCGAACGCGATAGCCGTCCGACTGCAGCCGGAGCTCGGCGTGGAGGCCGGAGACCTTGGGATCGGTCAGGTTCAGATCCGCGCCGGTGCGGCCGATCATGATCGTCGGCTGCGCGAGCTCGATGATCTTGCCAACGTCGGGGCCGGCCACCACCTCGAGCCGGCAGCGACGCACGTTGACCGTGCGCGGCAAGCCCTGGAACGAGGTGACCCAGGTCGGGGTTTCGAGATGGCTGCTGTCGGCCACGTCTGCAGTCTTTACCATGGTCATCGGGTTTCTCCTGTTGCGCTTGAGACCAACCGCACGCGGCCGGTCGCGGTCACCGAGATCTCGTCGGGGGCGAGCTTGTCGTCGTCGATATCGGCTTCCACGACGATGAGATTGATCGAGGGGTCTTCGTTGGACTGGCGCTCGACCCGAGCCCAGATCGGACGCGGTGCGCCTTCGACCTGGAGCTCGACCCGCGTGTTCGGCGGGAATGCCTTGCCCTGATCCTTCGGGATCGCGAAGCGCACGATCAGGTCCTTGGGATCGAACACGCGCGCAAGTGGCGCACCTTCTTGCACGACCTCGCCCTCGCGGGCCTTGATCATCATCACGATGCCGTCGACCGGCGCCTTGAGCTGCGCGAGGGCCAGCTTGCGCTCGGCCTGCTCGCGCTTGGCCCGCGGGACGTTGGCCTGGCTGGCGGACGCGGCGCCGTTCGCGCCGAGCGCGCTGATCTGTGATCGGATCTTGATCAGGTTCATCGGCGGTGCCGCACCGAGGCGGACCAGGCGCTGCTCGGCGCGGAGTTGCTTGCGAAGCGCGCCGATCTCGGCGCCGGCGGCACCACCTTGTGAACGTGCGGCCTTCTCCTCCGCCTTGTAGCCCTCGATCTGCGACTTGAGATCCGCGTCGTCGAGTCGGGCGATCGGGTCGCCGAGCCGGACCCGCTTGCCCTGCGAGACGTCGACCGCGAGCACGCGCCCCGTGAATGCGGCCGGCACGTACTCCGACTTGCGCGACGTCACGATGCCGATGTACTCGGGCGTCTCGACGGGCGCGACGGGTGCTGCGGGGGCCACGGCTTCGGTGGGGCTAGGCTCGACCGGCGGCTGCTCGCTCGCTGCGCACGCGCCGAGGAGCAGGAACGACAACAGAGGCGACAGCAGCAGCGGGAATCGGGTCAGCATGGGAGTTCTCCAGCGGATTGTTCTGCGAAGCCTGGACGAGCGTGGTGTAGAGGCCGCCGCGTGCGAGGAGCTGGTCGTGGGTCCCCTGCTCGACGATGCGACCCTTGTCCATCACGATGATCAGGTCGGCATTGCGGACGGTCGACAGTCGGTGGGCGACGGTGATCCGGGTGCAGCGCTGGCGCTCGAGCGCCTCGATCACGCGCTTCTCGGTCTGGTTGTCGAGCGCCGACGTCGCCTCGTCGAGCAGCATCAGCGACGGATTGCGGATCACGGCGCGGGCGAGCGCGACGCGCTGGCGCTGGCCACCCGAGAGCGAGCCGCCGCCGTCGGAGACCACCGTGTCGTAGCCCATCGGCATCTCGCTGATGTCGTCGTGCAGGCACGACGTCTTGCAGGCAGCGGAGATCCGGTCGAGCGTCGCACCGGGTGACGTCAGCGCGACGTTCTCGCGGATCGTGCCGCCGAAGATGAACGGGTGCTGCGGGACGATGCCGATCTGCTGGCGGATCGCGCGCAGGTCCATCTCCATCAGGCCCCGGTTGTCGTACTGGATGTCACCGGTGACTGGCTTGTGCAGGCCGGCGAGCAGGCCGAGCAGCGTGCTCTTGCCCGAGCCGCTCGGCCCGACGAGCGCGACCGACATGCCAGGCGTGATGTCGAGCGAGACGTTGTGGACGACCAGCGGCGCTTGCTCGCCGTACTTGAACGACACGTTGCGGACCTGGACCTGCCCGCGCAGGCGAGGTGGCTGCTGCGCGACATCGCGATCCTGCTCGAGCGGGGTCTGCAGCACGTCGTCGATCCGATCCATGTGGCCCTTGACCAGCTGGAGCTCGAGGGCCGACGACACGAGCTGCGACAGCGGACCGAACAAGCTGGTGGCCAGCGAGTTCATCGCCAGCATCATGCCGAGCGTCATCTTGCCGCTCATCACGGCCGACGCGCCGATCGTGAGGATCAGCATCGGGCCGAGCGAGGCGATCGCGCCGCGGATGCCATCGACGTAGGCGCCGGCCCGCGCGCGGCGCATCTTGATGTTGAGCTCGTCGGTGTAGAGATTCGACCACTTCTCGACGCCCTGGCGCTCCGCACCGGCGCACTTCAGGGTCTCGATGCCGCCGAGCAGCTGCACCATGTAGCTGTGCGCCTTGGCCTGCTTGTCGAGGTCGGCGGCGAGCAGCCGGTGGAACGTCGGGCGGGCGCACAGGAACACCAGGGCCTCCGCCGAGGCCATGACGATCGTGATCACGCCGAGCGTCGGGCTGACGTAGAAGATGACGGCCGCGTAGAGCATCACGAAGATGCCGTCGATCACGGCGGACATCGACTTCGAGGTGACGATCTCGCGAACCGTGCCGTTCGACTCGACACGCATCATCAGATCGCCGGTCGACCGGCGCTGGAAGAACGAGAATGGCAGCGACACCATGTGGTCGAGGAACCCGAGCGTCATCCGCGTGTCGAGCGAGATCCGCAGGTGCAGCAGCAAGTGCATGCGGATGACCTCGGACAGCAGGTTGAATGCCGTCATCCCGCCGATCGCCGCGAGGCACACGTACAGCAGATCGTAGTCCTGCCGCGGCACGACGCGATCGATGATCATGCCAGTCATCAGCGGCATCGCGAGCGCGATCAGGCGCAGCGCGAGGCTGACGATGATGACCCGCGTGAACAGGCCCTTCTCGGACATCAGCTCGCGCACGTAGCGCTTGAGCCGGCCCTTCTCGGCCTTGGTCTTCGAGAACCGATCGGTGGTGATCAGCTCGATCGCGACGCCGGTGAAGCACTTGCCGAAGTCGCCGATGCGGACGTCACGAGGCCCGGTCGCGGGATCGACGATGCGCACCGCGCCGCCCTTGACGACGCGCTCGAACACGACGAAGTGGTTGAACTCCCAGTGCAGGATCGTGCCGGGCTTGAGCAGCTTGACCTGCGAGACATCGACCTTGATGCCGCGGCCCTGCATGCCGTAGCGCTCGGCGGTGTCGAGGATGGCCTTGGCCGACACGCCGTCCCGGCCGATCCCCATCGCCTCGCGGACCTCGGCGAGCTTGGTCTCCTTGCCGTGATAGGCCATGACCATGCAGAGCGAGGCGGCACCGCAATCGGTCCACTCGAGCTGCTGGACGAACGGCACCGCGCGGTTGCCGACGGTGAATCCGAGCTTCCGCAAGGCGGGGAAGCCGTCACGAATATCTTTGGAACCAGTGGCCATGGTGGTGAGTCCTTCGTGATGGGCGTCACTCGGGCAGATACTTCTCGAGCGCGGGCAGCAGCGTCACCAGGAACGGCTTGGTCTGGACCTTCACTTCGGTCTTCGCCTGCAATCCGTGGTGATAGTTCATCGTCTTGTGATCGGACTTGAAGGTGCGCCGGGGCAGACGCGCCTTGACGATCACGAAGTTCCCGCCGGCAAGCTTGAGCGAATCGGCGAGCTGGGTGCCAATGTAACGAGCGGCTTCCTCGCCGCCCACGATCTCCGTTCCCACCGAGTCGATCGTCGCGAGCTCTCGCGTCTTCGTGAAGCCGACGAGCTCGACCTGGAGCTTCATGCCCTTGCGGAACCGCGGGCGGTCCTTGCCGGGCAGGAACGCGAGGACCATCGGCTGGGTCGTGGCGTCGACGATCGTGAGGATGTGATGGCCGGGGTTCAACAGATCGCCGTCCTTGACGCGGATGTCGGAGACCGTGCCGGTCTTGGGCGCGCGGATCACACGCGCGTCGACGGCGGCCTGGGCACGCGCGATCCGCGCCTGGGCGGTCGCGAGCGTCTTGCGCGCCTGCTCGTCGCCGTCGAACAGGTAGCTGGTCACCGCGGCCTCGTACTCGGCCGTCGCGAGCGCATGCTCGGCTTCCTGGTCGGCCGACTTGAGGCGAACCATGATGTCGCCCTTCTTGACCGGCTGGCCGGGGACGACGGTGACCTTGTCGGCCGTGCCCGCCGCGGGTGCGGTGATCCGCGCACCGTCGAAGATCACGACGGCCATGCCGGTCGAGTAGGTCGGCACGGTGATGAAGATCGCGGCGACGATGCCGATCAGCATCGCGACCACGAGGAACGGATAGGTGCGGCGCACCCAGACCGGGGACAGGTTGGTGACCGAGCCTTCGCTGCCGCGGGTGCGATGAGCCTCGAGCGCCTCGCCGCGATACAGCCCGCCCTGGTCGGCCTTGATCTCGGACTGGCGCTGGAGATGCGTGACCGCGAGGTGATGGAGGATCGCGGCGCTCTCGCGGGCGAGGGCGACCATCGCGACCTGCTCGATCGGATGATACGCCGGGTTCCGTGGGTTCCGCGTCAACACGATGACGGCGACGGTCTCGCTCGTCGTCACGATCGGCACCAGCGCGGTGTGAGGCGCGATGATCGCGCGGCGTGCCGTCGCGACCGCGATGATCGGCTGAGCCTCGCGTGGGATCTCGTCGTCGGCGCCGAGCGTCCACAGGCCGTCCTGGCCGGGATAGACGATCGACACGCTGAGCGACGACGTCATGTCGGCGAGCGCGTCGCGTAGCACGCGGTCCGCGCCGACGAGGTCGGCCTGCAGCGCGAGCCGGCGGATCCAGGGATAGATCGTGTTGCCGAGCTCGGGCGGGATCACGATCTGGAGCGGGTCGATCGCGCCCATCGCGGCGAGCGCGGCGGCTGGATCGACAGCCGGAGCAGCAACCGGTGTGGCCGGTGCGGGCTGCGCGACTGACTTCGACTTGCTGGCCGAGCGCGACGACCGCTCCTTGTGAGAGGAGACCTCGCGAACGACTCTCTTCGGGAGGCGGGCACGCGTGGCCGACACGCCCTCGTCGTCGTCCGACAGCCACTCGGGAGGGAGCGGCAGCTGGTGGGACCCGAGGTGCGTGGGCGCCTCGAGCGATCCGTCATGGCCGTGCCGCATGGCAGGTCATCGAGCAAGACGAAGACCAGCCGACGACCGCGACGCGCGGTGCGAATGGACCGGTTCTGGGTCCAGATCCGTGGGGGGTGGGAGAGCGATCCGTAACCCGAGGTAGTCGAGTCCCGGTGAATCCATCGTTTGGATCCACTGGTAGACAGCGAACTTAGGCGTGGCATGGCCGGTGCTGTGGCCACCCTCCATGCTGACTCGCCCACTCGTCATCGCGGTCCTCGGGAGCCTGCTCACCACGGCGCCGGCCGCGGCTGACAAGCGCCGCCGCGTCGAGGACCGTCGGTCGCTCGCACGCGCAGATGATGATGAGACCGATCGCGATCAGCCGGTCCGCAAGAAACGGCGGGTCGCGGATGTCGAACAGGAAGACGACAATGATGGTTCCGAGGCGAAGTCGGTCGCGGTCATCAAGCTCGATGACCTGATCGAGGTCGCGGTCACCCAGTCGCCCGACCTCGCGCGCGCGAAGGCGGAGCGCTCGAATGCCCGCGGTCAGGCCGAGGCGTCCCGCCGCGATCAAGCGTGGATCCTCGGCGCGGACGCCAGCTATCAGCGCGACGCGGTGTCGGGTCAGGTCGAGGTTGGCGCATTCCAGGTCGTGTCGGAGGAGAAGGTCGGCGGCAAGGTGTCGCTCGGTCGCAACCTGCCGACCGGCGGCAACTTCAAGGTCGAGCTCGGCATCTCGCGCATCCTTCGCGAGATCGAGCTGCCGCCGGGCCTCGGCGAGAGCCTCGACGCGAGTGGCAACCCGAAGGTCGACTCGTCGGGCAACCCGGTGAGCTCGACCGGTAGCCCGGTGATCGAGGACACCTACGCGATCGTGCAGTCGCAGGCGCGCGCGACGCTGACCCAGCCGCTCGTTCGTGGCTTCGGTCCCGACGTCGCACTCGCGCAGGAGCACAAGGCCGACCTCAACGCGACCGATGCCACCGTGCGGGCGCAGCTCGCCGCCGAGGAGATGGTGCGCGACGTCGTGTCCGCGTACTGGGAGCTGGCGTACGCGAGCTACGAGGTCGACACCCGCGCCGAGGCCCTCGCGCTCGCCGAGAAGCAGGAGAAGGTCGCGCGCAACGAGATCCGCGCAGGCACCTCGCCCGACAGCGCGATCAACGCGGTGAACTACGAGATCGCGATCCGGCAGGAGGCTCTGCTCACCGCGAAGATCGAGCTCGAGAAGAAGTCGCTCGAGGTTCGCCGCAAGGCCGGCCTGCCGATCGACCGCCGCGAGATCGTGATGCGTCCCGGCGAAGCGTTCGAGGTCGGGACGGAAGAGTTCCGCGCGAACGACGTGATCGAGACCACGAAGAAGTCGAACCGCCGGATCGCGTCGATGATCCTGCAGAAGCGGATCGCCGACGTCGACGTCAAGGTCGCGAAGAATGCGATGCTGCCGCAGGTCGACCTCAACGTGTCCGGCGCACTCGTCGGAAGCGGCCAGAGCTCCGACTCCTCGCTGGAAGCCGTCGCCGGTGCCGACGGCTTCCAGGTGATGGCCGGCCTCACCGTGCAGTTCGAGATCTCCGGCGCCGCGAAGGGGGCGCATGATGCCGCGCTCGCCCGCCGCCGCAAGGTCGACATCGACCGGCTCGACGTCGAGCGCACGGTCGAGGCCGAGGTGGTGGCGTCCGTCAAGCAGGTGACCGCCGCGCGCGCTCGCGTCGGGTTCGCGGACAAGGCGATCAACGTCGCGGAGGACGCGGTCCGGATCGAGATCGCCCAGTACCAGGCGGCGAAGAGCGACAACTACAAGGTCATGCAGCGGCAGACCGAGCTCGTGCAGGCGAGCCTCCGCCGTGGCCGCGCGATCGCCGATTACCACGTCGCGGTCGCCCAGCTCCGCTATCTCAGCGGCACGTTGCTCGACGAGAACCGCGTCAGCGTTCGGCCTCGAGCCGACCGCTGATGCATCCGCCGGTAGACATCACCACCTGATTTCCCCCGACGACATGCTGTCAACCACCGGAAACACCAGCCCACGCCTCACGGCACGCCGCTTGATCAAGGAGTCCACCATGAAGGCCACCATCCTCCCTCCGCTCCTGTTCGTGACCCTCGCCGCGTGTGTTGGCGAGGTCGGCGGCGGATCCGCGGGTCGCGGCCGCACCGCCGGCTCCGGTGATGGCTCGGGCGGCACGTGCGAACAGGTCACCACCGCGGTCAGCATCCGCAGCACCGCTGACTTCGACGAGCTGCCGACCGGATGCTGGGATCTCTACGCGCCGCTGACCATCCAGGGCTCGGCGATCACGAGCCTCAGCAAGCTGGGCGATCTGGTCGGCGTCGACTCGATCGAGATCATCGGAACCGGCCTGGCGAAGATCGACACCCTGAAGCCGCTCAAGGTCTACGGCCCGCTCACGATCGCGGGTAACGGCGCGCTGCGCGACCTCAAGAACCTGGTCGTCGAGCGCGCTGACAACATCGACCTCGGGGTTACGATCGAGGACAACACCGCACTCACCAGCGTCGACGGCCTGGTCGACCTGGCGCGGATCGACGGTGACCTGGTCGTCACAGGCAACCCGGCGCTCGGCTCGCTCGCGCTCAAGCGGCTCAAGCAGATCGACGGCACGGTGCGCGTCAGCAACAACGGGGCGCTCACGGCCGTCGACCTCAGCGCGGCCGCCACGGTCCACAAGATCGAGCTGACGAACAACGCGAACCTCACCACGTTCGCCGGGTTCACCGCGACGACGCTCGCCGGTGACCTGGTGATCCGCACGAACCCGCGGCTGAGCACGCTCGGTGCGATGAGCGCGCTGACCCGGGTCGAAGGCTCGGTCACGATCGACGACAACGACGCGCTGGTCGACATCGGCGCGTTCACCACCAGCATGCAGCTGGTCACCGGTGCGGTGACCGTCGCGAACAACGCGGCGCTGACCGGCCTCGGCCAGATCAGCCACTTCCAGGCGATCGCGAACGCGACGATCTCCAACAACCCACGCCTGTCGTTCTGCCGCGCCCAGGAGGTCGACCACTGCGTCGGCGCCATCGGCACGGTGACGAACAGCAACAATCTCCAGGACGACGACTGCCAGTGCTGGTGCAACCGCTAGCGCTCTGCCTTTGCCCGCCCACGCCCATCACGAGGAATCCCGCCATGCCCACCACCCCGGCCATCCGTCTCGCGCTCAGTTCTCTCCTCACCGGCGCCCTGTGCTGGGGTGCGTCGATCGCCGACGCCAAACCACGGCGCGTCGTCGTCACCGAGTTCGATGGCGAACGCACGCTCGCCGACTCCGGCCGCACGGCGGTGGTTGACATGATCGAAGAGGACTACGACCTGGTGGCACCGAAGCGGTGGATCGACGCGCGTGCCGCGGCGACCCGCGGTGCCCCGGGCCCGGACTCGTGGCGGAAGGCGTCGCGCCAGCTCGGCGTCGACGCGGTGATCGAGGGCTGGATCCAGAACGAGGGCCGGCACAAGATGCTCACGCTGGTGGTGTCCGAGGCGCGCACCGGCAAGCAGATCGACACGATCTCGATCCGGCTCGGCGCGAAGGGGCTGACCGACGCGAGCCAGCGGACGCTTGCCCGCGAGCTCGACGAGCTGCTGCACTGGGTCGAGGGTGGCTCCGAGGGCAACCCGAACCCGCTGCCGCCGTTCGAGAACAAGCGTGGCGAGGTCGGCAGGACGGCGAAGCCGGCGACCAAGCGGCCGGCGACGGACGATGCCGCAGCCGACGAAACCGAGGACCAAGCGCGGCCGAGCAAGAACAAGCGGACCAAGGTCGAGCCGGCACAAGCCGATGACGAAGCCGAGCCCGATGACGAGGACGACGAGGTCAAGCCGCCGAAGCAGAAGCCCGACACCGAGGTCGCCACGGCGGATGACCCGGAGACGCGCGACAACGCCCTGATCACCGAGTTCTTCCCTGAGGAGTCGAAGGAGCACGAGATCGTGACGGGCCCAAAGGTCAAGCGGGTCCCGACTGCCACGCCGCGGTTCCGGATCGGCGCCGGGGGTCACTACAAGTCGCGCAGCCTGATCATCGGCGCCGAGAACCCCGAGGAAGTCACGCAATTCGCGGGCGTCGGTAACAAGGGCCTCGAGGTCAACGCCGCGGTCTATCCGTTCCCGCTGAACAAGCAGGACGGCATCCTGTCGGGCGTCGGGTTCTCGTTCGATCTCGGACGCTCCGCTGGTTCGGTCGTCACGTTCGCAGATCCGGAAGGCACCGTCGGCGACTACGTGATCAACCACAACGGCTGGAACACCGGCGTCCACTACCGCGCGCCCCTCGGCGACATGCTCGCGATCGATGGGGAGATCGGCTACGGCCAGACCAACTACACGATCGTCGACGCACCCGACACGTTCGAGGTGCCGGACACCGGGTACTCGTATCTCAGCGCCGGGGCGCACCTCGATCTCGCGATCACCGAGCGCGCGTCGGTCGGCATGGGCGGCAAGTATCTCTACGTGCTCGACACCGGCGACCTGAGCTCGGTCGACTGGTACGGACCGGGCCAGGCCTCGGGGTTCGCGCTCGACGGCAACTTCCACATCCCGCTGCCGTCGAACCTCTACGTCAAGGGTGAGCTCTCGTACACGCGGATCAAGACGTCGTTCGACGGTGTCGGTGTGATCACCGAGGACGAAGGCGTGAGCGACGCCACCGACAGCACGGTCGGCGGCTCGCTGAACGTCGGTATCCGGTTCTGATCATCAGCTCCTCGTTGCGCAGGACGCCGGCTGTCGCGAGCCGGCGTCATGCGTTTCGGCGATCGTCTACTCGCGGATTCGATCTGGGTAGGAGTGGCGGCGACGCGCAGCTTCAGGTGCTGGATAAGACACCTGGGCACCGCTGGCACATCGCGTGCTCCTGGTCCGAGGAGCAACCCACCACCGGAGCTCGCCCCATGTCCAAGTCCAAGAACACCCCATTTACTGGAATCGATCACATGCAGCTGTTGAAAGTCGCCGGTGGCGCCGCGCGCGTCACGGCACGCGGAGGTGACTCGAGCGAGATCACGACCGCGCTGCAGACAGTCATGACCTCGATCAAGGATCTCGCCGGCAGCAAGAACAGCGGTGGCGATCCGATGCAGATGATGATGATGATGATGATGATGGGTGGGGGTGGTGGTGGTGGTGGCGGAGCCGCACCTGCCGCGGCCGCACCGCCGCCCACCCCGCCGGTCATCAACATCTCGACCAGCGTCCGGCGCTAGCCGACCCGAAGAGATGCCATGAGGACCAAGACTCCCCCCGGCACGACGGCGAGCGCGCTGCCGACGATCGACAGCGCAGCCCTGGCCGGTGTCACCGGCGGCCGGCTCAGTATCCGCAAGGGGCCCGATCCCAAGGTGCTCCTCGGTCTCAAGCAGCTTGGAGAGGCGATCGCGGTCGTGGGGCAGCAGATGACCGCGCAGAAGCAGGCCAGCAGTCAGCAGATGATGGGCATGATGCAGCAGATGATGCAGAAGCGCTGACTCATCACGATCGTCGAGCATCCCCCCAACGGGCTCCAGGATCTCCTGGGGCCCGGTCCGCGTTTCGGGCGAGTGTTCGGGACCCACCTTCCGAGCCAACGGTCCGGACTGCGATCGCCGGGACTCAGCTCGTCGCATCGAGTTTACGCCGCGGATCCGATAACCACCCGATCACCCACGACCGACCCGAGGGCACGCACCCTGCACCACGGCTGTTCACACTCCAACAAGGATCAGCCCGATGAAGACTCTCAACACTCAGGTTCTCTCGAACGTCGCCGGCGGCAAGAAGGACGACTCGGTGCTCACCGCGGTCAACGAGCTGCAGACGTCGATCAAGGACATCGCGTCGAGCAAGACCAACCAGCAGGACCCATCGATGTTCATGATGATGGCGATGATGATGAGCCAGCGCTCGGCACCGACCGTCGTCGCGGCGGCACCTGCGGCGTCTCCGGTGATCAACGTCTCGACGCGCGTTCGCCGCTGGTAGCGATCCTGTCTCGTTGTGAATGGGCGCGATCCTCAGGGGTCGCGCCCATTCGAGGTTTCGGCGTGCCTCCGTCCATCTGCGGTGACCATTCGAGCCGCCGCATCGCGCAGGTGACGGTGATCGACGACCGAGGAGTTCAGGTCACGCGCTCCCTGGCGAGCAACCCGGCGAAACGACGGCGCGGCGTGCTCGGCACGCAACGTGTACTGGCTTCCGGACATGCTGGACATCGAAGCCATCGAGACCATCAACTTCGAGCAGCTCGTCACCGTGACTGATCGACTGTTGCTGAAGGGCCGCACGACCGAGCGCCGCCTCAGCACGAACAAGTTGATCTTTCGCAGCGAGCTCGCAGAAGCGGCCCGCCGGTCGAGCCAGCACTTCGAGCTTACCCACATCGTGAGTCGCCCGACTCCGAGGCTGGATACCCCGAGCCTCGCGGTGATCGCGACGCTCCTATCGATTGTCCTGCTGCTCGCCCTTCAACTCTAGCGCGGGGCGAGGCTTCGTCTTCGGCGAGACGGTCGAGCTGTGGTGACTCGATCGAGGTGTGGTCCGGCTGGCCCCGGGCCACACCCCCTCGCTGTTTTTTCCGTCGTCACTCGGTTCCGTCGGGGAGTGGCAGGCCAAGCTGCGGCGATGGTTCCTGTGCGCCCTCGCGAGCGAACCGCACGTCGCCGGTCTCGTCGATGTAGTTCGCCGCAAGACGCTGCGCCGAGACCGGATCGAAGTTCTCGAGCCGCGACAGCGCGAGCGTGACGATGTCGCTCCACGCGACCGACTTGCGCCCGCTGTCGACCAGCGTGGCCTCGAGGTCGCGCGCGAGCCGGCGAAGATCCTCGTCGCGGACGCCGGTGCGATGCGCGCAGATCCGGCGGAATGCCGCGAACAGCTTGTCACCGTCAAATGGCTCGACACTGCCGTCGCGCTTGCTGACCTTGAGCCCGGGCGCGCCCAGCTTCTCGTAGGTCGTGAACCGTCGCTTGCAGGCCGCACAGATCCGACGCCGGCGCATGCCGTCGGCCGTGACCCGGGTCTCGGTCACGTTGGAGTCGCCACTGCAGTACGGGCACTGCACGCGGGGATCGTAGCGCCCATCGCCCGCCTGGCGAAGTTTTGGTGCAGTCCAGGGTCCGGCGGCCATCCAGGCGACGCCGACCCGGCTGGCCGCGCCGGCCGACGAGCGGTACGTCGCCAGCAGTCGCGCTGACCGTGCCACCGGACTAGTCCGGTGGTGGGTGGTCCGCCGATGGCAGCACAGTCGGTGCGTGGCACGTTACGCAAGGACCAAGTCGAAGAAAGGCTCGCGGTCGTCCGCGCGTGACAATCCGGCGGTCGCGGCGGCCATCGCGCGGCTCGCGAAGCAGATCAAGGAGCTGCGCGGCGAGAAGGCCCTGACCCAGGAGGCCGCGGCCGAGCGGGCCAAGCTCGACGTCAAGCACTGGCAGGATCTCGAGGCTGGCAAGACCAACCCGACGATGGCGACGCTGGTCGGGGTCGCGAGGTCGCTCGGGGTCGGGATCGAGCGGCTATTCTGCGCCTGATCCGACCTACAGGTCCTCGGCAACACGCGGTGTCTGCTTGAGCTTGCGCGTGTCGCGAAGGGGCGCATTCCCGAACATGCGCGAATACTCTCGACTGAACTGCGATGCGCTCGTGTAGCCGACGCGGAATGCGGAGGTCTCGGCGCCCTCGCTTTCATCCAGCATCAGCCGCCTCGCCTCGAGCAGCCGCAGCCGCTTCTGGTACTGCAGCGGGCTCATCGCCGTCGCCTCCTTGAACCGCTTGAAGAACGTCGCGCGGCTCATTCCGGCAGCGCGCGCGAGCCCCTCGATCTCGACGTCCTCCGCCAGCGAGGCCTGCAGCTGATAGATCGCCCCGGTGATGCGCTGCGCCTGGCTACCCTCGCGGACGAGCTGGCAGATCGCGGGACCATCAGGACCCTTGAGCACGTGAAACAGCAACTCGCGTGCGACGAGCGGAACGATGACCTTGGCATCGTCCGGCGTGGCGAACGTCTCGCAGAGGCGAATCGTTGCCTCGAGCATGCGATCGGAGGCCCGCCCGAGAAAGATCGCGCGCGTGCTTCGCTCCGGCGCATCCATCGGACCGAGCTGCGTCGCGATCTCGCGCAGTGCCTGGGCGTCGAAGTCGAGCTTGAGCGCGAGGAACGGCTGCGCTGGCGAGGCACCCGCGACGCGGCTGGTGACCGGGGATCGATCGGGCTAACGATGTAGTGCGGCTCGCGCTCGCGGTAGAGCTTGCCTTCGAGCGACAGCTCCTTGATGCCCTGCGCGACGATGCAGAACGAGGCGCGCCAGTGCCGTTTCGAGGCCCGCTGTGTTTGCGATACTTTGATGCAAGAAACCCCAGTCACCGGCGAGGGTTGCACACCCTCGGTCGGGCTCCAGCGCGCGATGAGCGTCGCCAGCCGATGGGCCAATGAGCTCATTGCACCATCCTACGGTATCGTAGACGATCAGGCAAGAACGGTGGACGCTCGTGCATGTCGACTGGACCCCGACGGTGTCAGGCTGATCCTGAATCACCTGGAGGTCTGTCATGCGCGTCTTCGTCACCGGAGCCAGTGGCTTCATCGGCTCGGCCGTCGTGCTCGAGCTCCTTCGTGCGGGTCATCGGATACTCGCATTCGCACGATCCGATGCGGGCGCCGCACGGATCGCGGAGCTCGGCGTGGAGGTCCACCGCGGCGACCTCACCGATCTGAGCTCGCTGCGCAGCGGGGCGATCGCCTGCGACGGCGTCGTGCACTGCGCGTTCCCTCACGATGACTTCAGTGACCGCACGAACAACTGCCGCAAGGATCGCGAGGCGATCGAGGCGATCGGCGGGGTGCTGGTCGGCTCGGACAAGCCGTTCGTGATGACCTCGGGAATCGGCCGCCTCGACCCGGAGGGCCCGGCCACCGAGGAGCATGCGCAGACGGCAGAGAATGCCGGAGAGCGCGCCGCAAGTGAGATCCTCGCGCTGTCATTTGCGAGCCGCGGGGTGCGTGTGTCGTCGATCCGGCTGCCCGCCTCTGTGCACGACGACGGCGATCACGGGTTCGTCCCGATGCTGATCCAGCTCGCGCGCAAGACCGGCCGCTCCGGCTACATCGGCGACGGCGCCAATCGCTGGCCCGCCGTGCACCGGCTCGATGCCGCGAGACTGTTCCGCATCGCGCTCGAGTCGGCGTCACCCGGAACGGTGTTGCACGCAGTCGGAGATCAGGGCATCCGGACGCGAGACATCGCCGAGGTGATCGGTCGCAAGCTGGGGTTACCGGTCGAGTCCGTGCCGTCCGAGCACTTTGGCTGGCTTGGAAACTTCTTCGGCCTCGACATCACCGCGACCAGCACGCTCACGCAGCAGCGCTTCGACTGGAAGCCGACGGGACGCAGCTTGCTGGACGACCTCACGCATGGGACCTACTTCGCGTAGGTCATGACCCTCAGGGCTTGCGCCGGTAGTCGTACCGGATCGCGAGCCATTCCTTGCCGCTGCCGTCGGCCTTGACCCAGTGCTGCTCCTTGACCTGGTGGTCCTTACCGTCGCGCGTGATCACCAGGTTGGAGCGCATCATCGTGCCCTCGACCTTGTCGCCCATGCCGACGAACGCGAGCGGCGCGAACTCCAGCGTCACCGACTTCTCGCTGCCGCGATCGAACGACGACGCTGGCATCACACCGACGGGCATCCGGGTATCCATCGAAACGTACTGCCAGCGGCCCTCGACCCGGCTGAAGTGGAGATAGTCCAGGCGGGTGAACGGTGGGTCTTTCGAGCCGGCCGCTGGCTTCATCGTCTCCTGCAGGTACCGCCCGACCATCGTGCGCTCGGCGACCAGGCCCTTCGTGATCATCGGCTTGGCACCGGGGGCTTGCCACATCGTCGCGGTGACCTCCCACGTTCCGGCGTCGCGCTCGAGCAACTGGGCTTCGGGGCCCGTCTCGTTGAGCCGCTGTGCCGCCGTCGGATCTGCGACGGCCGCGTGAGCGAGCGAGAGTGCGAACAGGACGATCGGGATACGCATGCCGTCGTGCATAGCAAATGCCGCGCGCGCGGCCAGCCATCGGGAGCTACGCCTCGGCTAGGGGCTGCAGCGAAACTTCGCCATCAGGCTCGGTCCGCCGCCGGTGTCGCTCATCCGGTAGATGATGTCGCCGCGCACCGCCAGCGTCTCTGGAAACCCGATCCCGAGCTGGTCGATCTCGGTGACCTTCGCGGTCGCCGGATCGGCCCAGCCTTCGACGCGGTAGACGCGGGACACATCGAACAGGTTGCTGCCGGCGTACAGTGTGCCGTCCTCGGCGAACGCGCAGTCGGCCAGCGCACCGGGCCGGGTGATCTTGATCGCGCGATCGTGGAGCGCGACCAGCCGGCCGGCACGCTCGACCACGCAGTAGAGGTGCCCGTCGGCCTTCGACGCGACGAAGCCGACGCACTCGGCTTGCGACGACGCGGGCGCGAGACACAGCCCCTCGTAGTTGCGGCCGCAGTTCGTCCGGTCGACGTCGCACACCATCCCGTTGCCCTCGGGCGGCGAGTTGCCGTCGGTCGTCTTCTCGAGGTCGATCGGGCCCAGCGGATACGGACCTTCGACCAGCTTGAAGCCACGCTCGACGCGCTCCCAGATCCGGATCCATCCGGGCGACGTCACGACGACGAGCTTGCCCCCACGCACGGCGGCGCCCTCGAGATCCTCACCGCCGCCACCGAGTGGAAGCTTGCCTTGCTCGCGCGTGACGCCAGTTTCGGGATCGACGATCGCGTACTTGCCATGGTTGCCGCTGTCGCTGATCACGACCAGCGCGAGCTTGTCGTCGATCGTCATCCACGCCGCGCCCGACGCCTCCGGCACCGGTGTCGAGTAGCCGAACGGCAATTGCGTGCATCGCGCTGCGGGCGCGACCGCGTCGCTGGCCACGGGCTGCACCGCTGGCGGCCGCGGATCCTTGCCACACGCGGCGAGCGCGACGAGGAAGCACATCCTCA
Organism: Kofleriaceae bacterium; assembly: GCA_037720695.1. Lineage (GTDB taxonomy): Bacteria > Myxococcota_A > Polyangia > Haliangiales > Haliangiaceae > JABFXX01. Next base: position 19,145 of record JBBJLY010000044.1, on the reverse strand, counting down.
CCGGCCGCGCTCCGAGCCCCACAGGATCACGTGCAGCCGCGTGCCGAGGCGATAGCCACGCGCCTGGCACGCGTCGACCAGCCACACCGAGCGCGCGGCGAGCTCCTCGATGGTCGTGCCCTGCGGCATCACGGTGATCCGGTCGGCCGCGATCGCGAACGTCCGTACAATGCGATCGATCTCGTCCAGATCCGCGGGGTCGCTCGCGACCAGCTTGAAGTGTGCGCTGGCGAGCGCGGCGAACGACGTCAGCGGACCCGTGCGCAGCCGTGCCGTTCGCTTGTTGCCCGAGCTCTCGAGCTTCGGCGACACGTTCCATTGATCGATCAGCTCGGTCAGCCCGGCCGGCTCGATCGTGCCGTTGGTCTCGATCTCGATCCGGAACCCGTGCTGTCGCAACACCGGCGCGAGCGCGGTGATCTCGTCGCGATGCAGCAGCGGCTCGCCGCCAGTGATCACCACCGTCTTGTGCCCGCGTGCCATCCCGGCGATCCGCGACGCGACGTCGGCGGTCGGCAGCTCGATGGTCTCGCGCGCACGATCGTGGTGCGCCCAGTCCCACGTGTACTTGGTATCGCACCACGTGCAGATCAGGTTGCACTCCGCCAGCCGCACGAACACGCTCGGGACCCCGGTCGTGGGTCCTTCGCCCTGCACCGACGCGAAGATCTCGGGCGCGCCGTCGGCCATCCGGCTCAGCAACATGGCGGGGACTCTAGCGCACGTGGGCGAGGAGCCACGGCCACACCGCGGGTACGAACGTCGAGACCACGTTCGGCAGGTGCTCCGTGCCCTCCAGCGACCACAGCTCGACGCCGCGCCCCGCGGGACAGCCGAAGCTCTCGGTGCGGGTCTCGGCCCCGGCGACGGTGGTGTCGAGATCGATCGTCGGTCCCGGCGTGCGCGTGGCATCGCAACCGTCGTGCGCGGCCCAGCGCGTGACGCTCTCGACCGCACCGGGTGAGTCCGGTGTGCCGCCGAACATGCCGCCGCCGGCGTACGGGAACTCGATATCCGCGGTGCCGTGCAGGTGCAGCACGTTGACCGGGCGGGCCGGCTGGCACGCGGCGGGATCGAGGCTGGCGGCACCCGCGATCACGATGATCGACGCCATCAGCTCTGCGCGCTCGCACGCCAGCCGGTAGGCCATGAAGCCGCCGTTGGCGTGGCCGACGACGTGGACCGCATCCCGATCGATCGGCCACGCGTCCGCGATGTCCTCGATCAGCGTCGCGAGATAGTCGACGTCGTCGGGTGCCTGGCCCTCGAAGTCACAGCACGCCGGGTCCGCGTTCCAGAACGGCTTGTTCTGGCTGTTGTACGTCCCGGTCGGCGCGACGACGAAGGCGTCGCCCGCGTCGACCAGCGCCTTGGTCCCGAGGTACGCCTCCTGGACCACGCCGTTGATCGTGTAGCCGTGCAACACGACGACCAGCGGATACCGCCGACCGTCCTCGAAGTCGGCCGGGATCCGCAGATCGACGAACCGGTCGCCGCCGAACGTTCGGGGGCGCTCCGGTGCGTCACTGCCGCACGCGGCGATCACGCACAGGATCAGCGCCCGCGCGATCACTTCGGCTGCGGGACCAGTCGCAGGTAGGGGCGGACCGTCTTCCAGCCGTTCGGGAACAGCGCCTTCGCATCGTTGTCGTTGACCGACGGCACGATGATGACGTCGTCGCCCTGCTTCCAGTCGGACGGTGTCGCGACCTTGTGCTTCGCGGTCAGCTGCAGCGAGTCGATGACGCGCAGGACCTCGTCGAAGTTGCGCCCGGTCGAAGCTGGATAGGTCAGCGACAGCTTGAGCTTCTTGTCGGGACCGATCACGAACACCGAGCGTACCGTGAACGTGTCGCTCGCGTTGGGATGGATCATCCCGTACAGGTTGGCGACCGCCTTCTCGTGGTCCGCGATCAACGGGAAGTTGAGCGCGTGTCCCTGGGTCTCCTTGATGTCGTTCGCCCACTCCTGGTGAGAGCCGATCGGATCGACCGAGAGACCGATCACCTTGACGTTGCGCTTGTCGAACTCGGGCTTGAGCGCCGCGACCCGGCCAAGCTCGGTGGTGCACACCGGCGTGAAGTCCTTGGGGTGCGAGAACAGCACGCCCCATCCGTTGCCCAGGTACTCGTGGAACCGGATCGGTCCCTCGGTCGTCTCGGCGGTGAAGTCCGGTGCGTCGTCTCCCAGCTGTAGCGGCATCGCGAGCCTCCGTGATTGTGAACTTGTGTCCGTCTTAGCGGACGCCGGAGGGCTCGGCAAGCGGGCGGGACGCTGATTCGGTGGGCTACACCGTCTCGCGGTAGTCGCGGCGGGCCAGCCCGAGCGCGACCGCGCCGAGCACGAGGAGGCCGGGGATGATCATCGCGGTCCACAGGCCGATGCCGAGCAATCCGCGCACCTTGGGCGCACCGAACATCAGGATCAGGCCGAGCACGGCGCACGTCGCCAGGAGGAACGACCATGCCGCGCGCGAGTACACGAGCGAGCGCCAGATCATCACCGGCACCATGGCGCCGAGGAACAGCAGCGCGACGCCGAGAACGCCCGGGATGCTGGTGCCGAGCGCGAGGAATCCGGCGAGGATCGAGCCGAGGGCGAGCGCGCTCGCGATCCCGTGACCGACCCAGCGTGGGTACACGGTGGCAGCGACGACGCCGATGCCGATCGTCGCTGTGAACACCGCGAACGCGACCCGGACGCTGGTGATGTGCGCGTCCGTGATCGGCGCGGCCATCAGGTCGGCGCGCTTGGCCGCGAAGTACCGCCACGACAGCAGCAGGAACGCCGCGTTCAGCGCGATCACCGAGATCGCGACGATCGACGCGACGACGACCGTCGGGTTTGCCTGCTTGGTGGCGGGTGCGGGCGTGTCGACTGCGTCGGCCATGCCCCGAGCATGCGCTACTTGCGTTTCTTGAACAAGGAGCCCCAGAAGCCGCGCGGCTTGTGATCGTCGTCGGCAGCCATCGCGGGTGGGGCCTGGGAATGCGCGGGCTCGGTCGGCAGGTTGTGGGGTGTTCCGCGCACCGCCGGCAGCGTGGTGGTGGGGGTGCCGACGCCTGGCACGGTGGGCGGGCGGAGCAACGAGGACGATGATGTGGCGGCCATCCCGGGCTCGGCGTCGAGCGCGAGCTCTCTCTCCTCGAGCTCCCTTGCGTACTCCTTGCGGAACAGCTGCCGCATGAACTGCCGGAGCTCCTTGGGATCGAACCGGTAGCCGGCGATCAGCGAATCGAGGTCGGCGGCGAGCTCCTCCGCGCTCTGGTAGCGGTCGGCGACGTCGCGCGACAACGCCTTCAGGCTGATCGCGTCGAGCTCGGCGGTGACGCGGCGATTGTAGTGCGACGGCGGCGGCACCTCGGCCTTGCGCACCTTCTCCATCAGCGCGAACTCGGTGTCGCCGCGAAACAGCTTCTCCGTGGTCAGCATCTCGTGGAGGATGATGCCCGCCGAGAACACGTCGGTGCGTGCGTCGAGCGGCATGCCGCGGATCTGCTCCGGGGACATGTAGCTGAACTTGCCCTTGAGGATCCCGATCTCGCTCGTGAACTTCATCAGCGCCTGCGCGATGCCGAAGTCGAGCAGCTTGACGTCACCCTCGTACGACATCCGCACGTTCGACGGCGAGACATCGCGATTGACGATGTTGAGCGGCCGTCCGTCGGGGCCCGCGAGGTTGTGCGCGAAGTGCAGCCCCTCAGCGATCCGCGCCGCGATGTAGACCGCGTGCGGCACCGGGATCCGGATCCGCTCTTCCTGGCAGCGCCGCAGCACCTGGGTCAGATCGCGGCCCCCGATATACTCCATCGTGATGAAGTGGCGCCCGTCGTGCTGCCCGAGCTCGACGGTCTCGACGATGCAGCGGTTCTGCAACATCATCGCGAGCTTGCCTTCGCGATGGAACATGTCGACGAAGCGTGCCTCGCGCGCGAGCTGCGGACGCATCACCTTCACCGCGAGCAGGCGCCGCGCCCCGAGCTGCGGCTTCGCGCGATAGACCTCGGCCATCCCGCCGCGCGCGATCAAGCCGAGCAGGTAGTACTTGCCGAACGGGACCGGATCGTTCGGCGCTCCGGGCGACAGCTTGCCTTCCTGCGAGGGCCTCTCGGTCACCATCAGCGCGCGGACCTTACCACCGAACCACGAGCCGTTGCCCGGGCGCGATCTTGACCAGGCGCTCCTCGGTGCGCGTCCCCGAGTCGTCCTTCAGCACCATCTTGAGCGCGCGACCATCGCCCGGGGCCGCAACACCGACCTCGCGCGACGTGATCCCGAGATCGATCATCGTCCCCGGCGCCTTGGGATTCTCGAGCGCGATCCGCCCGAACGGGCGCTCCAGCGCGTTCTCGACGATCCCCCACCGGAACTCCATCACGGCGGGCTTGCCGGGCTCGACCGTGGCGTACTCGAACAGCGCCATCTCGAGCTTTTCGTCGAAGCACAGCCCCTTGTACTCGCCGGGTGCCACGACGATCCCCGTCACTGGTGGCTTCGCGATTCGCTGGCGATTCACCCACAGCTGGGTGCACGGCAGGCTCGACGACACGAGCAGCGTCCCGAGCACGTCCTTCTCCTTCGCGAGCTCGGCGCGCACCACATCGGCGTTGGCCCCGAACGGGCGCTGGACGAGGTACCGGCGGTAGAGCTCGCGGCGTTGCACTGACGCGCCGAGCTTGTCGTAGGTCGCGCCGAGCTCGCGCAGGAATCCGGGGAGCTCGGGAGCCAGCGCGTTGCCGACGTGGAAGTAGACCAGCGCGTCGCCGAACCGCCGCTTCTTGAACGCGGCCCGCCCGAGCGCAAAGGCGCGCCGCGCCTCGGCCACGAGCGGGCTCAGGTTGAGTCGCGAGGCATTGGGATCGCGCTGCGCGATCAACCGATCGGCCTCGGCGAGCGCGGTCGCGCGTTCGGCCTCGACCGCAGCTGCGTAGGCGCGCCAGGTCTCGGCGGCATCGTCGTTCTGGTTCGCGCGCGCCCACAGCGACGCGAGTTGCTTGGCCTCGACACTGCCAGGCCCACGCGCGACGACCAGCGCCTGATAGAACGGGATCGCGCGCGCCCACTGCTTCGCCTTGACCGCTCGCTTCGCGTCCGGCACGAGAAACTCCGAGAGTTGCGAACGCGACTGGTTGGTCGCGACCGTGTGTACGAGCTCCGCTGCGGGTCCGGGCGCAGCTCGCGCACCCATCACCGCCGTCATCACCAGCACCAGTGCTATCGCACCTCTGGATACCCACACGATTTCAGCGTAGCACGGCACACCGGAGTTACCGGCCGGCAGTCGAGGGGGGCCATGGTAGTTTGGGGCCGTGCTTCCGAGGGGAAGCGCGTGATGCACGTCGTCATCCTGGAACGCAACAAGCTGGTCGGCCGGCGGGTCGCGCGACTGTTCGCCGCGACCGGCGCGAGCGTGGTCACCGTCGAGGAACCGGCCGCGCTCGCCGCCGTGGTCGGCGATGCCGACGTGCTGTGTGCCGACGCGTTCGACGGCGACCTGGTCGCCGAGCAGGTGCGGGCGCGGGCCAGCCTGCGCGGCACGCTGTGGACCGCCGAGCCGCTCAAGCGCTCGATGAAGTACCTGGTCGAGTCGGGCATCGATCACGTGCTCGGCCGCAAGGACTTCGAGTCGCCGCCACGCGCGTGGGAAGTCGTCATGCTCGCCCGCCGATTCGCGGGCCCGATGCACCCGCCGTTCGCGGCGTTCCTCGATTGGGGCGCATCCTCGATCGAGCTCGAGGTCCGGTCGACTACCGATCGCGACGTCGCGGTGGCGCGGATCCAGGACCTGGTCGCCACGCTCGCGGTGCCAAAGCGCGTCGCCGAGATGTTCGGCGAGCTCGCGCACGAGCTGATCATGAATGCGCTCTATGGCGCGCCGGTCGATGCCCAGGGGCGCCCGAAGTACGCCGCTGACCGCAAGTCCGACGTCGTGCTGGAGGACGCCGAGCGCGCGCTGGTCCGATGCGGTACCGACGGTACGCACCTCGTGCTGCAAGTTCGCGATCCGTTTGGCCGGCTCGAGCGGCGCCACGTCGTCGACGGGCTCGCGCGTGGCCTGGCGACGGGCGAGGTCGATCGCACGCACGGCGGGGCAGGGCTCGGGATGCTGGTCTGTCACAACGCGGCGTCGGCGCTGGTGTTCGACGTGGCGAAGGGGAGGTCGACCGAGGTCACCGCGCTGTTCGAGCTCGACATGAACCTGCGCGAGTTCCGCACGCAGGCGCGCTCGCTGCATTTCTGGAGTCATTGATGGAAGCTGCTCTCGCCGCCGACCCCCCCCCGCCCAAGCTCGTGATCGAGAAGTTCGCCGACGGCCGGATCGCCTGTCTGCGATTTGTCGGCACGATCGATGAGTCGTTCGAGGGCAAGAAGCTCGGACAGAGCGCGACCGGCGACGTGCTCGTGATCGATCTCGGCAGCGTCAAGAAGATCTCGTCGTTCGGGATCCGCGAGTGGGTCGACTTCATGGCCGCCGCGGGCAAGCAGGTCAAGTCGCTGATCCTGATCGAGTGCGCACCGAAGGTCGTCGACCAGCTCAACATGGTCGCCAACTTCGCGGGCGGCGGCCGCGTGTTCAGCTTCTACGCGCCGTTTCGCTGCGACTACTGCGACTCCGAGCACCGCGTGCTGCTCCAGATCGATCGCGACCACGAGACCATCAAGTCGATGAAGCTCGCCGAGCGGCCGTGCCCGTCGTGCAACGAGGGCATGTACTTCGACGAGGACGGCGCGACGTTCTTCTCGTACCTGATTGGCCAGGACCGGTTCGAGCTCGAGCCCGCGGTCGCCAGCTTCCTCGCGACCAAGCTCAACTACGCGGTCACCGATCTCAATCGCAAGCTGCGCGTCGACAAGGTGATCGATGGCCGCACCACCTACCTGCGGCTCGCGGGGGACCTCGATCGCACGTTCCCGCGCGACAAGCTCGCCGAGGGCCTCGAGGGCATCGTGCTCGTCGATCTCGCAGCGGTTGGCCGGATCGAGCCCGCCGGTGCGGCGGAGTGGCGACGGTTCGTCCAGATGGCGACGCCGCTGGTCGAGCGCCTGGATCTCGCCGCGGTGCCACCGGCGTTCCTCGAGAAGTTGTGCGGCCGCGAGGACCTCGGGCCGAAGGGTTCGGTCGTCACGCTGACGCTGCCGTACTCGTGCGGACCGTGTGGCACGACGAGCCAGCAGCTGATCGACGTCGGGCCGCACCACGAGGTCCTGAAGTTCGCCACCGCGCCCGAGCTGCGCTGCCCGCAGTGCCGTCACGCCATGCAATGCGTCGCCGGCGAGTCGCTGATGACGGTGCTCCCCGCGCTGCCGAAACCGCTGGCGAGCGCCGAGCTCGTCAAGTCGGTCGGCAAGCTGCGCGAGCGCGCGCTGGCGCCGGCCAAGCGCCCGGGCGAGGTCGCCGATCCGCCGGGCCCGCAACCGGCCGCACGGACGTCGCTGCTCGTGCCGTTCCTCGCGGCGGCACTCGCCGTGGTGCTCGCCGCCGGCGGCTACCTGGTCTATCAGCGACTCACGACGAAGCCCGTCGCACAGGCGACCGCGATCGTCGATCGCAGCGCGCCGGCTCGCCCGGCATGGATCAGCAGCGAGGCACCGTCGGCCGCGACCTGCACCGATACCGCGACCGGGCTGTCGTGCGTCGGAGTGTCTTCCCTCATTGCCCGCCAGGACGACGCGGAGGATGAGGCGCTGGAAATCGCGCTCGACGCGGTGGCCAACGCGATCGCGGTGCGGATCACCGATCCCGCGTGGAAACGCGCCGTGTTGCCGCTCTATCACGCCGCACGCGAGGCCAAGCTGGCCGCTTTCGATCGCGATCCCGCCAGCTCGACCGCCCGGCGCGAGGTGCGGGAGGCGCGGCAGGCAGTGGCGCGCGCGCTCCGCGCGACGTCTGCGGGTGCGATCACCGCGACGCCAGCGCGCTACTGGGAGCAGTACGGCGGTGACGGCAAGCGCTACCTCGCTTTCGCGCAGCTCGCGGTTGCGAGGACCGAGCTCGCAAAGCTCGTCGAGATCTACGCGCAACCCGCGACGGCGCTCGGTGCGACCGTGGTCGGCGCGTTCCCGTTGGTCGCCTGGCGCCATCCCACGCTCGAGCGCGGGGCGATCGTCGTCGCGCTTGGCCCGGGGCCGCTGCAATCCGCCGGACTCGCCGAGCAACACGTCGTGCTGACACTCGGCGGCCGCGATGTCGTCGATGCCGCCTCGTTCGCACGGCTCGCCACCGACGAGCATGCCGCGCTCGCGACGCGCGGTGGCACGCTGCGGATGAAGGTCCAGACCACCGATCCCACGCCGCGCGAGTTCGCGCTGACCGTCGCGCCGCCCGCGACGCCGATCAAGCCGCGCACCGGCAAGGGCCGCGAGGTGCCATCGGATCCGGCCGGCGGCGTCAACGTCTGGGACAAGGCCGGCGGTGACAAGGGTCGCGACGACCCACGCAACTAGCGCTTCGCAGGCGCCGCGATCCGCCGGTACGGCTTCACGCTGACCGACTCGTAGAGCGGCTGGGACGCGAACACCACGCCGGCGCGCATGGTGCTGACGATCGCGCCGATCTGCGCGATGTCGGCGAGCGGATCGCCGTCGATCACGACGAGGTCGGCGCGCTTGCCGGCCTTGATCGAGCCGATCTGTTTGTCGAGCCCGAGCACGCGCGCGGCGCCGATCGTGGACAGCTGGAGCACGGTCGCGTTCGAGAACCCGGCGCGCGCGAACAGCGCCATCTCGTGATGAAACATGATGCCGCCGATGTGATCGGTGCCGAGCACGACCCGGACCTTCGAGTCGTGCAGCAGCTTGGTCAGCGCCAGCAGCTGGTCGTACGACGCGCGATAGGTCGTGCGCTGCTCGGGCGTCACCGGCAGGCCGTTCAACAGGAACCCGCGCTGGACCTGGATCGGCAGCCGCGCGACGGTGGCCTCGAGCCCGGGCGTGATCTTGCCCGGCTCTCCCGAGAGCAGATCCTCGAACGCCGCGAGCGTCGGATCGATCACCGTCTGCTTCTGGCGCAGCAGCGCGATGAAGTCCTTCATCGGCTTGCTGTCGAGGTCGAACCCGGCGGCCTTGTCGCCGACAAGCTTGAACCGCGTGGTGTCCCGGGTGTCGGTCTCCTTCGTCGCGAAGAAGTTGAGGAACAGCATGTTGATGTGCTCGATGCCGTCGTAGCCGGCCTTCACCGCCTCGTGCGCGAGCATGAATGCGGGGATGTGGCCGATCACCTTCATGCCTTTGTCATGCGCGAGCTTCGCGAGCACGGGGACCAGCTCCGGCGGGATCGAGTTGTAGATCTTGATGCCCGCGTACTTGCGCTGCGCGTAGTACTCGACGGCGGTCTTCGCCTCCTCGGGCGTCATCGCGGTGATCTTGCTCGCCGCTGCCTTCGGGCCGCGACCCTCGATGAAGCCGAACGTGATGAGGTGCGGCCCGATCGCGGTGCCTGCCGTGAATCGCTGCTGGTAGTCCTCGATCTCCTGCGGATCGTTGCCGACGTCGCGCACCGTGGTCACGCCTGACGCGATGTTGAGCACCGGATCCGCGCCGCCGAGGTGGACGTGCATGTCGATCAAGCCCGGGACGATCGCGCGCCCGCCGAGATCGACGACCTCGGCACCCTTCGGGATGGTCACGCGCGGACCGACCGCAGTGATCTTGTCGCCGACGATGACCACCGTGTGATCGAGCAGCCACTTGCCACGCTCGACGTCGAGCACGCGCGCATGCGTGTACGCGAGGCCGGCCGCGGGCGGCTTCTGCGCCTGGGCGGCGGCGAGCTTCGCGTCCTCCGCACGCTCGACCTCCTTGCGCTTCGCGACCAGCGGCGCGACCGCAGCCGCCCAGCCCTCGGGGACGACCGACGACCACTCCGATGCCTCGCCGAACCACGTGCCATCGGGGTTCATCCAGGTGAACTGCGGGGTCAGGTCGATGCCGTCGATCCGGTAGCCGTGGACGGTGCGGGTCTCGCTGCCCGCCGTGATCTTCGCCTCGCCGATCTTCGAGACGCGCGCCTCACCCTGTGGCAGCAGCGCGATCTTGCCACCGCGCTTGAGGGCCGCGCGAACGAGCAGGCCCTCGGTGCCGTACACCGCGGACAGCGGCAGGTAGAACGCGGGCTCCTTGACCTCGCGCTCGCCGGACTCCTCCTCGCTCTTCCAGGTCGCCGCGTTGCCCTCGCGCGAGAACGACTCGTCGACCCTGGTCCCCATGGTGTGCGTGCCCTTGGCCGACAACGAGGTGATGGTGCCGTCGGCGTCCAGCCGCATCATGGCCTGGAGCTTGGGGCCGCGGCCGTTCTGGACGATCTCGACGGCGATCTTCACGGTGTCTCCCGTGGTCGTGGTCTCGATCGTCCCGGAGTTGCGGCCCTGCGCGATGAACAGCCGCTTGACCGTGATCGGCTTCGGAGCCTCCACGGGTGGTCGGTCGAACTGGATGTGCGTCACCGCTGGCTTGGAACTGCACGCGGACAGGAACAGCACGAGGGTGACGAGGCGCATCTGGCCGAGGACCATACGCTCGTGTAGGTTGCCTTGCATGTGGCGCAGGACCTTGTTCGTCGTGCTCGCCGCCTGTGGCGGCAGTGATGGGATCGAGCCGATCCAGAACCCGGCGCGTGACGTCTATCGCGAGTGGGTGAAGGTCGAGCCGCCCGGCGCGGTGTGCGGCAACAACAGCCAGTACAAGTTCTTCGCGAATTTCTCGGACACCAGCGACGACCTGGTCGTCGTGTTCGAGCCCGGCGGCGCGTGCTGGGACTACGACAGCTGCACGGGTCGCAACGGGATCGCGGCGCGGCCAACCCCAACGGCATCATGGACAACCACTGGGAGATCGCGCCGTTCATCTCCCGTTCCTGTCGCGCTACGACGACACCAACCCGTCGCGCGACTGGAACATGATCTACGTCCCGTACTGCACGGGCGACGTCCACACCGGCGCCACGGTCGCGACCTACGAGGGCGTCGATCAGGATCCCGACGTCGAGTTCCACCACGAGGGCCACGCGGACGTCCAGCAGGTCGTGTCGTGGCTCGACGAGTCGTTCACCCACGTGCCGAAGATGCTGGTCACCGGCTGCTCGGCGGGCGGCGTCGGCGCGCTCGTCAACTACCGCTTCCTGCGCACTGGCATTCGCGCGGTCGAGAAGGGGTATCTGCTCGACGACTCGGGCCCCGTGTTCCCATCGAGCGGGTTCTCCCGCCCGCTGCACTCGATGATCCGCAGCGCGTGGAACCTCGACACGCTCGCGCCCCAGCTGCCCCCCAGCTTCACGTTCGAGGACATGGGCACGATCAACACGTCGCTCGCCGACGAGTTCCCCGACGACCGGCTCGCCACGACGTTCTTCCGCCGCGACTACAACTTCTCGCTGTACTCGTACGAGCGGTTCTACAGCTTCCCGCCGAAGAGCGAGATCATGTCGATGTGGAACGCCGACACGCAGCTGCTGGTCGACCTCTACGACACGCGGGACAACCTCAAGTACTTCATTCCGTACTTCCGCGACATCAACGACAGCCACTGCACCACGGTGCTGAACTTCGCGGGCTCTGACATCGAGGACCACGACATGACGCTCGCGCAGTGGGTCAACGACTTCGTCACGGACAAGCCGGTCGAGAGCATGCTCGAGGCACCGGTCGCTGGCGAAGATCCGTAGCTAATCGACGACCACGCGCACCGCTCCCGAACGTCTCCCGGCGCGTCTCACAGGACTGCTCGCATGCCCGGTACTACCCGTGGCGAGGGCTTCCGTTTCGGGTTTCCGGCCGAACTAGCAGGAGATGCGTTCGGTCGTCGTGGTTTGCGTGCTGTTGCTCGCCCGTGCGGCAGCGGCCGATCCACCCGGCCTCCTGCCGTTTCCGAGTTTCGGCAGCGAGCAGGGCCTCGAGACCTCTCGATCATGCAGATCACCCAGACGGCCGACGGCTGATGTGGTTCGGGACGGAGGACGGCTTGTATAGCTACGATGGCGCTCGCTTCCAGCGCTTCGATAGCCGTGATGGGCTGCCTTCGAACGGGATCTACGCGCTGTTGCCAACGCCCGAGGGTCTGTGGGTCGGGACGGCGGAAGGACTGGTGCGTCTCGATCACGGCCGCGCGACCAACGAGGGGGTTTCGCTGGTGGCGGCGGAGGCGACCAACGCCCTCACCACCGGACCCGACGGAACGCTGTGGGTGGCGACCGATTCCGGATTGTTCCATCAGGTAGGCACGCAGCTCGCGCTGGCGGCGGGGTGGCCGGGTGGCAGCTCGAATGCGGTCTGGATCGACAAGGATGGCTTCGTGATCGCTTCGCGCGGCCTGGGTGTCGTGACGCGAGACCGCGCTGGCCGCTGGACCTCTCGGGAGCAAGAGCTTGGACTGGGTCGGGCCCGCATTCGATCCATCGTACGCACGGCCGATCACACCGTGTGGCTGCGCTCGGCGGAGGACACGTGGGAATGCGACCGGACCGTGACCACCTGCACCGACGTCTCGTCGCAGCTGCCGGACGTTGGCGAAACGAGTGACATGTTCGTCGACCATGACGGGTTGCTGTGGGCGGCGACCCGGCGTGGGCTCGCCCACCGAACAGCGCCAGGCCACTGGGAGCTCCTCGGCAGTGACCAGGGACTGCCCGCTCGCTCGGTCCTGACCGCGTTCGAGGATCGCGAAGGTTCGCTCTGGATCGCGGCCGGCGAGCTCTACCAGCTGCTCGGGCGCGGACTGTGGCGCGGCTACACGGCCTCGCATGGGTTCCCGGCAGACTCCGCCTGGACCGTGATGCGCGACAACACCGGACTTTTGTGGGTCGGGACCAATCGTGGGCTGCTGTACGCACATGGAGACAGGTGGGCGACGGTGTCGGGTACCGAGCCGTACCAACTGCTAACGGTGGTCGACGCTGGTGCGGTGCTGTACGCGGCGGGCAACGCACCCGGGGTGATGGTGATCGACCGCGCGACCCAGACCTTGATGGCCGTGATCACGGACGCCGTGCTCGGAACCGACGGCATCATCAGCATGGCGTACGACAAGGACACGCTGTGGCTGGCAACGGCCAACCTGGGGTTGGTCCGGATGACAACGCATGCCGGCCGTCACACGTGGCGCCGGGAGGAGATCACCGGCGGCGACGCCCGCGAGCACTTCCATCAGGTGATGTTCGATCGTGGCGGCCGGCTGTGGGCAGCAGGATGGCAGGGGCTCGCGGTGCTGGACGGCGGTCGCTGGCAGCGCTTCATGCCGGCCGACGGGCTCGCGAGCAAGCACGTCCAGTACCTCGCCGAACGACGCTCCGGTGAGCTCTGCGTCGCGTACTCCGAGCCCTACGGCGTGACCTGCTTTCGCCCTGGTGGTGGTGCATCCGCGATCAAGCTGGAGCACCTGCGCCACATCACCACGCTCGTCGGCCTGACGAGCGACAAGATCTATCTACTGGGCGAAGACCAGGCCGGGAGGCTCTACGCCGGCATGGGGAACGGGCTCGACATCATCGGTGACACGACGATCGAGCACTTCTCGACCGCGACCGGACTCGTCGGTGATGACTGCGCGGCACGTGCGTTCTGGAGCGATCCCACCGGGGACGTGATGATCGGAACCACGCGAGGGCTCGCCCGGTTCAGCGCGCGTCGCTACCAGGGTCCGCTGCAGCCGATCGCTCCCGTCGTGCTGGAGGTCAAGTTCGATGACGCGCGGCAACGCCTGACCGGTCGACTCGAGGCACCCGCATCGGGGACCGCCGACGTCACCCTCCGGTTCGCGACCCCTGCCTTTGCGAACCGCACGCGCCTCGAGCAGCAGACCCGGCTGCTCCCGATGGAGCACGACTTCCGGACCGCGTCGGGTGACGAGGCTCGCTACGCGCAGCTGCCTCACGGCGACTACACGTTCGAGATTCGCTCGCGGTTCCCACCGGGCGAGTACGGGCCGGTGACGCGCGTGGCGCTCAGCATCCGCCCCGCCTGGTGGCAGACGACGCTGATCCGGGTGCTCGCCGTGCTCGTCCTGCTCGCCATCATCGCTCGCCTGATCGCATGGCGGGCTCGCGTCATCAGTCGCCGCGGTGCGGCCCGCATCATCGCCCGCTCCCAAGCCAGCTTCCGGGCGTTGATCGAGGAGTCTCCCGACGCGGTGTTCGTCCACCGCGATGGGCTGCTCGTCTATGCGAACGCTCGAACGTCGACGTATCTCGGGTACGCGAACGCGGAGCTGGTGGGCATGACGCTGGCAGCGCTGGTGAGCCCCGAAGAGCGCGCCGGGTTCTCGCAGGACTCGCAGAAGCTGATGACGACCGGCCGGTCACCAGCGGTGCGCGAAGTCCGCATGCTCCGCAAGGATGGCTCCGTCATCTTCGTCGAGATCTCGGCGCTCGAGGTCGAGTTCGCCGGGAGCCCGGCGCAGCTCTCGATCGCTCGTGATTGCACGGACCGGAAGGGGCTGGAGGCCCGCCTCATGGCCTCGGATCGGATGGCCTCGGTCGGCACCCTCGCGGCCGGGATCGCCCACGAGATCAACAATCCCCTCGCATATCTCAAGGCGAACCTCGAGGTGATCTCCGACGAGCTCGAGCACGCGTCAGCGTCGGTCTCGTTGCGGAGCGCCGTGGTGGATGCGCTCGATGGCGCGACCCGCGTGCAGGACATCATCAAGGGTGTCAGGACGTTCTCGCGCGTCGAGGACGAGCAACGGCAACCGATCGAGATCCGTCGCGCAGTGCAACTCGCGCTGCGAATGACCGCTGCAGAGCTCCGGCATCGTTGCCGGGTCGTCGAGAGCTACGGGCCTGTCCCCAAGGTCCTCGGAAGCGAATCGCGGCTGGGTCAGGTGTTCATGAACCTGCTGGTCAACGCGGCCCAGGCCATGCCCACGGGCGCGATCGACACATCCGAGATCCGGATCACCACGAGCACGGACCCGCGCGGAGACGCGGTGATCGAGATTCGCGACTCCGGCTGCGGGATGGCGCCCGACGTCGTGAAGCGTGCGTTCGAGCCGTTCTTCACCACCAAGGATGTCGGCAAGGGCACGGGCCTCGGACTCTCGATCTGTCACGGGATCATCCACTCGCTCGGCGGTACGATCGTCGCCGAGAGCAGGTTGGGGGTGGGAACGATGTTGCGGATCACGTTGCCGGCCGCCGCCCCGACGCCGGAGCGCATGCCGTCGACGCGCATCGAAGCGCTGGCAGCATCACGACTCACGGTGCTCGTGATCGATGACGACGTGAAGCTCCTGGCATCGATCGGCCGGACCCTGAAGAAGGAGCACGAGGTCTCGCTCGCGAGCTCGCCGACCGACGCGCTGGCGCTCCTCGAGCAGGGCCAGCGCTTCGATGTCATCCTCTGCGATCTCATGATGCCGGAGATCACCGGCATGGAGCTGCACGACACGCTCGAGGCACGCATCCCCGAACAGGCCCGCCAGATGCTGTTCATGACCGGTGGGACGTTCACCGAGGAAGCCGCAAAGTTCCTGGAGCGGTTGTCGACCCGCTGGCTGGAGAAGCCGTTCGAGACGGCCGAGCTGCGCCGCCGGATCCACGCGATCGCGCGGGCGTGACGACCCCGCTCTGCGCGGAATCTCCACGAACCCTCGACCTCGGCTCCACGCCACGTCCTGGGTGGCTCGACACGCGGGTGGTTCAACAGGGGACAAGGAGGTCTCGTGAAACCACTCGTGCTCGTACTAGCTGCCGCTGGGCCGGTTGCCCTCGGCTCGATCCTCGCCGCCCGGACCGGTGACCTGTCACCCGTCCTCGCGGCTCCCGCCA
Source organism: Kofleriaceae bacterium (assembly GCA_037720695.1). Taxonomy (GTDB): domain Bacteria; phylum Myxococcota_A; class Polyangia; order Haliangiales; family Haliangiaceae; genus JABFXX01. The sequence continues at coordinate 3,388 of JBBJLY010000044.1, read as the reverse complement.
TCGTGCTCGGCGTCGTCGCCGGGACATCGCCCGCGCTCTACATCGCGATGGCCGCGACTGGCCAGGCGCCACCGCTCGCGCGCGTCGCCCGCGCGTTCGTGCTCGCGCTCGGCGCCTTCGGCATCGCGCTCGCCGGCCTGGTGTTGCCGGCGCTGTTCCTGTCGCTGTCGTCGGTCGCCGCGGTGACCGCGGTCGCGGTGTGCAGCGGCGCGCTCGTCGGTGCGGCGGCGCTCGCGCTGTGGCGGCTCCACGGCGAGCTCGCGCTGCGCTCGTTCGGCGCGAGCATGGTGTTCCTGACCTGGGCGGTCGCGACCGTCGGGATCGGTGGCCGGCTGTGGTGGGACCTCGCGTCGGAGGTGGTGTCGTGACGATCGCGATCGCCGCCACGCCACGACTCGCGTCGCTCGGCACGATCGATCTGCTGCTGCGCGATCGCGAGCAGATGCTGGCGCGGATCCGCGTTGGCGACGTCGCCGCGATCCTGCGCACGATGATCGTGACGATCGCGATGGCGATGGCGCTGTTCGGCGCCGCGCTCGGCAGCTACCGCGGCGGGATCCAGATCGCGTACGCGGCGATCAAGCTGCCGCTCGTGTTGCTCGGCACCGCTGCGCTCGCAGCCCCGGTGTTGACCGCGATCGGCGCTGCGCTCGGCCGGCAGTCACGGCTCGCCACCGATCTCGCGCTCGTCATGACGTCGCTCGCCCTTGGCGCGCTGCTGCTCGCCGCATGCACACCGCTGATCCTGCTCGGGCGCGCGATGGACGTCTCCTATCACGGCATGATCCTCGCGATGTTCGCGATGTTCGCCGGCGCGGGCATCGCGAGCCTGTGGATGGTGGTGCGCGCGTTGTCGACCGAGCAGGGCGCCGGCTGGCGGTGCGCGGTGTTCGGGCTGTGCACCGTGTTCGTGCTCGTGGGTGGCCAGCTGTCGTGGGCGCTGCGGCCCTACCTCGTGAGGCCCCGCACCGACGAGGTGCCGTTCCTGCGCGCGGTCGAGGGCAGCCTGTTCGATGCGATCGGCGAGACGTTCCGCTCGACCCGCGGGATCTATGTTCGCGACAGCGCGCCGCTGCCGGGCGAGCCGGAGCCCGAGCGGGGGGCCGAGCGATGACGCTCGGGGCGCTTGGCATCGGCTACCTCGCGACTGGTGGTGTCGCGGCGATCGTCGTTGTCTGTGCCGGTCGGCTCGGCTCCGCGATCGATGCGCTCTGGCTCGTCACGCTGTGGCCGCTCTGGCTGCCGCTCTCGCTCGCGAAGCGCGGTGAGCTCGATGACCACGAGCTGGATGATCACGAGCTGATCGGCGCGCTCGATCGCGCGCGCAGCTCTCCCCTCGCCGGCGTGCTCCCAGATGCCGACAACGCGCGGGTGCTCGCGACCCGTCTGCGCGAGGCGACGGCGCGGCTCGCGGAGCTCGACACGCTGCTCGCGCGGCCGGACTTCGATCCCGGTGCGGTCGAGCGCCACGCGTGCGAGCTCGCGGCACGTGGCGCGGTGGCAGCTGCCTCGACGGCACGGCTGCGCGTGCGCACGCTCGGTCAGCTGCGCGCGCTGCGCGAGCGCTACCGGACCGAGCTCGACGACGTCCACGAGCTGATCGCCCAGCTGATCACGCAGGCCGAGCTGGTGCGCCTGCAGCCCTCCGTCGGGGTGGCCTCGGGCGAGCTGGTACGCGAGCTCGTCGACCGGGTCGAGGGACTCGGCGAGCTGTTCGCGTTCCAGTCGAGCCTGGAATACGAGTCCCCGGTGAGCCGTTGACGATCAGCATGCCGTCGATCCTGATCGCCGATGACGACGCGCACGTGCGCGAGGTCGCCCGGTTCGCACTATCCCGGGCAGGCTACGCGGTCGAGCTCGCGGGCGATGGCGTGGTCGCGCTCGACCGGCTCGGTCACGGTGGGATCGACCTCGTCGTGCTCGACGTGCTGATGCCGGAGCTCGACGGCCTGGCGGTCTGCCGTCAGATCTCCGGCAAGGTCCCGGTCATCCTGCCATCGTCGCGCGGCGAGGAGGTCGATCGCGTGATGGGACTCGAGCTCGGCGCTGACGACTACCTGGCGAAGCCGTTCTCGCCTCGCGAGCTGGTCGCGCGCGTCACCGCGGTCCTCCGGCGCGCACACGCCGAACGGATCCCGGAGCCAAAACCCGTGCTCGCGCTCGGGCCGGTCGCGATCGATCGCGATCGTCACGAGGTGCGCGTTCGCGAGGACGCGCTGGCGGTCACCGCGACCGAGCTCCGCCTGCTCGGGGCGCTGGCCTCGCATCGCGGCCGCGTGCTGTCGCGCGGCCAGCTGATCGCGACCGTGTACGGCGACGACCACCACGTCAGCGAGCGCACGATCGACACCCACGTTCGCAACCTGCGCGCGAAGCTCGCCGCCGCAGGCGCCGACGTGATCGAGACCGTCCATGGCGTCGGTTATCGCTGCAGCTAGCCGGCTCTGCCGTCACGTCGCGCGGATTCGCTACCGCCTGTTGCTGATCAACATCCTCGTTGCGGCGGTTCCGCTCGTCGGGATCTCGTTCGCGGACATGTACGAGGTCCAGCTGCTCGGCGGCCTGGAGCGCGACATGATCCACCAGGCCCAGCTCGTGCGTGCCGTGGTCAATACCGAGCCTGCGCGGCCGCTCGCCTCGTACGAGCGCGTGCTCGCGACGGCCGCTCGCGACACCCGCACGCGGATCCGCCTGCTCGACGCCGCGGGCAACGCGGTCGCGGACTCGCACCGCCGCGGTCCCCCCGAGGGCGCCGAGGTCGCGGTGCCGACGCTGATGCGGGGCGAGTCCCCGACGCACGTCGCGATGCCACCCGAGCCGCTCGAGATCGCCGAGCGCCGCGAGGTCAAGGCCGCGCTCGCCGGACGCTACGGCGCTGCAACACGGCTGTGGGGCAACCAGGAGCGCGTCTATCTGTTTTCCGCGCTGCCGCTCGGTCCGCGCGGTGCGGTCTACGTCACGCGCTCGACCCACGACGTCAAGCTGCAGCTCTACCGACTGCGGACCTGGCTCGCCCGCCTCCTGCTCGCGACGCTCGCGGGTACCGCGCTGATCTCGCTCGTGCTCGCCACCACGATCGCGCGCCCGCTCGCGCGCCTCACCCGTCGTGCCGAGAATGTCGCCGCCCGCAAGCCGATCGAGCCCGACGACGGCCTCGCCGATCGCGCCGACGAGATCGGCCAGCTCGCGCGCGCGGTCGACGCGATGACCGGCGAGCTCGAGCGCCGCGCCCACGATGCCCGCACGCTCGCCGCCGACATCAGCCACGAGCTCAAGAACCCGCTCGCCGGGATCCGCGGCGCGGCCGAGCTGCTGCGCGATGGCGCCTCCGACGAGCCAGCGGCCCGCGACCAGTTCCTCGCGATGATTCTCGACGACGCGGCCCGCC
>JBBJLY010000444.1:0-4087 GCA_037720695.1 Kofleriaceae bacterium | reverse complement strand
AGTACGCCGCCTGATCAGGTCGTGCCGGCAGCCACTTGAATGATGGTTGCGCCGCTTGAGCGCGAGCCCACGGGCTCGTACGTTCCCTAGCCCCGGAGGGCTACTCGGGGCGGAGGGCTCGCGAATGATTCTCGGTAAGTTTTTTGGTGCGATCAGGGCTCAGTTCAACAAGCTCGCGAACTTCTTCTGGGAAGCCGATCCGATCGCCCAGATGCAGTACGAGTACGACAGTGCCGTCGAGCAGCTCAAGGAAGGCCGCATCGGCCTCGAGCAGTATCGCGGGCTCGTCGAGCGTGTCTCGCGTCAGGTCAAGGACGGCGAGAACCAGGTCACGAAGCTGACCGCGCAGGCCAAGGCCTACCTCAAGGCCGGCGAGCGCGAGACGGCGGGCTCGATCGCGCTGCAGCTGACCAAGGCCAGGGCGCAGCTCGAGGAGAACCGCCAGCAGCTGACGATGCACGAGACCGCGTACACGAACAATCTGAAGAAGATCCAGTACGCGAACAAGAAGCTCGTCGAGGTCAAGGACAAGATCCAGCGCTACGACTCGGAGCTCAAGATGAGTGAGGCCGAGGCGGAGGTCGCGAAGCTGACGCAGAGCTTCAACATGGATGTCACCACGGACTTCGGTCAGCTCGAGGACGTCATCCAGCGGAAGATCGACACCAACCGCGGCAAGGCACGCGTCGCCAGCGACCTGTCGACCGAAGGCCTCGACAAGATCAACGCCGAGGAGCGGATGGAACAGTCGATGGCCGACGACGCGTTGAAAGATCTCGAGGTCGAGCTCGGCATGCGAGCTCCCGAGACCACGCCGGTGGTCGCGCAGCAGAAGGACCTCGGTCCCGCTGCGACCGAGACCGTCAAGTCCGAGCCCGACAAGGTGACGGAGTAGGACCATGGCAAACGGAGCAAAACCAAAACCGGCCTTCTTCATTGCGGTCCTCGTCGTCGTCGCGGGCCTGATCGGCCGCGCGTTCTTCCAGTGCAAGAAGAAGGACAAGCCCACCACCGCGGGTGGCAGCGGCTTCGTCGATCCTCGCAAGGGATCCGGTACCGCCACGGGCTCGGCAGTGATGCCGGAGAGCCCGGACTCGAGCCCGGCCCCGACCACCGTCACCCAGTACGAGTTCGAACCGGCCACCAAGCTGTCGCCGGTCGAGGGCACGTCCTCGTACAAGGATCTCGGCAAGCCACGCATCGTCCGGTTCGCGGTCAACACGTGGGCTGGCTGGGCGCCGATCATCTGGGCCAACCAGGGCCACAAGGCCGGCAAGGTGTGGAAGGACGGCAAGGGCGCCGACTTCCAGCTCGAGCTCGTGCTCGCCGACGACCCGGTGCAGATGGGCAACACGGTCGCCAACGGCGGTGTGCACATCGGCTGGGCGACGGTCGACATGCTGCCGCTCATCATCGAGCGCCTGAAGAAGGACCCGCGGACCATGCCGCGCGTCTACCAGCAGGTCGACTGGTCCAACGGCGGGGACGGCATCGTGTCCCGCAAGGACATCACCAGCGTCAACATGCTGAAGGGCAAGACCGTGACGCTGGCGCAGAACTCGCCGTCGCACTACTTCCTGCTCAACATGTTGTTGAACGCCGGCGTGATGCCCGGCGAGGTCAAGATGCGGTTCGCGAAGGACGCGTTCCAGGCCGCCGCCGCCTACAACGCGAACAAGGACATCTCCGCCGTCGTCACCTGGGCGCCGGACATCTACACGTTGACCGAGAAGAAGGAGAGCGGGAACAACCTCCTGATCTCGACCGGCGTGGCCAACAAGCTGATCGCCGACGTGTGGTTCGCGCGCGCCGACTTCGGTCGCGATCATCCGGAGATCATCGAGGGCATCGTGCGCGGGATCTTCGACGCGACCGACGCGCTGCAGACCCAGGCCAACAAGGACAAGGTCGGCCCGATGCTCGACACGTTCTACAAGCTCGCGCCCGGCACCGGCGTCAAGATGCTGGCCGACGCGCACTGGACCAACTACGCCGAGAACAAGGACTTCTTCATGGTGTCCTCGAACCCGACCAACTTCGAGCGCACGTACAACAACTCGGTCCGGCTCTACAGCGCCATCGGCGTCGTCAACGCGGACACCACGTTCGACAAGATCATGGACTTCTCGGTGATCAAGAAGCTCGGCACCGAGCCGAAGTACGCCGAGTCGAAGAACACCTACGAGTACAACTTCACACCGAAGACGGCGAAGGACCTCGACCTCGAGAAGAAGGATCCGGTCCTCACGAAGATCGTGACGATCGCGTTTGTCCCCAACTCGTTCGAGGTGTTCAAGAAGGTCGAGAACCCGGCGGGCGGACCGCAGGTCTATTACGACGGCAACGTCGAGTACACGATCGAGGAGATCGCGAAGCTCGCGGGCCAGTTCGGCAGCGCGCAGATCGAGATCTCCGGCCACACGGATGCATCCAAGAAGGGCGAGGCGGATGAAGCGCTGGTCAAGGAGCTGTCGGAGAACCGCGCCAACGCGGTCAAGGAAGCGATCCTCCGCAAGTATCCCAAGCTACCGCCGAACCAGCTGATCGCGCGCGGCTACGGCTGGTCGAAGCCGGCCGAGAACGCGGGTCCGAACGAGTACGTGAAGCACCGCCGCGTCGAGATCAAGGTCATCCCGCTCGAGGCGCCGTCGCCGTAAGGCCCCCGTGGTCGGCCGTCAGAATCCGCAACGCACCCCCGACCGGTACCAGGGACCCAACGGTCCCGAAGGCACGTCGGCCAGCATCCCGATCCCCGGCGCGCCGCCGTGGTGGAAGACGCTGCGTGCCGATCCACCGCCGCACATCCGGCTGGCACTCGGTCTCGGCTTCATCGCGCTGATCATGGCGCTGTGGTGGTTCACCACCCGCGGGCCGGCAGTCGAGCGGATCATCTCGCCGGTCAAGCTGCCCAGCCCCGGCGAAGTGTTCGGCTCGTTCGATCGGCTGTGGGATCGCCAGCTGATCGAGAACTTGCTCGCGACACTGACCCGCGTGCTGAAGGGCATCGCGCTCGCCGCGGTGGTCGGGATCGCACTCGGCATCCTGGCGGCCAGCCAGCGCGGTGTGAACGCGGCGGTGACCCCGCTCATCATCTTTCTGCGGTCCGTGCCGATGGGCGCGATGATCCCGATCACGCTGATGCTGTTCGGCGACGGCGAGCCGATGAAGACGCGGTTCATCTTCCTCGCGATCGTGGCGTTCGTGTTCAGCGACACCGTCAAGGCGATCTCGATCGTGCCGGAGCGCTATGTCGAGACCGCGCAGACGCTCGGCGCGTCCAACTTTCAGATCATCCGCAAGGTGCTGGTCCCGCTCGCCCTGCCCGACATCATCACCAGCCTGCGGTTTCAGTTCGGGCTCGGGCTTGGCTACATCATGCTCGTCGAGGAGATCAACACCGAGTTCGGGATCGGCAAGCTCATCATGGGCAGCCAGCGCCAGGGCCCGTACGAGCATGTCTACCTGCTGCTGTTCGTGATCGCGCTGATCGCGTTCTCGATCGACATCCTGTTGCGGACCGTCCAGCGCGGCGTGTTCGCGTGGCGGAAGGACCTGTGAGCGACGTCAAGAAGCCAGCAGAACCGGAACGCAACCCCGGTCCTTCCAGCGCGGGTCCGGGCGGCACCGGCTCCGGCCCAGCCGGTGGCGGCACCGTCAAGCAGACGCCACCCGCACGTGATCCGGCGGCCGAGGCTGCCGCGCTCGCCGCGTTCGAGGCCGAGGAAGCCGGGCTCGCGAAGCAGGACGCGCCGGTCAGGCCTGCTGACCCGCCCGCGACACCGGATGCCAAGGCCGAGGCGGCGCTCGAGGCTGCCCTCGCGGCAAAGCGCAAGCCCGCGGCGACCGTCGAGACCAAGCCAGCGGTCGCCCCCGAGACCGCTGCACCGGTCGTGACCGGGGGCGAGCCGGCCAAGCCGATGACCGACCTCGGCCCGGCGCTGCCGAAGCCGCCGGTCGTGATGTTCGACAAGGTGACCAAGGTCTACGGCTCGGGCTCGTCCGCGTTCACCGCGATCAAGGACGTCACGTTCAAGATCGAGGACCACCCCGGCCGCGGCGAGTTCGTGTCGATCCTCGGGCCCTCGGG
>JBBJLY010000208.1:0-15139 GCA_037720695.1 Kofleriaceae bacterium | reverse complement strand
TGCGGCGGTGCCTGATGCGGCGGTGCCTGATGCGGCGGTGCCTGATGCGGCGGTGATTGATGCGGGCGCGGCGCGTACGCGAGCGGCGTGGGCCCGGGCTGCGGCTGCGACGGCCGCGCGGGAGCGGTCTGGACCTGGCTGGCCGGTTGCGATCCACCCTGCACCGGATGCATGACGCGACAGCGGTCGCAGCCCCATGCATTGTGATCGGGATACCACCGCAACGGAGTGCCACACGTCGGGCACGGCGGACCATTCACCATGGCGGGACTATCGCATGGCGCGCGCGGGCTCGCCGCATGTCGATCCTCGGGCCAGCTACGCGTCGAGCAGTGACTGCACGCGCGCCACGACGTCGGCCCGTGGGATCTCGTGCTCGTTGCCGCCCGGCGCATCCGGCGCGACGCGCAGGTTCTTGATCTTGACGATGTCCCTCGCCGCCTCCGGAGCGCCGAGGATCAGCGCGAGCGGCACGCGGCCCTTGTCGGCGTACTTGAGCTGCTTGCCGAACTTGTCGTCGCCTCCATAGACCTCGACGTTGACGCCGGCCGCGCGGAGCTCGGTCGCCAGCTTCGCGTAGGCGGTCCCGAGGCTCGGCTCGAGCCGCAGGATGATGGCCTGCGCGACCGAGGTCCGGGCTGCATCGATCACGTTCATCTCGAGCAGCTGCGAGAACAGGCGGGTCGCGCCGATCGAGATGCCGACGCCGGGGAGCTTCGACTTCGTGTAGTGGCCGGCCAGGTTCTCGTAGCGACCACCGGAGCAGATGCTGCCGAGCCGCACGTGGTCGTCGAGGAACGTCTCGTAGATCGTGCCCGTGTAGTAGTCGAGCCCGCGCGCGATCGACAGATCGATCTGGAAGGCGCGCTCCGGGATGCCGAGGGCGAGCGCCCCTTCGTGGACGCGGCTCAGCTCGTCGAGGCCTTCGGTGAAGCTCGGCGTCGGATTTGCGAACCCGCGCAGCATCGCCAGCGTGGCCTGCGAGTCGCCAACACCAACGGTCAGCGTATCGAGCAAGCGGGTGGCGGTGGCCGCGGGGATCCCGACGGCGTCACTGGAGAGCCGCGCCTCGATCTCCTCGCGCGCCTGCTTGCCCAGGCGATCGACCTCGTGCAGCACCGCCGCGTGCCGCGCGACCTCGATGCCGAGGCTCTCGAGCAGCCCGCGCAGCAGCTTGCGGTTGTTGACGCGGATCGTGAACGCGCCGAACGCGAGCTCCTGGAAGATGCCGTGGATCACCGCCGGCACCTCGGCATCGTACGCGAGCGGCAGCGTGTCCTTGCCGACCACGTCGATGTCGCACTGATAGAACTCGCGGTAGCGGCCCTTCTGGTTGCGTTCGCCGCGATACACGCGCTGGATCTGGTAGCGGCGGAACGGGAAGTTCAGCTTGCCCTCGTGCTCGGCGACATAGCGCGCGAGCGGGACGGTCAGATCGAAGCGCAACGCGAGCTCCGGAGCCTTGCCCTCCTTGAGCGCGCCCGTCGACTGAACGAAGTACACCTGCTTCTCGGTCTCGCCGCCGGTCTTGGTCAGCAGGACGTCCGCGAGCTCGAACGCGGGAGTCTCTACCGGCAGGAAGCCGAACCTCTCGAATCCGCGGCGGATCGTGTCGAGCATGCGCTGGAAGGCGAGCTGCTGCGGTGGCAGGAGCTCGAGCACACCAGGCGGAGTGCGCGGCTGGACGGGCATGGTGGTTACGATTACCAGGGCTGGACTAGAATGTCGCGTGTTCACCTGTCGCCACGCGCCGGTCCATCTCGCGCCCGAGCTCCTCGACGAGCTTGCCACTCGCTACGGCGAGTCCCATCGCGCTTACCACGACGCCTCGCACATTGGCGACGTGCTGCACTGGTACGACGCCGTGACCGACGACCTCGGCTGGAAAGCGCCGGTCGACGTCTATCACGCGGTGCTGTTCCACGACGCCGTCTACGATCCGAAGGCACCGCTCGGACAGAACGAGGCGCGCTCGGCGGAGGTCGCGCGCGAGCACGGCGCATCGGAGCGCGCCGTGGAGCTGATCCTGCTCACCGCCCGCCACGACAAGCTCATCCCCGGCGAGGTCGATCACGACGCGGCGCTGTTCCTCGACTGCGATACGGCGATCCTCGGCGCGTCCCGGCTGACGTTCGACGCCTATCACGCGGCGATCGAGCAGGAGTACGCGCACCTGCCGCCCGACGTGTTCCGCGCGGGTCGTCAGAAGTTCCTCGCCGGCCTCCTCGCGCGGCCGCGGATGTTCCTCAGCGACTACTTCCACGGGCTGCTCGACGCGGCGGCCCGCGCGAACATCACCCGGGCGCTGGCTTCCCAGGCTCGCTAGTCCCGACGACCGTCCCGACCACCGTGGGGGCATCGTGCCGCACGACGCGCGCGCCGAGCCGGACGATCAGCATCGTCTGCGCGGCGGTGACATCTGCGGTCGCGCGACCTTCGAGCGTCAGCATGACGCGGAACTCGCGCTCGGAGAATCGAGGGTACGAGCCGAGCTTGATGCCCGGGAACGCGGCGACCACGGCGTCGAGGTCGCCGGCGATCTGGCCCTCGTCGGCATCGACGTAGACCCGGGCGACGGTCATCGGCTCGGCGCGGAACCGGTCGCGAATCTCGACGAACTTGCGCCGAAACAGCGCCGGCACGCCGGGCAGGATGTAGACGTTGCGATAGCAGACCACCGGCCAGACGTCGCCCGAGCCATAGACCAGCTCCGCACCTTCGGGGAGATCCGCGAGCCGGAGGTTTGGTTCGGCGAGCTTGTCGCCCCAGTAGCCGCGTACCTTGGCCTCGAGATCGGGATGGCGTACGACGCGCGTGCCGAAGCCGTTCGCGATCCCCTCCATCGTGAGGTCGTCGTGCGTCGGACCGACGCCTCCGGATGTGAACACGTGATCGAAGCGAGCAGAAAATCTGGTGACGGTCTCGGCGATATCGGCGAGCTCGTCGGGGATCACGGTGATCCGCCGCAGCTCGACCCCGAGCGCGCGCAGCTCGCCGATCAGGTATGCGGCGTTCTCGTCGGCAAACTTGCCGGTCAAGATCTCGTCGCCGATCACCACGATGCCGGCGGTCGACATGGCTAGCGCCGCAACGTCTTGACGACCACGAGCGCGGCCACCAGCAGGAGCCCGACCCCGGCGAAGCCAAACCAGGTCAGCGAGCCGCCGTCGGGTGCGGGTGCGGTCCGCCGGCGGTTCGCGACGGCAGGTGCAGGTCCGCCGGTGGCGCGTGCGGTCGGCGCGGCGGGAGCCGGCGCCGCGGGCGGTCCCTCGTGCCAGGCCGTGGTCTCGATCGTGGTGCCGTCGGCCCGCACGCCGGTGACCTCGATGCGGCCGCTCGTGATGTTGACCCGGAGGTAGTGAAACACCCGCTCGAACTTCTTCACCGCGGCGAGATCGATCGGGTTCGAGCGCGGGCGGAGTGGATACAGCGGCGCGCCACCTCCTCCGCTGATGAAGTACCGCACGCCCTCGTGCTCGGCGCGCGTGTAGACGTGATCGTGGCCGGAGAATACCGCGCTGACCTGGTACTGCTCGAACAACGGGGTCCAGCGCTCGCGCAGATCGCGCGCGCCACCGTGCAGCGACACCGAGAACGGCGGGTGGTGCATCACGACGAAGATATGGTGGATCGACGGATCGCTGCGCGCGGCGGCAAGCTCGCGATCGAGCCACGATGTTTGATCGGTCAGCGCAAATCTATAGATGTTGGAGTCGAGGATCACGAACCGCGCGGTCGCGTAGGTGAACGCGTAGTAGCGCTCGGTCTCGTGGCCGTTCTCGGGCACCGAGAAGTAGGCGCGGTACGTGTCGGCGGTCCGGCCGCGGCCCTGGCGATCGTGGTTGCCAACCGCCGGGAAGTAGACGTTGTTGCGAAACAGCGGGTTCTCGACGTCGAAGAACTGCTGCCACTGGTCCTGGCGCGAGCCGTCATCGACCATGTCCCCCGTGCCGAGCACGAAATCCGGCACCTCCTGTGACATCCGCTCGACGACGCGGCGATGCGACTCGACGCCACCGCGGCTATCGCCAACGACGATGAACGAAAACGGCACGGGCTTGCCCACCTCTGGCGCGGTCGCGACCTCGCCGTCCCAGTGGGTCTTGCCGACCTCGACCCGGTACCGGTAGCGGCTCGACGGCTGGAGATCGTCGACCCGCGCCTCGGCGATCCGCGCGGACTCGACCGCGATCGTGCGCTTGCCACCCGGGCCCTCGACCGTGAGTGTGGCCGCGGCGGCCGACTCGAGCTGCCACATCACCGTGATCGAGGTCGGCGCGAGGTCCTGCAGGTATGGACCCTTCAGCATGCGCGGCTCGGCTGAAGCGACCCCGTGAAGGATCGCGCAGCACGCGAAGGCGATAGCGATGCGCCGCATGACCGATGGGTCCGAGAGAACGATACGTGGTGGCGCGCGCCCGCCGCAAGATCACCGAAGGACACTGCGGCATTCCCTCACAACCTACACGCGGCACAGATCCCCGTGACGGTCGCACCGGGAGTGTTACTGCCGGTACCGCAGCGACGCGAGCGCGCCGACGAGGTCGCGGGCCGACTCGCGCGTGTAGCCGAACTTGTCGATCAGCACCGCGAGCCCGCTCTCGGCGCGCGTCCTGGCGTCCGCGCCGAGGCTGCCCTCGTTGCCCGAGACCAGCATGACGAGATCGGTGATCCCCTTCGCGATCGTCTTGCGGTGCTTCTCGAAGTACGCGTCCCGTAACTTCCGCAGGTGGTCCGAGAAGATCTCCGACAGCACCGGCTTCTCGCCGCGATGGTCGAGCGACCACGCGCCGATCTTCGCGATCAGGCTCTGGCGGAAGTCCTCCGGCCGGCCTGAGATCTCGAGCGTGCGCTCGACCTCCTTCATCATGTTCTCGTCGGGCTCTTCCATCCGGCCGGTCGACTGATTGCGGACCTTCTCCTTCTTGAGCCCGTACATCACGTGGTTGACGTAGCGCTCGAACACGCGGTTGTACTCGGACTCCTCGACCAGGCCGACCGCGACGCGCACCTCGTCATCGATCCGATCGAACAGCCGGCCGCGCGCGACGTCGGCGAGCTTCCGGTGATCGTGGTAGCCGCCGGGCTGGACGTCCTGGCGCAGGAACTCGTACAGGCTGGCCTGCTTGCAAAGCTCCACGATCTCGTCGAGCACGATCAGCGGCGACACGTAGCTGTAGCGAGTGGCGCCCGCGGCGGCGAGCAGCACGGTCTGCATCTCGCGCGGTGACGCCCCGACCCGGCCTTCATAGATCGGGTAGGTGTCCGACTCGTGCCACAGCTCCTTGATGTGCGCCGCGAGCTCGCGCGCGCGATCTGGCGACAGATCATGCGGCACCTGACCGGTCGAGTAGAGCTCCACCTTGTCGAGCGGCGACAGCTTGCCGATCACCTCGGCGAGCGTGGCCGGGTAGCGCTCGACCTGCGGCTTGCGCATCCGCGACAGCACGGCCCACAGCGCCGCGACATAGGCCGTGTGGGGCGCGACGTGGCGCGTCCCGGCGGCCTCGCGCAGGCGCTCGCGATACAGCGCCTCCTCGTGGCGAACATCGAGGATGAAGGGCACGCGCACGAGCTCGATCCGGCCCTTGAAGCTCTGGAAGTCCGGGATCTCGCGGAACGCCGCGAGGTGGATGTCGTTGGAGCTGCCGATGAACGCGAGATCGAGGAACAGCGTCGAGCTGGTCAGCGACAGCGCGGCGCGCTCGACGGTGGTGAGCAGATACTTGTAGTGCTCGAGCGGCCGCTTCAGCAGGTCGTCGTATTCGATGAAGCCGCGATTGGCGCCGACGACCTCGCCGCCATACTCGAACAGCGACACCGATTGCAGGGACGGCGGCAGCGACGCGAGGGTGCGGTCCGCGGTGACCTGGCGCTCCGTCGCGTCGACCGAGAGCTGCGGCTCGACGGTCACCCAGCCGGTCCGATAGCGATGCGAGATCTCGAACCGCTCGATCCGGATGTGACGCATCACCTGGATGAAGTCGCCGTGATAGCTGGCGAGTAGCGCGTCGTAGATCGCGCGGTTCTTGGGCGACAGCGAGCCGCCACGCAGGTAGTCGCTGATCGCGACCTTCTCGCTGCCGACGCGGAGCTGCTCGATCAGCTTCTGGCGCTCCTCGATCGGGATCAGCAGCAGCGGATGATCGCGCAGCTCGTCGCCGATCCGCGCGTCGATCACGTCGTCGGGGAGGAACGCGAACGACTCGAGCGTCTCGGTTGGCTGCTCGGCGTTGCCGCCGAACCCGATGCCGCCGCGCGTGTGCTTCTGCGCGGGGAAGATCCACGAGAACCGATACAGCGCGCCCTCGTCGAGCGTGGAGTAGTGCTCGAGCCCGCGGCCCAGGCACCGGATGAACGTCGACTTCGCGGAGCCATTGGGGCCATGCAGCAGGATCAGCTTGTTGGGCCGACCGTCCTGCACGAAGCTGCGCAGCGTCCGGTAGACCGCGTTCTGGACGTGCTCCTGACCGAACAGCTGATCCTCGCCACCGGCCCACGGCGCGTCGAACAGGTGAAACCGGCGGACCTTGCCCCACGGATACGCGACGTCGGACATCCCGTAGTGGTCCATGCAGTCGACGATGTACTCGGTCGACGCGCGGAGCTGGCGTTGCGGCTCGGCCACGACCAGCGCGAGGTACTCCGCGAACGACAGCACGCGACGGTTGCGCGTGAAGTCATCGCGCACGGCGGTCCCGAGCCCGCCGATCAGATCCTTCACATTCCCGGCGGTCTCGACAGCCATCGGGTTGAAGTTAGCACCGCCTACTTGGCCGCGACTTGAATCGCGATCGGTTCCTTCTTTGCCAGGCACTGGTCCTTGTCACAGACCGCGAACTTGAAGCTGCCGTTGATCGTGTAGCTCCCGGTCTGCGACGGGGTCAGCTTGACGGCGAACGTCAGCTGCTTCTCATCGAACTGGTCCGCGTCGCCCTTGGCCTTGCTGGCCCCGCCGGCCTTCATCTCGGCCTTCGCGAACGTCACGCCTGTCGTGCTCTCCAGCGTCAGCTTGGTCGGGAACTCGACGTTGACCTTGTACTTCGCGCCAGGGGTGACGATCACCTTCGCGGTCACCTCCGCGCCGGCCTTGGCATCGGGGACTTCGATCGTCAGCGTGCCCTCATCTGGCTTGAGCCGGAACAGGTCATCACCCGCCTTGGCCTGCGCGCCTTCGGTCATGGGTGCGCCAGCGATCGGCTCGCCACCCGGCACGGCGACCGTGCCCAGCGGCTTCGCCATCGTGCCCTTCTCGCCGTCCGTGGCGGGCTGGCGGGTCCCGCCCTCCTGGTTCGTCGCGGACTTGGAGCAACCAGCGAGGAGCAATGCGGCAACGGCGGCGAGGCGAAGCATGACCCGCATGATAGCGGATCTCGGACAGATCGCACGCGGTGCGACATGTACCCCTTACGAGACGACGATGCGCCACGCTACCCTTGTGCCTTCGGTGAGAAGAGCTCAACAGCTCGGGCGCTACCACCTCCTCGATCGCATCGCGTTCGGAGGCATGGCGGAGATCTACCGCGCGAAGACGTTCGACGCGAACGGCACGCCGCACCTGGTCGCGGTCAAGCGCGTGCTCGCGCACCTCGCCGAGGACGACGACTTCATCCAGATGCTGGTCGACGAAGCGAAGATCGCCAGCGTGCTGCGGCACGGGAGCATCGCGCGCGTCTACGAGTTCGCGCGCGCGCACGGCGAGTACTTCATCGCGATGGAGCATGTCGACGGCAAGGACATGCGTACGGTGCTCGAGCGCTGCCGCACCAAGAAGAAGCCGATCCCGCCCGAGCACGCCGCGTACATCGCAGCCGAGGTCGGCTCGGCCCTGCACGCCGCCCACTCGGCCGTCGACAGCCGCGGCCGCCCGCTGCGCATCATCCATCGCGATGTCTCGCCGTCGAACATCATCTGCAGCTACTCCGGCGAGGTGAAGCTGTGTGACTTCGGCATCGCGAAGGCGACGCTGTCTCGCGTGACGACCAAGACGGGCGTCATCAAGGGCAAGGTCAAGTACATGAGCCCCGAGCAGGCGCTCGGCCGCAAGCTCGACCACCGCAGCGACGTGTTCTCGCTCGGCTCGTGCCTGGACGAGATGCTGACCCGGATCCCGCCGTTCACCGCGACCAACGAGATGGACCTCCTGATCAAGGTCCGCGACGCGAAGTACCGGCCCGTCAGCGAGCTCACGCCGGGCATCCCGCACGAGCTCGAGACGATCGCGGACAAATGCCTGACCCGCAGCCGCGCCAACCGGTACCAGACCGCCGCCGAGGTCGAGGGTGATCTGCGCGCCTTCCTGCGCAAGTTCATGCCGAACTACTCGCGCAGCCACCTCGGGCGCTTCATCCGCAAGATGTTCGCGCAGGAGATCGAGCGCGAGCTGCGAATGCTCGAGGAGTTCGTGCTGACCGACGAGGTCAGTGACGACGTCGGCGAGAACCTGATGGGGCGCGACGAGGACTTCGAGCCGCCCGAGGTGCCGTTCCAGCCGAAGCCGACCTCGGTCTCGATCGTCGCCGCGTCCGCCGACTTCTCGAGCGAGTCGAACTTCACGACGATGCCGAAGGTCGCGAGGCACGAGGACATCCACGGCCAGAACACGATGATCCTCGAGGATCGTGGCCGCCATGCGCTGCCACCTCCGCCGCCGCGGGTCGAAGCACGACCGACGTCGCGCCCGCGCAATCGCACGCAGCCGCCCCCGCCTCCCCCGCCGCGCGCTCGCACGGCGACCCGTCAGCCCGCGCCGATCTACGACGAGGAGCTGCACTCGGCGCCGACCATGATCATCGACATCGGCCGGCTGCGGCGCGGCCGCGGCTAGCCGGCTAGCTGGATCGGCGTCCGAACCCGGCGACGTTAGCCGTTAGTCGATCGGGATCCGGGCTCCGGTCCGGAGGCGTTAGCCGTTCGCCTGCTGCTCGCCGACGCGTGCGGGCGCGTTGCTCTCGGTCTGGCGCTCTCGCCTTGCGGGCCTGCGCGCGCCAGACCTCGGGAGGGCCGAGGTGCTTGGGGGCCTCGAACCATCACCTGAGGAGAACCTGAACGTGTTTGATACCTACGAACTCGCGAAGCAGCTCGTGGTCCGTTTGCGCGAGTTGGTCCCCGTGATTCAGCGCGTGGATCACGATCTCGCCGACCAGCTGCGGCGGGCTGCCTCGAGCGTGGTGCTGAACCTCGCCGAGGGGCAGCGGTTCGACAACGGCAACAAGCTCCGTCACTACAAGATCGCGCAGGGCAGCGCGCACGAGGTCAAGGCCGCGCTCGACGTGGCGGAGGCGTGGGGCGATCTCACGCAGGCGACCGAGGAGCGCGCGCTCCTGGATCGTTTGCTTGCCCTGCTGTGGAGGCTAACGAGCTCACCCAAGTTGCAGCCTGTCAGGCGCACCGGGGCGAAGCCACAGGCGAGCTGAGGTCATCCGCCCGCGGGCGAGGCGATGCGCCTCGCGGGACGCTCGTGCTTGGAGTGCGTCAGTCCCCAGCACAGGGCGAGCAACCGATCCAGCGTCACGCGCGCGGACTCGTCGTCGACGATGTATCCCCACGCCCTCGCGGTATCGAGGCAGCCGAGGACCTCGCGGGCTTCGCCATGCGCGTTCTCGAACGCACGGTTCTTGTTGCCGCCGTTGCGCCGCTGGCCTTCGGCGAGGTTGGCGACGGTGTTCGTGGCGGCGCGCCGGAGCTGGTCGGCGAGGTGTGAATCGTGACGGCTGCGACGAGGGGGCGGAGCTCGGAGATCAGTTCGACGGAAACGGTGTACGCGATCAACATGGTGGCGTTCTCCTTGGTCGGTTGTGTCGAGGACCCCAAGCACCCGGGCCTTCCCGAGGTCTGGCGCTCTCTCGCCCGAAGCGGGCAAGCGCGCACGGAGCGTGACGAGCGCGCTCCCGACCGGTCGCGTTCGGCTCGTGCGTGCAACCGTGCGGCGGTCCTACGCTGATGCACGACGTCGTGGCGCTCGGCACGGTCCGGTGCGCGCTGACCGCAAGGCGAGAGCGCCAGACCGAGGCCAGCAACCCGTTGCCGTTGCCGTTGCCGTTGCTGATGCCGTTGCTGATGCCCGATGCCGCTGCCGTTGCCGTTCCTGATGCGGCTGCTGATGCGGCTGCTGATGCGGCTGCGGCTTCTGATGCCGTTACCCTTGCCCTTGCCCTTGCCCTTGCCCTGAGCGGCTTACCCGACTGGCATTGCGGCTAGCGGACCTCGAGCGACAGGCTCAGGACCTCCGTCCCTGGCCGCACCGTGGTGCGCACCGAGCCGCTGGCGTCGCCGTGCTGCGCGCGCACCGAGAGCTCGCCGGTCGGGCAATCGCGGACGCGAAACTCGCCCGACGAATCGCTCAGCCCCTCGACCACGGGACCGGTGCCATCGGCACGCTGCACCATGATGCGCGCGCCCACGACCCGCTGACCGCGACCGTCGCGAACGGTCCCGCCGACCAGCGCGCCGCGTGCGAGATCGATCCGGACGTCACGCACCGAGGTCGCGCCTGGTGCACGGGCGGCGGTGACGTCGAGCTCCTGGGTCGCGGACAGGAAGCCCGGCACATCGACCGCCAGCTTCCACCGCCCGGGTAACAGCGGCCCGAGCTTCCACTGGCCGCGCGGGCCACTCGTGGTCTCGGCGGTCGCGTTGCCCGGGCCGTCACCACTGATCGGGATGCCGGCCACCGGCGTGCCGCCGTTATCGAGCAGCACGCCCTCGACCGCGCCGCCGAACGCGAGCTTCAACCGGACCTTCGCGGGCGTGCCGGACTCCGCGGTCGCATCCAGCTCGGCCGGCGGGTAGTCGGGATGGGTGACGCGGATCCGCAGCGGGCCGGCTGGCAGGTGATCGAGCGCGAACGTGCCGTCGGCCGCGACCACCGCACGCCGGCCCTCGGCCGCGCCAGCGACGACCTCGATCGTCGCTGCCGGGACCGGTGCCCCACCGGCGTCGTCGAGCGTGCCGGCGAGGATCGCGTCTGCGACCGCGAGCACGAGGTCCTCACGGCGCTCCGCGGTGGGGCCGCGCATGGCCACGATCTCGATCGTGCGGCGCGCCTCGCCGTGACCGTACGCGCTCGCGATCAGCTCGACCGCGCCCGACACCGGACCGAGCCGGTAGCTGCCGGTATCGTCCGCGAACGCATCGAGCACGAGGCCGACCGTCGGCTTCGCCGTGATCTGCGCACCCAGCACGGGGACGCCGTGCTGGTCCGTCACCTTGCCGACGAGGATCGTGCCGGCCGAGAGCAGGATGTCGACGTCGCCGACCAGCTGGCCGAGGTCGACCGCGATCTGCATCGAGCGGCCCTCGGCGAAGCCGTCGGCCTGGGCGAGCGCGGTGACCTTGCCCTTCGGCACGCCGCCGATGCGATAGCGCCCGTCCGGCCCGGTGAGCCAGATCGAGGCACGCGCTGGATCGATCGCGAGTGGTGCCGGCTCGCCGGCGAGCACGGCTGCCGTGGGATCGATCGTCGCCGGCCGGGCGACCTGGGTCCCCGGCGGCGGGATCGGGGGGATCGGGCCGACCAGCACGCCGAGCTCACCGCGCGGCAGCAGCTGTGGATCCGCGGTCGAACCGGCGAACACGGTCGGCATCGGCGCCGCGATCCGGCCACTGAACCGGCGCAGGCGATCCTGATCGACCGCCGCGGAGAGCTCGTTCGCACCCACCCCTGCGCCGAGCGCGCGCACCGCCGCACCGGCGATCGGCCGGCCCTCGGCATCGAGCACCCGGCCCTCGATCGTCGCGCCGCGCGCGAGCGAGAGCTCCGGTACCCCCTTGCCCGCATCGAGCTCGACGCCACCAGGGCTGGTGTAGCCCGGCGAGAACGCGTCCGCGATCCAGCGTCCGCTCGGCACGCCTCGATCCTGAACACGCCGTCCGCGCCACTGCGCGCGTAGCGCGGCGCCTGGTCGTCGCCGCTGGGCCGCAGCTCGACCGCCGCGACGACCCCGGTGCCCTCATCGCGATCGATCACGCGCCCGACGACGATCGACGCGGTCTCGAGCCGGAGCTCGATCGGAGGGAACGGTCCAGCGCCGAGCCGGTTTAGCCGCATCGCACGCGCCGCGAGCGCCTCGCGCCACGCGTACAGCTGGTAGCGGCCCTCGGGCAGCTCCGGAAAGCTGAACGCACCGTGCGAGTCGGTGCGGGTCTCGATCGCGCCGCCGATCGCGTCGCCGCGCAACCCGACCACGGCGTTCGCGACCTTGTGCACACCATCGACGACGACACCGTCGATCCGGACCCGGCGCGCGACGACGATGCGGCTATCGTCGGACGGGACCGGCACGTAGCGGACCTCGGCCGGCAACAGCCCGGACCGGTGACGCGGATCCGGTAGCGACCCGAGACCAGCCCGCCGAGGACAAACCTGCCATCGCTGCCCGTGACCGGCGCGACGACGACCACGACGCTGCCCGATCCCGCCGCCGGTGGCGCCGGCGTCGTCGCGAGCGCGCGACGACCACGCCGCGCTCGAGCTCGCAGCTGACCTCGGCGCCGACGACCGGCGCGCCGGTACCGTCGACGATCACGCCGGTCAGCCGCGTCCCGGTGGCGTCGCCGGGGAGCCTGGGACCGTCGCCGGCACGAAGCGCGGCCTTGCCCGCAGCGCCCGACCCGCCGCCGACCGGCGCGTTCGGGGGCTGGAGCTGGCGCCCGACGAGCAGAGCGACCACGAGCGCGACCACGCCCGCACCGGCGAGCAGGAGCCTGCGCCGGGACCGGACTTGTCCGGTGTCGCGGGCGCAGGCGGTGGGTCGGCCTCGGCCAGTCCCGGGCGGCAGGTGGTGCCTCGGTGCCTCCGGTAGAGGAGCTGCCGATTCGTCGTCCGGACCGTCCTCCCTCATCGGCCAGACCATAGCGGATCCGAGGTATCGTACGGCTCGTGAGCTCGCCCCTGTTCGCCAACCAGCGCGAGACCAACCTCGCCTCCACGGTCGCACTTGTCGAGGCGGCCCTCCTCGAGCTCGCCGCGCCCAGCCCGGACAGCAAGACCAAGGATCCAACGGCGATCCACGCGTGGAAGATCCTGAAGGGCTCGGCGGTCACGCGCGTCGCGGTGATCCATCGCAGCGAGTTCACCCATCTCCGCGTGTGCTCGAACGTGATGACGGTCGATGACAAGGTCGACCGCGCGTCGCTCTACGCCCACTTGCTCGACCTCAATGCCGGGCTGTGCGGCGCCGCATTCGCGATCGAGGGCGATCAGGTGCTGCTGGTCGGCGAGCGCTCGACGCTCGACCTCGACAAGAGCGAGGTGCTCGAGCTGATCCGGCGGGTCACGACCTACGCCGACGAGCACGATGACGTGCTGATCGCCCGATTCGGCGGCGCGCGCGGCCTGTAGCAGCTCAGGTCTTCTTCAGCGTGCCAGTGGGATCGCGGCCGCGCGGGCCTTCGTCCAGCACGATCGACGTCACCATGTTTGGACACACGGTCAGCTCGCTCTGCTCGCGCAGGATCCGGCCCTGCGAATCGATCAGCTTGGCTTCGGAGAGCACCGCGAACTCGACCGGTCCGGCGCTCGGCTGACACGACGCCAGGTAGCCGGTGATCCGCGCTCCGGTGTCGTACTCGATGGTCACGCGATGACTGATGAGATCGTGCAGCTTCGAGTAGTTCGGCATACCGGCATCCTCATATCACGAACCCCTCACTCGAGGAGCGAGTTGCCGCCGTCGTAGATCCGGCCGTCGCGGTCCATGAAGTAGCTGCGCTGGTGCGACGCGTCCGACCCCGTGATCGTGCAGTGAAACACCGCGCCGCGCGGGGTCAGCTCGGCATCCGAGCAGCGCTCGACCGGTGCGCTCGCCCGCAGGTACCCGGCCATCACGCGGCCATCGACGATGGTCGAGCGTGTCCCGACCAGGACGCCGACCAGCGCCACGGCGACGACGAAGCAGATGATCGCGTACGTGCGGATGCGCGGCACGCTGGTGATGATACCGGAGGATCGATCTCTGCTACACACGGCTCGTGAGTGACAAGCGCGCCCCCAAGCTCCGCAAGGCCAGGTTCGCCACCGACGCGGACCTCGAGATCACAGGCGCCTACCAGCCGGCCGATGCGCCCGCCGAGCCGGCACCTCCGCCGGGCACGTTCCCGTTCACGCGCGGCGTCCAGCCGATGATGTATCGCGGCCAGCTGTGGACGATGCGCCAGTACGCGGGCTTCGGCACCGCCGCCGAGTCGAACCGCCGCTACAAGTACCTGCTCGCGCAGGGCGGCAAGGGGCTGTCGGTCGCGTTCGATCTCCCGACGCAGATGGGCCGCGACTCCGATCACCCGATGGCACATGGCGAGGTCGGCCGGGTCGGGGTCGCGATCGACTCGCTCGAGGACATGCGGGTGCTGTTCGATGGCATCCCGCTCGCCGACGTCTCGACGTCGATGACGATCAACGCGACCGCCGCGACCCTGCTGGCGCTCTACATCGCGGTCGGCGAGGAGCAAGGCACGCCGGCGAGCGCACTCCGCGGCACGATCCAGAACGACATCCTCAAGGAGTACATCGCGCGCGGCACGTACATCTATCCGCCGGCGGGATCGATGCGACTCATCACCGACACGTTCACGTACTGCAGCCGCGAGGTGCCGCAGTGGAACACGGTATCGATCAGCGGCTACCACATCCGCGAGGCCGGCTCGGACGCGGTGCAGGAGGTCGCATTCACGCTCGCAGATGGCGTCGCGTACGTCGAGGCCGCGCTCGCCGCCGGGCTCGATGTCGACGACTTCGCGCCGCGGCTGTCGTTCTTCTTCAACGTCCACAACAACTTCATCGAGGAGGTCGCGAAGTTTCGAGCCGCGCGCTCGCTGTGGGCGGGCATCATGCGCGACCGGTTCGGCGCGAAGAATCCGAAGAGCCAGATGCTGCGGTTCCATACCCAGACCGCCGGCGTGACGCTGCAGGCCCAGCAGCCGCTGGTCAACGTGGTGCGCGTGACGATCCAGGCGCTCGCCGCCGTGCTCGGCGGGACGCAGTCGCTGCACACCAACTCGTACGACGAGGCGCTCGGCTTGCCGACCGAGGAGGCCGCGCGGATCGCGCTCCGCACCCAGCAGGTGATCGGCCACGAGTCCGGCGTCGCCGACTTCATCGACCCGTTCGCCGGCTCGTATGCGGTCGAGAGCCTGACGGCCG
>JBBJLY010000207.1:0-15169 GCA_037720695.1 Kofleriaceae bacterium | reverse complement strand
CTCGCGCGCACCGTGGTCAGGTCGCTCAGCGCCGCGAGATCGCCGGAGCTCCGGGGCACGTTCGCCAGCACGCGAACCGCGCCCGCATTCCCAGGCTGAAGCCGCCACAGCTGGTGCGCGAGATCGAGCGCCGCATCGAGATCCCCGACCGCCTCGGCGCGGTCGAGTTGCGCCGCGAGGTCGTCGTGGTTGTCCTTGCTCTTGCGCTCGGCTGCGTCGGTGCGCGCCTTTGCCGCTGCATCCAGCAACGCCGCGCGATCGGCGGGGCGCGCGGTGGCCGCCGCTTCCTCGAACAGCCGAGCCGCATCTGCGAATCGACCGATCGCCTCGTAGCGTCGCGCGAGCGGTAACTTGGCCGCGGGGATCGACGGATCGAACGCCAGCGCCTGCTCGTAGTTGACCTGCGCCTGCGCGACATCATCGAGCCGCTCCTCGTAGATCAGCGCGAGCTCGAGGTGCAGCGCGCCGCGCTCGCGTGGGCTCGTCGCGGACGCGATCTCGCGATACAGGAGCGACGCCGCGAGCGCCCACTCGCCACGCACCATCGCGGCCGTGCGCAGCTGATACGAGATCTCGGGATCTGCCGGCGAGCAGGCGTGCGCCTCCTTGAGGCAGCGATACGCCTCGGCATCTCGCCCCATCGTGTCGCGATACAGCTTCGCGCGTCGCCGCCACAGCAGCGAGCGGCGGTCCGGCTGCTGTTCGAGCACGAGCTGGCGCCCGATCGCCTCCGATGCCGCCGTCACGTCTCCGGTCTCGAGATACAGCCGCTCGAGCAGCTCGAGGGCGTCGGCCTCCGAGCCGTCCGCGATCGCGGCTTCCTCGGCGAGCTCGATCGCGCGGCGCAGATTCTCTCCCGATGCAGCGCGGGCCTTCTCCAGCAGCACCTCGGCCCTGGGACGGATCACGCCCGACACCACCGCCTCGTCGTGCCCGAGCGCCTCCGCACGATCGGCGGCGAACGCACGCCGCGTGACATCGTAGTGATCGGATCCGGCGACGCGCTCGTAGAGCTCGCGTGCGGTGGCGAGCTCGTCGCTCGCCGCGAGCGCATCTGCCAGCGGCATCCACAGGGGCGGGTAGCTCGCGTCGATCGTGTGCGCGCGCGTCCACAGCGCGGTCGCACGCATCGGATCGCGAGCCTCGCGCGCGATCAGGCCGAGCTCGTGCAGCGCGATCGCTGCCGTGCGGCCAGTCCCCGTGAGCGCCGCATTCTCGAGTAGCTCGAGTCGCAATCCGGGCTCGCGATCGCCGAGGTGCGCGAGCACGGCGCCGAGCAGCGACGGATCGTCGGGATGCTCGCGATACGCTGCGATCAGCCGATCGCGGTCGGCACTCATCGCCGCGAGCACGAACGCGGCTGCCTGCTCGGCGGGTGTCCCCGAGATGATGACCGAGGGCCGGACGTTGGGCTCGGGCTCGGGCTCGAGGACTGGCACCTTGATCGGGCCCGACTTGATCCGCGGGTTCGACACCGAGACCCAGCCCGCCTCGTCCTCACTCTGCGAATCCTTGACGATCGGGACACGGGTCGGCGGCTCCGACGCTCTACCCTCGCCCTGTGTTGGATCGCTCGGCTCCGCGGTGCGTCCAGATCGCGCCGCGTCGGTCGGCAGCTCGCGCGTCACCAGCTTGATGCGCGCGAGCGAGGGCGGGCTCGACGGCTCGCGCGTGCGCTCGGGCATGGGCTCGGGCGTCGGCTCGGGCGTCGGCACGGTCGTCGGCTCGGTCGTCGGCACCGCGGGATCAGAGACGTCCTTCGTCGTCGACTCGGTCCCTTCGAGCGCCGGTGGCTTGTCCAGGGTACCGGTGCCGGGCCAGGTCTTGGTGCGTGGGGGCGCGGAGAGCTCGTCGGCCAGCGGTGCAGCGGCCTCGGTCGATGCGAGCGGCTCGGGTGACGGCTCGGTCGCGGTCGCTGGGCGGTGTTCGGCCGCGGGGGGAACGTCAGCGGCCGTGCCCTGCGGTTCGAACAACGGTCCAGGCTCGGTGCTGGTTGCCCCGCCGCGTGCACCGCCGACGCCGCGCTCGGTCGTCGAAGGCGCGCCGCTGATCGTCGGAACCGCGTCGACCGGCTCGACGGTGCCGCTCGCGACGGAGTCACCGATCGCGACCGTGTCGCCGATCGCGACCGTGTCTCCGGATCCACCGGCCGAGGCATCATCGCTCGCGATGTCACGCGGGCCATCGTCGCGCGATGCGGTCGCCGCACCGTCGTCAATCACGACCGCACCGCTCGCAGGTGCAGCCAGCGGGAGCCGCGTCGTCTCGCGCGCCTCGAACACCTCGGGCACGTCGGCGTCTCCGATCGCGACCACCGCAAGTCGGTTCGTCTCGCGCGCCTCGAACACCTCGGGCACGTTGTCGAGCTCCGCGCCGGTCGGCAGCGGGGTCGGTCTGGACGGCTGGCGCAGCTCGGATGCGACGCCGGGCGAGGTGGTGCGAGACGGCCACTGCTGGTCGGTCTTGGTGCGTAGCTTGCCGGCGCGCCCGACCGACTCGCGCAGCTCGGCAGCTTCGGCGCGCAGGTCGGCGGCCTCGCGCGCGCTGGCCTGATGGGCGGCGGCCTTCTCGAGCACGCTGGCGAGCTCGGACTTGCGAAGCGCCTCGAGCCGGAGGCTGGCGAGCAGCTCGACGCCGTCCTCGACCTGATGGTGCTTGCTCGCATCCTCGAGCATCGAGATCGCGTCGGCATCGCGGCCGGCGCGGACGAGGGCGGTGGCAAGGTTGACGATGTCAGAGGTCGAGCGTCGATTGCGCGCGATCTGGCCGAGCGCGTCGACCGAGACGTTCCACGCGAGGTGCGAGCTGGCCTCATTGGCGAGCATGCGGAGCGTGGTATCGCGGCGAGCGCCGGAGCCAAAGGCGAGCGCGGCGGCGCGCATGGCCTCGCGACCGCGCGGCGCATCCTCGAGCTTGTCGTAGTAGATGTCGGCGAGCTCGAGGAGCGCATCGCCACGGCGTGCGCCCGACAGCAGGGCGGCGAGGGCGGCGAGGTGACTCGCGGCGGCGTCGTGATCGTAGGTCAGCGTCGCGAGCTCGACCAGCTCGCGCAGCACGTGCTGATCGCCGGGGCTGACGTGGTTCGCAGTCTCGAGCGTGGCGAGCGCGTCATCGAGCTTGCCGGCCGCACGAGCGCGAGTCGCCGCATCGCGCAGCGACAGGGCGGTGCCGAGCGGCGTCGACGACTTTCCCGACTGCGTATTTTCGGTCTCGCCGTCGGTCTCGTCCTCGGCACGGGGGGCCGCGCGGCGCGGGGCTTCGCCGCGCAGGCGGCCCATCGCGTCGGCGATCTCGGTAGCGCCGAGCAGGAGGTCGGTCGCACCCAGATCTCCCGGCTTGCGGGTCTGGCTGTCGAGCGCCGCACGCTCGAGCGCGGGCATCGCGACCTCGCGGACCGCGTCGAGGTGGCCGGGGTCGACGGAGAGCACCAGCTCCGCGAGCGCGATCGCCGCGATCTGGCGCTCGCGCGCGACGACGGCGAGATCGACACCGGCGTCGTTCGGGAGCTCGCCGGCGAGCTGGGCGAGGCCGCCTGCCGCCGCCACGACCTGGCCGGCGTCGCGCAGCCGCACGGTGACGTAGCGTAGCGACGGGCGCCACGTGGGATCGATCTCGAGCGCGCGCTGGTGAGTGGCAAGCGCGACATCGGGACGGCCGAGCTGCGACGGCAGATCGCCGCGCCGCGACAGCAGGGGCTTCTGGCGCGCGGGATGGCGCGAGGTCGCTGCGACCTTGCGGACGAGGATCACCGAGACGCGCTCGAAGTCGCCGCGCTCGCGCCACGCGGCCTCGAGCGCGTCGAGTGCCGGCAGGTGGGTGTCGGAGATCCTGAGCGCGGCCTCGAGACAGCGGATCGCGTCGTCGGGCTGATCGGCGCGGCGGAACAGCTCGCCGGCGCGATACATCGCGTCGGCACGTGCGGTGGTGGAGCTTTCGACCGCGAGTCCCGCGAAGCTCTCGAGCGCGGCGGCCGCGGCGGCAAGATCGCCGGCGCGCTCGGACAGGTCAGCGAACAGCCGCAGCGCCTGACCGCGAAGCTCGGGGTTGACGGCGCGTGCGGCGTCGAGATCGGTGACGAGCGGGGCGAGCGTCGCGCGGGCGAGCGCCGAGTCTCCGCCTCGATCGGCGGCGACCGCGAGCCGGTAGCGGAACATGCCGAGGCGCGGCGTCTCGGACCCCGGATCCTCGATCACGCCCTGGTAGGCGCGGATCACGTCGGGCCACGCGCGCTGGCGCCAGGCGGCCTCGCCGAGCGTGACCAGCACCTCGCGGCGAAGTGCGGGAGGGACATCGGCCCGGCGGGCCATCTCGTCGTGAGCACGCACGCCGTGCGGCAGCGCAGCCGCGGGCTCGTCGGCTGCGAGCCACGCGGCGGTCGCGGCGGTCTCGACCTCGACGCGATCGGCGGCACGCTCGGCCATCCGCGCGATCGAGGCCAGCACCTGTGCGCGCGCGCGTTGATCGCCGCTCTGTGCGAGCAGCTCGGCCTCGAGCTGGTACGCGCGATGGCGCGTGTCGGCGCTGCCGTCGATGTCCTCGGTCACCTGCAGCGCTTCGTGCAGATCGGCGAGTGCGGCGGCGAGATCGGGCGTCCGCTCGCGACGACGGATCGCGGCGCGTTGCACGAGGAGGGTCGCGCGCTCGGCGGCGGGAGGCCGGGTCGCGAGCACGGCATCGATCCACCGGCGGTCGAACGCCGCATCGTCACCAGGCGAGCGCGAGAGCAACGTGCGCGCGGCATCACGCGCGAGCTCGGGTGCGTGGTCCTGCGCGAGATGATGTGCGCGCTGCCAGTCGGCGGAGGCCGCGGCGGCCTGGCCGGTGCGATCGAACAGCGTCGCCCGCGCGATCGCGAGCTGCGCGGCCCGCGTGTACAGGCGCTCGTTCGTGTCACCGCGCGCGAGCTCGACGAGCGCGGAGATCGCGGTGTCGAGCTCGGCCGCGGCGTGCTCGCGATCGGACGTTGCCTCGGCGATCTCGGCCAGCACGGCGTGCGCCTCGGCGGCGGTCTCGCCACCGGCGACCGTGGCGCGGCGGAGACTGGCGCGCGCCTCGTCGGTGCGTCCGAGCGTGACCAGCGAGCGCGCGAGCCGCAGCTCGTACTGCGAGGCGACGTGCTGCGCGAGCCCGAGACCGCGCAACCGCTCGTAGAGCTCCGCGGCGGGCGCGTGATCCCCACGTGACGCAGCGGCACCCGCGAGTCCGACGAGCGCATCCGCCTGCAGCGGGTCGAGCTCGAGCGCGCGCCGCCACGCATCCTCCGCCGCTGCGCCACCGAGCAAGTCGCCGAGCGTCGCCCACGCGCGCCCGCACGTCCGATGATCGCCGCGGGCTTCCGCGAGTCGCGCGACCTCGCGCCACGCCTGGATCGCCGCAACCGGATCGCTGGACGCCAGGATGGTCGCCGTCATCTCGTGCACGGAGGGGTCGTCGGGAAGATCAACCGCGCGGCCGCGAGCTCCTGTTGCGCGCCCGCTGGATCGCCGAGGCGATGCACCAGGACGTCGGCGAGCCGCAGCCGGAGCTGGACCGCTCGCGCGGGCTCGGCGGTGACGGCGCGCGCGCGAACAAGCCGGACCAGCTCGGGCCAGCGCTGTTCGTCGGCGAGCCGGTCGACCAGCGAGTCCGCGGCTTCGGTCGATCCGGGATCGTGCTCGAGCGCGAGCTGGTAGAGCTGCGTCGCGGCCTTGGGATCGAGCACGCGCAGGAGCCGCGCACCCGCGAGCGCGGCGAGCGCGGCCTGATCGTCGTCGCCGTCGGCACTCGCGAGCTGCGCGAGCTGCATCAGGTGACCGGCGGCCTCGCGCGCGTCTCCTTGCGCGAGCGTGATCGACGCGAGCGCCGCGTGGGCCGGTGGAAAGCTCGGCCAGCGACCAAGCGCCTGGCGCGCGAGCTCGATTCCATCAAAGAACCACGCCGATCGCGGTGCTGCGAGCGCGAGGATCCGCTCGAGCAGGAGCGGCTGATCGGGCCCGTTCGACGCCAGCAGCGCGCGATAGCCGCGCATCGCCTCCTCGAGGTGACCGCCGCGGAGCTGGTGATCGACCGAGTGCATGAGGCGTGCGCGGCCGCGAGCTGATGGGTCGACGGCCGCACCCCGAGCCCCGCTGCGCGTGCCGGCCGGTCCATACGCGATCTCGATCGTGCCGCGGCCGATCTTGACGGTGGTCAGCTCGATCGCGGCGACCGCTGGCAAGCGCCAGCCACTCGGCGGCATCAGGTGCCAGAGCAGGGCGCCCACGAGGTCGATCTCGACGTCACACAGGCCTCGCGCGTGGGGGCGCTCGGCGACGCCAGGTGCGTCGGTCGCGCCGAGGAGCGTGGTCAGGATCCGATCCGCGATCGCGGGGCCCGGCGTCGGCAGATGGCCGTGCACGCGGATCGTGCTGGCGAGCGCGCGCAGGTGCGGCCCGGCGCTGACGAGCTGGATGCGGAAGCTGAGATCTGCGGCGGCGAGCCCATCGGCGGCGCGCGCACGTACCGAGATGAAGCCATCGTTGATGCGTGCGGCCAGCTGCGTGATGCCGAGCCCCGCGAGGTGCTTGCGGATGGATTCGATCCGCTCCTCGAGCGCGGAGGTCGACAGCCGCACCGCCAGCGCGCGCAGCCGTGCGTCTGCGCTGGAATCGCTCCGCGACCTGGCTGCCCGGATCGGTGCCGAGCTCGGTGACCTCGAGCTCGAGCTTCTCGATCGCGAGCGGGCCCACCGTCAGCTCGGCGAGCGCGAGCCGGCCCGCACCACCGATCACCTCGAACGTGAACGGGAGTCGCCGCGGGCCGGTCGGGCTGGATCCCCACCCATCGAGCACGACGTCAAATTACCGAAAAATCAGCGGACTTTCTCGTCGAGAAGCGTCGTATTACGATCCGTGAGGAGGATCGCCCTCTCGATCGTGCCGCTCGCGCTGGGATGCGGGCACCGGCCGCGCCCACGTATCCGTCGCGCGACGATACGACCGGGTTAACGCCGCCCGTCGGTCAGCGGCCGCGGCGCGCGTAGTTCGCGCACGGCTGGTAGCTCTGGACGGCCTTGCCGTCGTCGCCGACCTCGCGGATGTAGCGGGTCGCCGGCTTGATCTTGTCGTCCTTCTTGAGCTCCTCGCAGCGCTTCTTCGCCCAGTCGAGCAAGGCGGCAGACGCTCGCGCCTGACGCAGGTCGGCGACGTGACGCGCGGCCTCCTTGTCGAAGTCGGCGACCTTGGGCTCGCCCTTCGCGATCACCTCGAGCACCGAGTACGAGCCGTCGGACTCGTAGATCCGCGTCGGCGCCTTGCCGACGACGAGCTCCTCGAACAGCGCGACCGTGCCGTCCTTGCCGGCGGCCGGGAGCTGGGCGACGCGTGGATATGGACCGTGGCGGTGCACCTTCGGCAGCTGCACGGTGCCGAACGCCGGCAGCACGTCCTTTGACGGCGTCAGACTGAGCGGCGGCGTCGCGGGCGCACCCGTCGGGGGCGTGGCCTGCGTCGGGGCAGCAGATCCGGCACTGCCACCACCGGCAGTCGGCGCCACGGCTGAGCCAGCGGCAGGCTTGACCGCGGAGCCAGCGGCAGGCTGGGCCGGGGAGCCAGCGGCGGGCTTGGCCGCCGAGCCAGCGGCAGGCTTGACCGCGGAGCCAGCGGCGGGCTTGGCCGCCGAGCCAGCGGGATCGTCGTCGCCAGCCTTCCATGCGGCCGGGATGTCCTTGCTCTCCCACTCGATCGCGCCGGTCGGGCCGCCGGTGTTCAGCTTCCGAAGCTGCTCGAACAGCTGCTGCTTCTGCTCCGGCGTCATGTTCGGATCGTTCAGGATCTTCTCGAGATCCGGTGACAGCCCGTTTGGCTTGCCGGCGGAGTCGGGCTCGAACGTCTGCGAGAGCGCCTTGCCTGCGGCGACCTTCTCGAGCGCGCTGATCGCGTCGCGCTTCGCCGCTTCCTTGCTCCAGGTGTCGCGCGCGAGCTCGGCCGCGATCTCGTGCTTCACCTGATCGTAGGTCAGCGGCGCCTTGTCAGCGCCACGCGTGCCTTCGACGATCACGAGGTAGACACCGGCATCGGTCGTGGTGACCGGCGTCATGTCGCCGACCTTCAAGCCCTTGCCGTCCGGACCCTTGACCGCGTCGTTGACGGCCTTGTCACCGAGCTGCGTGTTCTCGAAGTTGCGCCAGCCCATGTCCCCGCCGTTGGCGCGCTCGGTCTCGTTGGTCGCGAGCTCCTTCGCGACGTCGGCGAACTTCTTCTTGCCTGCGGCGATCTGCGCGCGCGCCTCCTCGAGCTTGGCCTTCGCGAGCTCGATGGTCATGCCCGGCTTCGGCTTCGGCTTCGGCTCCAGCTTCTTCGGTTCGACCTTCTCGGCCACCGCGCTGCCGCTACCAGCCGCGCTCCCCGCGCTGCCGCTGCCCGATCCGGGGCCCGGCGAGGGCGGCGTCGCGTCGGGCTCGGCCTTCGCGATGAAGATCTGGCGGACCTTCAGCTGCGGCTTGGGCTCCTTGTACAGCCGTTCGTCGGCGGTGAACCGCGCCTTGACGTCGGCCTCGTGCGTGGTGAGGAAGCGTTCGATGTCGGCATCGGTCAACTTCATGACCGCGCGGTACGCGGGAGGCGAGAACGCGACCGCGTCGTAGGTGACGGTGGTGCCCTCGTAGATGAACTCGTCGAGTGCTTCCTCGCGCGACACGGTGACCGAGTCCGAGATCAGCTCGGCCATCAGGGTCGCCTGCATCGACCGCATCTGCTCGGTCTTGTAGGCGCCGATCGAGACGTTGTGACCGGAGACCCAGCCCTTGAAGCGCTTGAAGTTCCAGACCTGCGTGCCGTCGTCCAACGGATCGAACACCCGGAGCGGCAACCGCTGGCCGCTGTAGAAGAAGTTCCCCTTCTTGATCTCCTCCTCGACCAGCAGCTCGCTGACGCGGATGCCGCGCGCATCCGCCGCCTGCGCGAGCATCTCGCGAAGGATCAGCGTGTCGATCGCGTGATACTTCCGCTGCTCGCTTCCTCGCGCAGGGTTGTATTGCGTGTTGAACGCGACCTGGAACGCGTTCTCGTTGACGTCGAAGCCGTCGACGTCGACCACGGTCGAGCTGCCGCTGCCACCGCAGCCGCCGCCGGATTGCTGATTGGGGTTGATGTTGATCACGAAGATCGCGACCAGGACCCCGAAGATCAGATAGATGAAGATCGAGGCGCCGCGCTGGCGCATATTTTCAAGCATGGGAACCGCCCGCTGTTCTAGAACAAGCGGCGCATCCTAGCTACCGCCAGATCACCATACAAGGCGGGCTGAGTCCGATTCGGTCGCGGGCCAAGATTGTCTTGCGGAGAAGAAACCGCACGTGATAACCCCGCTCGACTAAACGGTCTCCCGTCGTTCAAGAGGCCAAAACGCGATCAGCCCGACAACCTCCCGCACCGCTTCGACGCGGCGCGTTCTCTTTCCATCGGACAACATCATGCTCTTCGATTGGGTCTACGGAATGTTTTCCAACGACCTGGCCATCGACCTTGGAACGGCCACGACCCTGACGTTCGTCAAGGGTCGCGGGATCGTCGCGAACGAGCCAAGCGTCGTCGCCGTGCAAGCTTCCTCGGGGGGAGGCCCCAAGAAGGTCCTCGCGGTCGGCAAAGAGGCCAAAGAGATGCTCGGCCGGACCCCCGGCAACATCGTCGCCATCCGACCCATGAAGGACGGCGTGATCGCCGACTTCGAGGTCACCGAGGCGATGCTGCGTTACTTCATCCAGAAGGCGCACCAGCGCCGGACCCTCGTGCGGCCCCGCGTCGTCGTCAGCGTGCCGTCCGGGATCACCGAGGTCGAGAAGCGGGCCGTCCGTGACTCCGCGCTCGCGGCCGCGGCGCGCGAGGTCTACCTGATCGAGGAGCCGATGGCGGCCGCGATCGGTGGCGGGCTCCCGATCACGGAGCCGACCGGCAACATGATCGTCGACATCGGCGGCGGCACCACCGAGGTCGCGGTGATCGCGCTCGCGGGCGTCGTGCTCTCGAAGTCGATCCGCGTCGCCGGCGACAAGATGGACGAGGCGATCGTCCAGTACATCAAGCGCAAGTACAACCTCCTGATCGGCGAGCGCACGGCCGAGATCATCAAGAAGGAGATCGGCAGCGCATATCCGCTCGAGGAGCCGCTGACCGTCGAGGTCAAGGGCCGCGACCTCGTCGCCGGCGTGCCGAAGACCCTGCTCGTCAACTCCGACGAGATCCGCGAAGCGCTACAGGAGCCGGTGAACGCGATCGTCGACGCGGTGCGCTCGGTCCTCGAGCGGACGCCGCCCGAGCTCTCGGCCGACATCGTCGACCGCGGCGTCGTGCTCTCGGGTGGCGGCGCGCAGCTCAAGAACCTCGACGTGCTGCTGCGCGAGGAGACCGGGCTGCCGGTGATGGTGTGCGAGAACCCGCAGCTCGCCGTCGTGCTCGGCACCGGCAAGGTGCTCGACGAGCTGTCTCTCCTCCGCGAGATCGCCCTGCGGTAGCTGGATGACGCTGCGCCGTCGCATCATTGACTGGACCCTGACGGGGCTCCTGATCGTGATCCCCGCGCTCGTCCTGCGAGCCAGCCTGTCCCACGGCAATCCGTCGTTCCTCGACACCGCGCTGCTGCGCATCACCGCGCCACTGCAAGCCGCCGTCACCTGGATGGTGGAAGGCCTCGGCGGCGGCTGGTCGAGCTACGTCGCGCTGATCGATGTCGAGGACGAGAATCAGGAGCTGCGGACGGAGAACGACAAGCTGCGCAAGGAGCTCGCGCAGGTCACGCGCCGCGCGTACGACGTCGAGGCGCTCGAGGAGCTCGCGGTGGTCAAGAAGCGGACGCCGGCCGACACGATCGGCGCTCGCGTGATCTCGGCACCGATGTCGCCCCAGTTCCGCGTGCTCCGCCTTCGCATCGATCGCGGCAAGCAGGAGATTTCACCGAAGATGGCGGTGATCGCGGGCACCGGTCCGGTCGGGACGATCTCGCAGGTGTTTGGCGACTACGCCGACGTTCGCCTGGTGAGCGACGCCGACTCGGAGATCGACATCGTCGTCAAGCGCACCGGTCGCCGCGGCTGGCTGCGCGGCAAGGGCCTGCCGGACTCGTACGCGTGCTGGATCCGCTCGCTCGAGCTGGCGACCAACCCCGAGGAGCGCGCAAAGGTCGGCGACGAGCTCGTGACCTCGGGCCTCGGCAACTCGCCGTTCCCGCCCGGGCTCGTGATCGGCACCATCACCAAGCTCGATGGCGACGACGGCATGCTCCAGCGCGTCGACGTCGCGCCGGCGGTTGACGTCTCGCAGGTCCGCGCCGTGCTCGTGCTGCTCGCGAAGCCGCCGCCGCCGGATCCCGATGCCAAGACCAAGCGCCGGAGCGAGCCCGCGTTCGGGGTGAAGCCGCTGTGAGGGATGCCTTGAGGGATGCGCGATGAGGACGGCGACACTCGTGGTGCTCGCCTACCTGATGTCGGTGATCGTCGCGTCGTGCTGGCGCTTCCTGCCGACCACGCTCGTCCGCGATGCGGTGCCCGACATCGCCGCGCTGACCGCCGCATATCTCGGGCTGACCGCGCGCCGGGATGCCGCACCCGCGGTCGGTGGCTCGGTCGTGATCGGCTACCTGGTCGACATCATCTCGGGTACACCCGCGGGCCTGATGGCGCTCGTGTGCGGCCTGACGTGCCTCGCGGCGCGCACCACGCAGCAGCGCATCCTCGTGCGCGGCACCGCGATGACGATGGGGTTCTCCGCGTTCGTCGCGCTCGTCGCGGGCATCGGATCGCTGTTCATCCGCGCGCTGTTCGGCATGCCGCGCCCGAGCTTCACGACCGACCTCTCGCACCTCGTGTTCGTCACGCTGGCGACCGCGCTGATCGGGCCGTTCGTGTGGCGCGTGTTTCGCCGGATCGATGCCGCGTTCGCCCGCACGCATCGCGAGCGCGACGCGGCGCTCGAAGGGCTCGCGCCATGACGGAGACGCGGTGCTGATCCGGTCGCAGAGCGGCGCCGGCACGGGCAACGGCCCGGCGCTGCCAGAGCTGCACCGCCGGCTCAAGTGGGTCGCGCTGGTCGGCATCATCGCGTTCGTCGCCCTCGGCGGCCGGCTGTGGCAGCTGCAGGTGATGCGCGGCGAGAGCTACTACGAGCGCACGGTCTCGAACGTGGTGAAGGAGCGCTTCCTGCCCTCGGTGCGCGGCAAGATCGTCGATCGCAAGGGTGTGCCGCTCGCCGACAACCGCCCGGCGTTTAACATCTACGCGACGCCCAGGCTGTGGAAGCCGGAGGTCGAGGCCGAGCTCGCGCGCCTGCTCGCGCTGACCGAGGACGAGATGGCGAAGATCCGCGAGCGGATCGCGATCGGCAAGAAGCGCGATCCCAGGAGCCCGATCGTCGTGCTCGAGGATCAGGGCCGTGATCGCGCCTCGCTCGTCGTCCAGGCCGGACTCGAGGGCATGGTCGTCAACAACGAGCCGTATCGCTACTACCCGCAAGGTGATCTCGCGGCGCATCTGATCGGCTACATGACGCAGATGACCGAGGTCGAGGCGGATCGGCTCGCGACGCAGGGCTACAGCACGAGCGAGCTGGTCGGCCGCTACGGGCTCGAATCAGCCTGGGAGAACTACCTGCGCGGCAAGAAGGGCATCGAGCGCTACGCGGTCGACGCGCGTGGCCAGCAGCTCGACGACAAGACCGCTGCCACGTTGATCGAAGGTGAGCGCAAGATCAACGCGGTCCCCGGCGCGAACCTCGTGCTGACGATCGACGCCGAGCTCCAGAAGCTCGCCGAGAAGGCGGTGTCACACGTGCCCGCCGCAGCCGTGATCATCGTCGAGCCGCGCACCGGCAAGCTGCTCGCCGTGGTGTCCAAGCCGTCGTTCGACCCGAACGTGATGACCGGCCACCTGACGCGCCAGGAGGACGCGATGCTGCGCTCCGACCCGCGCAAGCCGTTCATCGACAAGGCGCTGCGGGCGACCTATCCACCCGGCTCGGTGTTCAAGTTCATCACCGCCCTCGCGGCGCTCGACGACAACCAGGCGCTCGAGGAGGAGGAGATCTTCTGCGAGGGCTCGTACCAGCTGTCGGGCACGACGTTCAAGTGCAACGCGACGCACGGCAAGCTGGACCTGATCGGCGCGATCCAGCACTCGTGCAACATCTACTTCTGGAAGCTCGCCGAGCGCATCGGGCTCGATCGGATCGCCGAGCTGTCCCGCAGCTTCGGGTTCGGCACGCCGACCAACCTCGGCCTCAATGGTGATGCCGGCGGGCGGATCCCGACCAAGGCCTGGTACGAGCAGCACACGCGCTACAAGGTCGGCTACGCGACCAACGCGGCGACCGGACAGGGCGACGTCGAGGTCAGCGTGCTGCAGATGGCGATGGCGTACGCGGCGCTCGCGAACGGCGGCAAGCTGTACGTGCCGCAGGTCGTGGAGAGGGTGGAGACAAGTGGCGGACGCCCGATCGTGACCTACCAGCCGAAGCTGTCGCGCGAGATCAAGGCGTCGCCCGAGGCGATGGAGATCTGGCGTCGCGGCATGTGGAAGGTCACCAACGAGCCCGGCGGCACCGCGTTCGATCACGGCTTCGTGACCGTCACCCCGGTGATGGGCAAGACCGGCACGGCGGAGATCCGGACCCGCAACAAGAAGAAGAGCGAGGAAGAGCGCGACATCGAGAACTACACGCCGACCCGGTCGCACGCGTGGTTCGCGGGCTGGGCACCGGCCGAAGATCCGGACATCGCGATCGTCGTGTTCGTCGAGCACGGCGGCTCCGGCGGCCGCGTCGCGTGGCCGATCGCGAAGACGATCCTCGAGGGCTACTACCACAAGATCAAGCTCCCGGCCGTGCCGGCGAAGCAGGCGCCATGAGGGGCACCGGGCTCGCGCTGCCACGCGCGACGATCGGCGTCAGTCGCTGGCGCCGGTTCCGCGCCGCGGTCGACTGGCCGTTGATCGTGGCGGTCGTGGCGCTGTGTGGGATCGGCCTGCTCAACCTGTACTCGGCGACCCGCGGCACGCGCCACCACGCGAAGTTCGACACCCAGGTCCAGTGGATGGTGGTCGGCATGATCGGCTTCGTGGTCGCCACCGTCGTCGACTATCGCGCGCTGGTCCGGCTCGCGTGGATCGGGCTCGGGGTCGCGATCTGCCTGCTGATCATCGTGCGGTTGCTCGGCGAAGGTGCGCACGGCAAGGGCAGCTACCGCTGGCTGAATGTCGCCGGCATGGGCATCCAGCCGTCCGAGCTCGCAAAGATCATGGTGATCCTCGCGCTCGCGCGGATCTTCCAGGACAACGAGCTCACGCGGTACTCGCCTGCCGGCCTGTGGGCGCGCCTGCTCGCGCTCGCGGTCCCGATCGGCCTGATCGGGATCCAGCCGGATCTCGGCACCGCCGTCCTGCTCGGCCTCATCGTGCTCACCGTTGGCTTTTTGGTGATGAGCTCGGTGTGGCCGATGGTCCACGTCACGCTCGCCAGCCTGCTCGCGATCCCGATCCTGTGGGAGACGATGCACGACTATCAGAAGAACCGGATCCTCGCGTTCCTCGATCCGAGCAGCGATCCCACCGGCAACGGCTGGCACACGCGGCAATCGATCTTCGCGGTCGGCTCGGGACGCATCCTCGGCAAGGGTTACGGCGAGGGCACGCAGAACCAGTTCGACTTTCTCCCGGAGCACTGGACCGACTTCCCGTACTCGGTGTGGGCCGAGGAGTGGGGCTTCATCGGCTCGGTGTTCCTGCTCGCGATCTTCGGCTTCCTGCTGGTGTGGATCCTGAACGTGGCGCTGTCGGCGCGCGATCGCGTTGGCGGGGTGATCTGCATCGGCGTCGCGGCGATGACGTTCTGGCATGTCGTCGTCAACATCGCGATGGTGCTCGGCCTGGCGCCGGTCGTCGGCGTGACGCTGCCGTTCATCTCGTACGGTGGGTCGTCGCTCGTCGTGTTCTTCGTCGCGATGGGCCTCGTCGCAAACGTCTCGCTCCGCAAGCACGGCTTCTGAGCTGTCGCGCGCGGCGTTGGCCGGATCGGGATCCGAACCCGCGGCCGTTAGCCGTTAGCCGATGGATCCGGATCCGTGCCCGTAGGCGTTAGCCGTTCGCCTCCGAGCCAGCTGCTCGCCGACGCATGGGTGCGCGTTGCTCGGCCTCGGTCTGGCGCTCTCGCCTTGCGGGCCTGCGCGCACC
>JBBJLY010000443.1:0-4114 GCA_037720695.1 Kofleriaceae bacterium | reverse complement strand
GGAGAGCGACGACCTCCGCGTGTTCACGACCCCACACGGCCCGTCGCCCCAGGTTCACCTGCTGTCGAACGGCCGCCTCCACGTCGCGGTGACCAACGCCGGCGGTGGCTACACGCGCTGGCGCGAGCTGGCGGTCACGCGGTGGCACGAGGACGCGACGCGCGACTCGTGGGGCGCGTTCGGCTACATCCGCGATGTCGAGCGCGACGCGTTCTGGTCGCTCGCGCATCAACCGACACTCGCGCCCGGCACCAGCTACGAGGCGATCTTCACGCTCGGACGTGCCGAGTTCCGGCGCGTCGATCACGACATCGACACCCACGTCGAGATCGCGATCTCGCCCGAGGACGATGTCGAGCTCCGGCGGGTCAGCCTGACCAACCGGAGCGCGGTCGCGCGCACGATCGAGCTCACCAGCTACGCCGAGGTCGTGCTGACCGCGGCCGCCGCGGATGCCTCGCACCCCGCGTTCTCCAACCTGTTCGTCCAGACCGAGCTGGTGCCCGCCCAGCACGCGATCCTGTGCACCCGGCGGCCGCGGTCCGGAAGCGAGCAGCCGCCGTGGCTCGTCCATCAGATGACCGTGCACGGCACCGCCGCCGGAGGGGCGTCCTACGAGACGTCGCGTCCGATGTTCATCGGTCGCGGTCGCTCGACGATCGATCCGATCGCGTTGCATCAAGAGCATCTCACCAACAGCGCGGGCTCGGTGCTCGATCCGATCGTCGCGATCCGCATGCGGATCGTGCTCCAGCCCGACGAGACCGCACGGATCCACGTCGTGACCGGGATCGCCGAAACCCGCGAGGTCGCACTCGGCTTCGTCGAGAAGTATCGCGATCGGCACGCCGCCGAACGCGTGCTCGAGCTATCGCGCACGCACAGCCACGTGCTTCAGCGCCGGCTCGACGCCAGCAATGCCGAGATCCGGATCTACGAGCGGATCGCGAGCAGCGTGCTGTACGCGAATCCGGCGCTGCGCGCGCCGAGCAGCCTGATCGCACGCAGTCGCGGCAACCAGTCCGCACTGTGGGCCTACAGCATCTCGGGCGATCTCCCGATCGTGCTGGTCCGGATCGCCAGCGTCGAGAACATCGAGCTGCTACGCCACCTGGTGAAGGCACACGCGTACTGGCGACTCAAGGGTCTGACCGCGGACCTCGTGATCTGGAACGAGGATCCCTCCGGCTATCGCCAGGTCCTGCACGACGAGATCATGGCCGTGATCGCGTCGGTCGCAGACGCCAGCAGCCTCGACCGGCCTGGCGGCATCTTCGTGCGCCGCAGCGAGCAGATCTCCGAGCAGGACAACGTCCTCATCCAGACCGTCGCGCGCGTGATCATCAGCGACGGCGCGGGCACGCTGTCAGAGCAGATCGATCGGATGGCGCGCGTCGACCTGCCGGTGCCACGGCTCGCGACCGAGCACTCGCTCGTCCCCGAGCCTCCCGCGGACACCGTGTTCGAGCGCCCCGACCTGGTCGGCCACAACGGGCACGGCGGCTTCACCTCCGATGGCCGCGAGTATGTGATCAGCACGTCGCATCAGGCGCGCACGCCGGCGCCGTGGGTCAACGTGCTCGCGAACGCGTGGTTCGGCACCGTGATCAGCGAGAGCGGCGGCGCGTACACCTGGTGCGAGAACGCGCACAGCTATCGGCTGACCCCCTGGCACAACGATGCGGTCTCCGACGCCAGCGGCGAGGCGCTGTACCTGCGCGACGAGGAGGACGGCCACTTCTGGTCACCGACCGCGCTGCCCGTCGCGACCTCGGCGACGCACACCGCGCGCCATGGATTTGGCTACACGGTGTTCGAGTCGAACCAGCGCCGGATCACGAGCGAGCTGACCGTGTTCGTCGCGGTCGACGCGCCGATCAAGTTCCTGGTGCTCAAGCTGCGCAACCGCTCCGGGCGAACGCGCCGACTGTCGGTCACCGGCCTGTTCGAGCTCGTGCTCGGTGCGAATCGCGCCGCCAATGCACCGCACATCGTGACCGAGCTCGACACCCGGACCGCCGGGTTGTTCGCACGCAACTCGTACCAGGGCGAGTTCGCGCCGCGCGTCGCGTTCCTTGACTGCAGCGCGACGCAGCGGACGTTCAGCGGCGATCGGCTCGAGTTCATCGGCCGCAACGGCAGCATGGCGAAGCCGGCTGCCATGCTGCGCGAGCGGCTGTCGGGCCGGGTCGGCGCAGCGCTGGATCCGTGCCTCGCGATGCAGCTGATGATCGAGCTCTCGGATGGCGAGGAGCGCGAGGTCGCGTTCACGTTCGGATCCGGCCGCGATCTCGCGGACGCGCGCTCGCTGGTCCAGCGCTTCCGCGGGACCGAACAAGCGCGCCTCGCGCTCGAAGCCGTGTGGGCGTTCTGGAATCGCACGCTCGGTGCCGTGCACGTCCAGACGCCAGATCCGTACCTCGACTTCCTCGCCAACGGCTGGCTGGTCTATCAGACGCTCGCGTGCCGGATGTGGGCGCGGAGCGGGTTCTATCAATCCGGCGGCGCGTTCGGGTTCCGCGATCAGCTGCAGGACTCGATGGCGCTGCTCCATGCCGAGCCCAGCTTGTTGCGCGAGCAGATCGTACGCTCGGCGTCACGCCAGTTTCCCGAGGGCGATGTCCAGCACTGGTGGCATCCCCCCCTCGGCCGCGGGGTTCGCACGCATATCTCGGACGACTACCTGTGGCTACCGTTCGCGGTCTGTCGCTACGTTGCCGCGCTCGGTGATACCGGCGTGCTCGACGAGACCACCGCGTTCATCGAGGGCCGACCGGTCAAACAGGACGAGGACAGCTACTACGATCTCCCGGTGCGCTCCGACCAGACGGCGACGGTCTACGAGCACTGCCGGCGCGCGATCGAGAACGGGCTCAAGTTCGGCGTCCACGGCCTGCCGCTGATGGGCAGCGGCGACTGGAACGACGGCATGAACCTGGTCGGCGAGCACGGCAAGGGCGAGAGCGTGTGGCTGGCGTTCTTCCTCTACGACGTGCTCGTCAAGTTCGCCCAGCTCGCCGAGCGCCGCGGTGACGCGACATTCGCGACCCGCTGCACCACGATGGCGACCCAGCTCCGCGCGAATATCGAGGAGCACGCCTGGGATGGCGCGTGGTACCGCCGCGCATACTTCGACGACGGCACCCCACTCGGCTCGGCGACCAGCCCCGAGTGTCAGATCGATTCACTGCCACAGAGCTGGGCCGTGCTGTCCAACGCCGGCGATCGCGAGCGCGCAGAGCAGGGTCTCGCCGCACTCGACAAGCGGCTGGTGCGCCGCGATCTCGGCGTCGTCCAGCTGTTCGACCCGCCGTTCGATACCTCCGACCTGCGGCCCGGCTACATCAAGGGCTACGTACCTGGCGTGCGCGAGAACGGCGGCCAGTACACGCACGCTGCCGTGTGGTCGGCGATGGCGTTCGCCGCGGCTGGCCACACCGCGCGCGCCTGGGAGCTGTTCGACCTCATCAACCCGGTTCGCCACGGCGACACCGCCGAGGCGATCGCGACCTACAAGGTCGAGCCGTACGTCGTCGCGGCGGACGTCTACACCAACCCGCAGCACGCCGGGCGCGGCGGCTGGACCTGGTACACGGGCTCCGCTGGCTGGATGTACCAGCTGATCACCGAGTCGCTGCTCGGGATCCATCTCGAGGTCGACCGGCTGCGCGTCGAGCCCCGCATGCCGGAGGGCTGGAGCAAGCTCGACATCCACTATCGCTATCGCGGGACCGTCTATCACATCCACGTCACCGCGAGCGGCGCCGCCGATGCACGGGTCACCCACGTGCGCTGCGATGGCGCCGACGAGCCGAGCAAGACGATCCCGCTGCGCGACGACCACGTCGAGCACCAGGTCGAGATCGAGCTCAGCTAGCTGACGGATCCCACCGGGTGGCGTTACCGCACCGATCGGGAGCGCGTGGCGGGGGTGGCCCCGCACAGCAGCGCGACCGCCGCATCCGCCAGCTGATCGAGCCGCTTGCGGGTCTCGCCGGCGCGCGCGCGAAGCGACAGCGTGTGGAACATGCCGGTGGCGAGCGCGCCGAGCGTCGCTGGATCGGCACCAGCTTCGCGAACGGATGCCGCTCGGGGAACGCGCCGTCCTCGAACG
>JBBJLY010000206.1:0-15204 GCA_037720695.1 Kofleriaceae bacterium | reverse complement strand
GTGGACCGACGCTCGCGGGTTCGTCGCCGTCGATCCGGTGAAGCAGCTCGAGGAATGGATCGTGACCCCGACCCCAGGAGAGCTGCGCACGCCGCTCACCTCAACCAACGACAACGAAGCCGCATAGGGAGACCGCCATGGACCAGCTACTCGAAGCCATTCGCACCGCAACGGCCACGGACGCCAGCGACGAGGCGCGGGCCGCGGGGGCGCAAGCCTGCCGAACGATCCTGACCGCGCTCGAAGCCACGCCGGGCGAGCTGCTCGCGCCGACGCCGATCGAGACCACGCCGGTGCAAGCCGTCGTTGCCGCGCTCCGCGGCGTGCCGCCGGATCAGCTGCTCGATCTCGCGATCGCGCGGCTCCGCGCCGCCCTGCCGGCCGGCACCGACGTGAAGCCGGTCGCGCCGCTGAAGTTCCACATCTTGCCGCTCGCCCCGACCGGAGGCCGGTCGTGACCGCGCTCAGCACCAACACCGACGCGGCGAGCCCGAACAACGTCGAGAACGAGTGCATGCGCGCCGAGGAGCTCGCGAAGTTCCTCGGCGTGAACCGCAAGACCGTCTACGTGTACGCGGTGCGTGGACTGATCCCGCATCGTCGCCTCGGACGACGGATCGTGTTCTCGCGCTCGCAGGTGGTCGGTTGGCTGGGTCACACCGCCGCGGCAGTGCATCGCAAGCGATGAAAACCGCGGCACTCGATTGTCGCCACAGTGCGGCGACAATTCGAGCAGCAGTGCTCCGCGAATTCGGCACGCAGTGCCTGCCAATTCTAACGACGTGATCTCTCCAGGCGTGGCATCGTTCGGCCGTGCAAGGCGGTGGAGATCAGGAAAGGCATCAACCGATGTCAGTTACGAAACATCCTGATGGCCGTTGGCGCTATCGCGTGCGCATCCGTCTTCCCGACGGTACGCACGCGAGGCTCAAGGGCTCTGCACCGAGCTACGAGAACACGAAGGGCGCATGTGAACTGGCGGAGAAGCAGGCGATCGCTGCGGCTCTGCGTCCGGTTCCAACTCAGCCAACGAAAGCAGAGGCTCCGACCTACGAGGAGTGGTTCAACGGACGGTTCTGGAAGGAATGGGTGATCGGCGAGCGCAACAAGCCCTCCGAGCAGATCTCGAAGCGCAGTTCGTTCGAGAATTACCTCAAGCCAGCGTTCGGCGCGCTTCGGCTCGATCAGATCAACGTGGAGCAGATCCAACAGCTCCGCGCCAGCCTGGTCGACCGTCAGCCGCCGAAGAAGCCGCTGTCTGACAAGAGCATCAACAACATCATGGCGGTCCTCAGCAAGTCCCTCCGCTACGCGGCGGAGGTCGAGCTGATCGAGAAGGTTCCCCGGATTCGGCTGCGTAAGGTCGACCGTCCGGAGATCGAAGCGTGGACCATCGAGGAGTACGGCAAGCTCCTCGCGGGTGCGCGCAAAGAAGGACCGTGGTGGTACGCGGCGGTGTGCTTGGCGGGCGAAGCGGGTTTGCGGATCGGCGAGATCCGCGAGCTGCGTTGGCGTGAGGACATCGATCTCGCCGAGGGCTACCTGACCGTGAACCGACAGGCGGGGAACGGACACATCGGGACGCCCAAAGGCAGGACGCGCCGCACGGTGCCGATGACGAGCACGCTCGTCGAAGCATTGTTGGCGCTACCGGTCGATGAGGGCGTGCGCGATCTGAAGGGCCGCGTCGTGCGCGAAGGCTACGTCCTGAACAACCAGGACAAGGGCGAGTACGACAAGGACGGCAAGCGGATCGAAGCGCATACGGCGCTCCGCGACGCGCAGACTTCACACGCGACGTATCGCGTGTGCGATCACGCGAGCCTTCCGAATCGCGGGTGGCATGTGCTTCGACACTCATTCGGAACACACGCGGCGCGGTTCGGCGTGAACCCATGGCAGCTGATGGAGTGGATGGGACACAAGCGCATCGACGAGACGATGGGCTACGTGCACATCGCGGAGCGGCATCGATCGATCCCATCGGAGCTCGTCTCCGCAGGAATGAAAGAAGCCGATCCGACCGCGAGAATTCTCGCGATGCTCGCGGCAAGGTCAGCTGGGCCCAAACTGGGCCCGAGCCTGCTATCTAAACCAGAATCCGTAACGAATTCGGCTAGTTAGTTCGAGCGGGAGAAGGGATTCGAACCCTCGACGTCGACCTTGGCAAGGTCGCACTCTACCACTGAGTTACTCCCGCAATGGCAGGGACGTTTTTTAGCGGCACACCCGCCGGCTGTCAAGTCAAACGCCGAGCACCTTGCGAAGCTTCAGCGCGGTGGTGAGCAGCGGG
Source organism: Kofleriaceae bacterium (assembly GCA_037720695.1). Taxonomy (GTDB): domain Bacteria; phylum Myxococcota_A; class Polyangia; order Haliangiales; family Haliangiaceae; genus JABFXX01. The sequence goes on along the minus strand of JBBJLY010000206.1, from coordinate 12,911 downwards.
ATGAGGGCCTTGGCCACCATGGCCGCCAGGGTTCGGCTGCCGACGACGTCGACCTCGCGCTGGAAGGCGACGGCGCGGAGGAGGTCGGCCTGGGCATTTGCTCGGATCCGGAGTCGTTCGACGCTGGTGGCGAGATCGGCGGAGGGTTCGATGGGTTGGGCGAGCTCGGTCAGGGCGGTGTCACCTGCCCGGGCGAACTGGGTGTTGATGGAGCGGGTGAGGGAGGTCCGGAGGACCCGGACGAAGGTGAAGGCGGCCGCCAGGGTGAGCAGGAACAGCAGGGCGGTGGAGAGGAGATCGGACAGCTCCCGCAGGAAGTCCCCGACGCCCTGGATCACGACTACCTCGCGCGGGATGAGCTCGCCTGTGAACGCGATGAACCCGAGGTTGCCGAGCGCGAACACCAGGCTGATCGTTGTGGTCTTGCCGAACAGCGTGAAGGCGTGGCGGTAGCCGTCCTGCACCAGGACCCGGTCGAGGTGCGGCCCCAGGTCGGCGGCACGCAGCTCGCGGACCCAGCCAAACAAGATCCAGAGCTGGAGCCACAGCAGGTAGCCGAACATCAGCCACTCGATCGTCCACAGCGCCAGCATCAGGAGGTGCACCGGCCGGCCCAGCGCCGCCATGTCCCACAACTCCGGGTCGTCGAACGGGATGACGCCGGCCGCGTTCGCGGTCAGACCGAACGAGGCATCGCGAAAGATGAAGTAGGCACATGCCGCGAGCGCCCCGAGACTCGCGACGCAGCCGAGCGCACCCCGGCGGACCCGGCGCTGCCGATCGGCCGTCATCCCGAGCCCCTCGAGCGCGGCCGGCAGGCCATGCGCCCACAGACCACCGACCACGCGGATCGCGAGCACGTGGAGCGGGAAGAACCACAGCTGGCCCATGACATCCGGCGTGTCGATCAGCGCCTCGGTGTCAGGCGTTAAGACGTAACAGGCCGCGAACCACGTGAGCGGCAGCCCGACCGCCACCGCGAGCAGGAGCAGCGGCGACCGCGGCAGCACGGCATCGAGCCACCAGCCCGAGCCGCGATAGCGCAGCGAGTCCAGCGACCACAGGTTCGTCCACGGATCTCGCGATGCTGCCGCCTCGACCGTCAGGTGATGTTCGCGCGGCACCGCGCCATCATAGAGCCGGCACGAACGGCCGCTCGCTGATCCGCGCCTCGATCTCGTGCGGCGCCGGCGACGTGCCACCGAAGTAGAACGCACCGGCCCACGCGGCCGGGTCGAGCGGTGCGTCGACGCATCCGCGCGGCAGCATCGCGGTCACGCCGCGCGCCTCGAACCGGTACGCCGCGGCCTCTCGCCACACGCGGTAGCGAATCGGCTCGCGTGCCTCGAGCGCAGCTGCATCGAGCGTGAACAGCACGTCGGTCGTCAGGTGGATGCCCGCGACGTTCGCGTACGCGGTCACCTCGATCACCGCCAGCTCTGGCCGCCATCGCCACCCGAACATCGCGCCAGCGCGTGACAGGTCGATCTCGTCGCAATCCGACAGCCCGGGCAGCTTGTTCCAGTCGAGCTGGTCATGGGGCTCGACCGGAAGGTCGAGCACGTAGACCGCACTCGGGTCGAGCACGAGCTCGTAGTCACGCCCGACGGTGTCGGTGATGCCCTGGATCGGATTCTTCGGAACGACGTCGTCGACCCGCGCCGTGTGCGCGCCACGCGGGATCACGTAGCGCGCCCAGCTCGCTGCATCGGGCGCCGCCTCCGGCGACGATCCACCGCACGCGGCGAGCAGCAACCAGCAGGCTCTCACCACGGTGATATCGGCTGATCCCGCGATCCTTGTAGCCCGGCCGCGTCACCGCACCGCAGCTCGGGCGGTCAGCCCACCGGTACGGTACCAGCGTGACCGCCACCACTACCTGGTCATCAGCGCCGGATTGACCTGGATCATGATCATGGCGGCGGCGGAGCTGCGCACGCCGACGTGGACGCGCGCGGGGGCCAAGCTCGCGTTCGGGAACCGGGAGACGCTGCCGCCGGCGAGCCCGGTCGCCGCACGTGCGGCCCTCGCCGCCCACAACATGCTCGAGAACATGGTGCTGTTCGTCGCGCTGTTCGCGGCGAACCTCGCGGTGGGCACCGATCCGATGCCGGGCGCCGCGATCTTCACCTGGGCTCGCATCGCGTACTTCCCCGTCTATCTCGCAGGCATCGTCTACGTGCGCTCTGCGCTCTGGGTGGTCTCGCTGGTCGGGCTTGGCTGGATGGCATGGTCCGCCGTGTGAGCGGTCACACCGCGGCGATCATCTTCTGACGCAACGCCTCGTCGGGCAGGCGGCCGTAGCCGGCTTGCACGTTGTCGACGAGGTGCTTGACCTTCGACGTCGCGGGGATCGGGCAGTGGATCGCCGGATGACCGAGCAGGAACTTGAGGAAGAACTGCGCCCAGCTGGTGCAGTCGAGCTCGCTCGCCCAGTCCGGCAGCGGCTTGCCCTTGACCCGCGCGAACAGCGAGCCCTCCTCGAACGGCCGCATCACGAGGACCGCGGTGCCGGTGTCGATCGCGGCGGGCAAGATCCGCTTCTCGGCCTCGCGGCGCGTCAGGCTGTACGGGATCTGGATGAAGTCGAGCGTCTCGCTCCGCATCAGCTTCTCGATCGCGGGGAACTCGCTGGTCGCGTAGTGCGTGACGCCGAGGTAGAGGATGGCCTTGGCCTGCTTCATCTCGCGCAGGACCGGCAGGTGGGTGTCGAGGTCGAGCAGGTTGTGGACCTGCATGAGATCGATCGGCTGCTTGCCCATGCGCTCGCGCGAGCGCGCCATCTCCTGCTGGCCGGCTTGCTTGCCGCGCGTCCACACCTTGGTCGCGCGGAACGGCGTCGCGAGCTCGTCGATCGCCGCGAGGATGTCACCCGTGGTCTGCTCCGCGCGGCCGTACATCGGCGACGAGTCGATGACGCGCCCACCTGCGTCGAGGAAGTGTTTCACCACCTCGTCGAGCGGGGCGCGCTTGTCCGCCGGGACGTCGAACGTCTGCCAGGTGCCGAGCCCGACCATCGGGATGGCTTCACCGGAGCGAGGGTGCTTGCGGGTGTTCATGGTGAGGCTCGCAACAGGCGATGTACCGGGCGCAGACGGTGCGTCGGACCTGACCGGAGACACGGTAGGTGTGGGTTGTTCGCGACGCTGCGAGCTGCAGCCCGCGAGTGCGAGCAGCTGGAGAGCTTCACGCCGGCGCATGTGGACGGCGTAGCATACCGGGTACAGTTGGCAGAGCCGTGACGCCCGCAGGGAACACCGAGGACGCGGCATGGCACGGGTTCTCCGTCGATCGCGAGAAGGCGACGTACCTGCTCGCGGCCCTCCTGATCTGCGTGCTCGTTCCGATGTGGAGCGTGCTCGATTTTCTGCTCGAGCCCGGCCTGATCCCGACGTTTCTCTACGTCCGCGTCGTCGTGCTCGCGGTGACGATCGCGGCGTGGCGCTTCATCGCGCGATCGTCGGATCTGCGCAACAACCGGCGCGCGATGATGGCACCGCTACTCGCGGTCGGCCTGCAAGTGGTCGCGATGCTGCCGATGGTCGAGACCTACTACCCGATCTACACGTTTGGCTTCTCCCTCGTGTTCTGGGGTGCGGGCATGCTGCTGATCTGGCCGGCCCGCTACGCGCTCGTCAGCTACGGCTCGCTGATCGCGGCGCACGTCGTCGTGTACGTGGTATTCGACGACCACAGGTCCATCGGCGATCTCGCCGGGTCGTTGTTCTACCTGGTGTCGGCGGCGATGATCGCGAGCGCGCAGCTCGCGGTGCGACGGCGCCTCGAGGATCAGGCGTTTCGCGCCTCGTACCGGCTCGCGAAGCGGAACGAGGAGCTCGCCAGCACGATCGAGGCGCTCGACGGCGCGCGCGTGCGGCTCGTTGCGTCGAGCGCGGTGCTCGCCGAATCCCTGGAGCTCGAGACCACCGCACGCCGGGTCGCCGAGATCGCGGTGCCCGCGGTGGCAACGTGGACCATCGTGCGCGCGCACGGCGCGATTGGCGCCAGCCACACCGATCCAGCGCTGGTGCCCGCGCTGATCGCGGCGGCACCAGACATCCCGACCCCCGAGCGCACCCGGTTCCTGATCGAGGCCACGTCCACCGAGCTCGCGGGCCTCGGCCTGACAGGCGTCACGGCACGATCGGTGATCGCGATCCCGCTCGGGAAGTCGGGCGTGCTGGTGCTCGGTGCGCTCCGCGCGTTCACCACGGTCGAGCTCGGGTTCGCCGAGGAGGTCGCGCATCGCGCGGCACTCGCGCTCGACAACGCACGGCTGTTCCGCGAGGCCGAGCACGCGATCCAGACCCGCGATGACTTCATCTCGATCGCGAACCACGAGCTGCGCACGCCACTGACCACGCTCGGTCTCACCGTCGAGGCGGTCGCGCGAGGGTTTGGACCCGACGATCCGAATACGCCGAAGATCGCAAAGCTCGATCGCCAGGTCGTCCGGCTGACCAGCCTGATCAGCCAGCTGCTCGACATCAGCCAGCTCGCGACCGGCAGGCTCGCGCTCGACCGTCGCGACGTCGACGCTGGGGAGCTCGTGCGCGAGATCGCAGATCGCTTCACGGGCGACGCCGCACGACTCGGCAGCGCGATCACGGTCAGCGGCGCTGCGGCTCGCGGCACGTGGGACGGCGCGAGGCTCCAGCAGGTGCTCGCGAACCTGGTGGGGAACGCGATCAAGTACGGTCGCGGCGGGCCGATCCGGATCGCCGTCGAGCCGCACGCCGATCGCGTCGTGCTGTCCGTTCGCGACGAGGGCATCGGCATCGCACCCGCGGACCACGCGCGGATCTTCGAGCGACTCGAACGCGCGGTGTCCCAGAACCATTACTCCGGCTTCGGGCTCGGGCTGTGGAGCGCGCGGCTGATCGTCGAGGCGCACGGCGGCACACTGCGCGTCGAGAGCGAGCTCGAGCACGGCGCGACGTTCTTCGTCGAGCTCCCGCGGACCTAGTCGCCGTCTGCGGCGACACACTCGCTCGGCATCGCGTCGTCGTAGGCCTCGAGCTTGACCAGATCGAACGCGAGGTTGTCAGAGCGGATGCCAACGTGGCCGTCGAGGTCGGCCGCGGCCCTGGGTAGCTTGCCGCGCCACGAGATCAGGCCATCGATCCGGACCGTCAACTCGCCGTCGGCGATCCGGGCGCTCAAGGTCCGGGTGTCACCGATCGCGAGGACGGGGACGCCGGGGAGCTTGCCCTTCGCCGGCTTGACCTTCGTGTAGCCGTCGGTGCCGCACTCCTTGTGCGTGCGCTTGCCGGGGTTGATCTTGACCGAGACGTCGAGCATTGGCTTGGGATCGAGCCGCCACATTACGTAGATCAGGTTGCAGCCATCCCGGGCGCGCAACTTGAGGCCGATCTGGCGACGCGCCTGGCCACCCGCGAGCTCGCGCACGGTCTCGGTGTCGCCCGCGTACTTGAAGGTGAGCGCCGCCTCGTCGCCCGAGGAGCTGTTCGCGATCGCGCGCATCGTCGGCGCGGTGACGGTGGATCCGATCGGCGCGGCGCCCTTGGTCACGCACAGCGACGTGACCGGTTCGATCGGGAGTCTCCTCTCGGGGATCTTCACGTTCTCGTCCTTCGACTGCTTCGGCGCGGCTTCGCTACCGCTGCAGCCGACGAGCAGCACGAGCAGGACGAGCTTCACTGTGCCTCTCCGAGCACTTGCTGCAGCGCCGCGACGTGCGCGGTGTGGAACGCATGCTCGGCGCGGATCTTCACCAGATCGAACCACACGATCACGCGGTAGCGCTTGCTGTCGTCGCCGCTGACGCGATCGAGCGCGGTGATCTGCTTCGCGAGGTCGGCCTCGAGCGCGGCGGTCTCCTCTTGCCGGCGGGTCGCCGTCTCGACCATGGCGCGCAGCCGCTCGACTGTCGCGTCGACCGACAGCGGATCGCGACCCGATCGCACGAGCCGCTTGCGGCCGGTCGCCGCGCGATCGTTGCCGCTGCCCTGGAACAGGACGCCGAGGTTGACGCCGACCGAGAGCAGGGCGAAGTAGGGCGATGCCTGATCGCTGCCGGTGTCGTCGAGGTAGGTGTCGACGCCGACGCGGACGTTGACGTCGAACGCCTTTGCGCGGCGGAGCTTGGCCTCGTGGGTCTCGACTGCTTCGTCGGCGCGCTGGAACGAGGTCACCGCGTTGCTGATGTCGCCGCCCGTGGACGGCGCGGGGATCAGGGTCATCGCCTGCCGGGTCTCGGCGGTGAGCCGGCGCAGCTCCTCGACCCGCAGCCGGGTCGCGGTGGCTTCCTGTGCGGTGATCCGGCGGGCCTCGAAGTCGGCGTTCGACTGCTTGAGCGTCTTCTCGGCCTCGGCCATCGCGTCGTCGTAGACCTGCACGCGGGCATCGAGCGCGCGATAGATCGTCAAGCCACGCACCGCCTCGAGCGCCTCGTGTCGCTTGCAGTCCGCCTTCGCGCGGCCCTTGGTCGCGAAGCCCTCGTAGACGCCCGACAGGCTGTAGCGCAGGCCGCCGATGAAGCGCAGCCCGCCCGGATCGACGCCGGGGACCATCGAGACCGTCGACTGCTCGATCTGACCGATCTGGCCGAACACCTCGGGTGCGAACAGCAGCGCGGACTCGGCGGAGGCCGCGCCCTCGACGTAGTCGCAGTAGCCATCGCCTTTGGGCGCGGCCGACGCCACGCCTCCCACGCACAGGGTCGCCAGGATCAGGACGCGCATGACGTTAGAAGATGAACGGCTTGCCACCGACGAACAATACGTCGTCGGCCGCGGCGTCAGCGTCTTCCTCGTCGAGCTTTAGCTCCACGAGCTGACCGCGCAGCTGCTTGTCGCGGTTGGGATGCTTGGACGTCACCTCGCCCGGCAGCACCTCGAGCACCTCGCCGACGTGGCGGCAGAACACCATGCCGAGCTTGCACGCGTAGAGCGATGCGCCCTTCTTCGCGTTGGGGAGGTTCGGGTACGGGACGAACGCGACCGCAGCGCCGTCGTTGATCGCGCGGATCCACGCCGACTGCTTGAGCGAGCCAACGATCTTGTCCTGGCGCTCGAGGCTCGACTTCAGGGTGTCTCGCGTCTCGACCGCCTTTGCGAGATCGAGGCGCGAGGCCTCGTACTCCTGCTTGATCCGCAGCACCTCGTAGGACAGCGCGACGTCGCCCGTGGACTCGGCGTTCGCGAGCAGCGCGTCGAGCGAGCGGGTCTGCGCCTCGAGATCGGCGGCGCGGGTCTCGAACTCGGCCTGCCGCTCGGCGAGCGTCAGGTTCGAGCTGGTGATCTGCGCCTGCTGGAACTTGCCGGACAGCATCGCGTTGCGATCGATGAGGCCGGCCGCGTACTCCTCCGCCATCCGGCGGCGCGACGAGCTCGCGTAGGCGCTGTTCTGGCTCTTGATCGCGGACCGCGTCGCGGAGGCGTTGCTGGCGAGCGCGCGCATCCGGCCGAGCTCGGCCTTGCGGCCCTCGAGGTCACCCTTGATCGCCTTTGCGAACTCGGCCTGGAAGGTCTGCTGCATCGCGATCGAGCGCTCGGCCTGGTTGAGCTCGTCGGCGATCCGGTCGCGCGTGTTCTGCTGCTCGGCGAGCTGGGCCTGCAGTGTGACCACCTTCTCGTCCGTCGCCGACACCGCGGTCGGGACCGTCCAGGTGTCGCTCATGTAGAAGAACGCGGTCGATCCGATGTAGCCGACCAGCACGACCACGATGATCGTGAGGATCGCGAAGCCGATCAGCCGGTACGCCGACACGACGAGCTTCGAGACGTGCGTGCGCAGCGGCTGCTTCGGCTCGCCGAGCCCGAGCTGCTCGTACTGCGCCCATCGCGCTTGCTCCGGTTCGTGCGCCGGTGTCGCGACCGGTGCCGCGACTGGTACCGGTTGCTGAACCGGCGGCTGGACGATCGGCGGCGTAACCGGAACCACCGCCTGGGGCCACGCGGTTCCACTCTGTGAAGCAACCTGCACAGGCGTCGCGGGGCGGGTCGTCGGCGTTCCGCCTGGGGGAGTCCACCCCGTGACGACCCGAGTGGCCGGCGTCGCCGGCGCGGCGACACGCGGGGCCTGCATCATGGGGCGGGTCGCCGGAGATGTCGCCTGCGGAACGAACCGACCGTTCGCATCGAACATCTTCAGATTCGGCGCCGCGACGTTCGTCACCGCGTTGTCGATGTCCGATCGGCGAGGCATCGCGATCGCGACCGCATGCGGATTCGACGCGGCAAGCTCCGCCAGCGCACGGGGTTTTGCGAACGGGATCAAGTTGGGTGGAGGCGTCGTGCCGCGTGCACCACGCGAGATGCTGGGCAGTGGACCGCCGCGCCGGGCGTGATGCGGCTGATGTGCATCGACCAGCGTGCGCTCTTCGGATCCGAAGTCGCCTTGCGCGTTGGGGATGACATGCAGCTGTAATGAATCGCCGGCGCGGGGTTTTGTGCTCATGTCAGCGCAGTGCTCGGCTGCAATTCATTAACCAACGGATCTCACGCGTAACGCGCTGGTTCGACGCGATCGAGTGGGATGCGTGGACACCATGTGGGTATGGGCGTTCCCCCCGGGTTTCTCCGTTAGTTCTGCGCAACTAGCCTGATTCGCATTGCGCAGATTGCGCATCTGCGGCGGCATCGCTCTTGCTGTCGCTGACTCCGGCACCGTGGAATCGTTCCCCGTCTATCTCTTCATCTTCATCGTGTTCCTGAACCGCTACGTGTTCGGGTTCTACCTGACGGTGCTGCGTCGCAAGACGATCGACGAGACGATCGAAGGCTACGAGCCCACCGTCACGGTCGTCGTTCCTCTGTTCAATGAGGGACGATCGATCTACGACACCATCGTCTCGCTGGTGAAGCTCGACTACCCGAGCGAGAAGCTGTCGGTCACCGTGGTCGATGACTGCTCGACCGACGACTCCTACGAGTGGGCATGCAAGGCGGCAGCTGAGTACGGCAACGTCCGCGTGCTGCGCAACCCGTTCAACATGGGCAAGCGCAAGGGCATCAACCACGCGGTGCGCGAGGCGACGTCCGAGATCATCGTCAGCGTCGACTCCGACGTCATCATCTACCCGACCGCGCTGCGCGAGCTGGTCGCCCGGTTCGTGTCACCCGAGATCGCCGCGGTCGGCGGCCGCGTCCACGTCTCGAACCCGAACGAGAACTGGCTGACCCGGCTGCAGACCATCAAGTACTACTACGGCCAGGAGCACCTGAAGAACCTCGAGCGCGGCCTGCGCTCCGTGATGTGCCTGTCGGGTTGCCTCACGGCGTACCGCCGCCACGTGCTGATGGAGCTCGAGCCGATCCTCGAGAACCGCAACATCCTCGGCATCGCGATCAAGTACGGCGAGGACCGGTTCCTCACCCACCAGATCGTGAAGCACGGCTACCGCACCGTGATGACGATGAAGGCGATGTGCTTCACCAAGGCCGCGACCACGATGCGCGGCTACTTCAACCAGCAGCTGCGGTGGAAGCGCTCGAACATCGTCGACTTCATGGTCGGCATCGGCCACGCGTGGACGCTGCACCCGCTGCTGTGCCTGCAGTACCTGTCGATGTTCATGCTGCTGCTGGTCTATCCGTTCGTCATCATCACGAACGTCCAGCGCGGCGACTTCCTCGAGCTCGCGATGTTTCACGTCGCCATCATCGCGATGTTTGCGCTGATCTATCACTTCGCGCCGACCGTACGCGCCTTGCCGCCGTGGCTGCGGGTGCACCCGATCGCGTTCCTGCCGATGGCCGTGCTGATGCCGGTCGCGTACCTCCTGCTGACGCCGCTCGGGCTGTTCACGCTCGATAGCTCGAGCTGGGAGACCCGCGGGCACGGCGGCGCACCGGCAGCACCACCAGCCGCAGCGGGGACCTCATGATCGTCGCCGCGCACCAGCCGTCGTACCTGCCGTGGCTCGGCTACCTCGACAAGCTCGCGAAGTCGAACCTGTTCGTCGTGATGGACGACCTGCAGTACGAGCAGTCGAACTTTCAGAACCGCAACCGGCTGAAGCTGAACGTCGGGCCGCACTGGATGACGGTGCCGCTCGTGCGGGGGGCGCAGACCGATCGCATCCTCGATAAAAGAATCGACAACACCGGCCGCGGCGGGCGTCATCACTGGCAGCACCGGACGTGGAAGACGCTCGAGACGCACTACGGCCGCGCGCCGCACTTCGAGCGCTACGCACCTGCGCTCGAGGACGTGTTCGTGCGCCGGTGGGACAAGCTGGTCGAGCTCGACCTCCACTTGCTCGACCTCGCGCGCACCTGGCTCGGGATCACGGGGCCGATCGTGCGCGCGTCATCGCTCGGGCTCACCGGCGCGAAGACCGATCGCATCATCTCGCTGTGCCAGGCCGTCGGCGCACGCACGTACCTGTCGGGCCGCGGTGGTTCGACCGGCTACCTCGACACGAATGCGCTCGGACGCGCTGGCATCTCGGTGATGTGGCAGGAGTTCCGCCACCCGACCTACGCGCAGCGCTACCCGCAGCTCGGGTTCGTCTCGCACCTCGCCTTCCTCGACTTGCTCCTCAACTGTGGACCCGACAGCGCGGCCGTGTTCGGCACTGGGGTCTCCACGGCGATCGCTACCGAAGGACAGCCATGAACCGCCTGCTCAAGGAAAACGGCCGCGTGCTCGCATTCGGCGCCCACCCCGATGATCTCGAGGTCGGCGCGGGCGGCTTGCTCGCCCGGCTGTCGGCGGAAGGGGCGGAGGTCACGATGGGCGTGGTCTCGATCCCGAACAACAACGACGTGCGGCGCGCGGAAGCGCGCGCGGGCGCCGAGGTGATCGAAGCGGATCTGTTCATCCTGTTCGACGAGAAGCCGTGCCGGGTCGAGGACATCCCGATGCACGAGCTGGTGCGCCGGTTCGATCAGCTGGTCGGCGATGTCCGCCCCGATCTCGTGATCACGCACTCCGCATTCGATCTCCACTGGGACCACGGGCTCGTCAACCGCGCCACGGTCTCCGCGCTGCGTCGCACGCCGTGCGATCTGCTCGCGTTCCTGTCGTCGCCCGAGATGAACGCCCAGTCGCGCGCGATCGGCCAGTGCTTCGCCGATATCTCGACCACGATGGAGACCAAGCTCCGCGCGATCCAGTCGCACAAGTCGCAGATCGCGAAGCTCGACCTCGATTCGAGCCGCGACCTCGCTCGCGCGATGGGTCGGATCAGCGGCGTCGAGTTCGCCGAGTCGTACGAAGTCCTGCGCGTCCGCATCTGACGGGTTAGGCTTGGGGCGTGGAGCCCGATCTCGCACGCGAGCGGCTGATCCTGGCGGCGAAGCGCAAGGCGTTGGTCGACGGGGCGCGGCGCGCGCGGCTCGCGATCCCGGCGGGCGTCCTGTTCAGCATCAGCGGGCTGGCGCTGGCCTACCTGGTTCGCCGGTATGGGCTGCTGCTCAGCATCCTGGTCGGTGGCGTCGGCCTGGTCATGCTGCCGCTCGGCATCGCGATCGTCGCCCGGGCCGTCACGACGATCGGCACCGCCCGCAAGCAGGTCCGCGCACTCGACGCGAGTGCGATACCGGCGGCGCGTGTCGTCGTGCGCTAGATCGCGTGGCACCACGCTTGCTGTCTCTCGCGGCATCCTTCGTGTCCCGACTCGCCTGGCTCAGCTTCCTCGTGGTCTCGGACACGTACGCGATCCGGCCCCTGCGCGGCCCGGTCAATGGGCGCACGCCGAGCCCCGGTGGCGTCACAGAGTCCGGGCTCGCCGGGCCCTGTCTGGTCCACGACAGCTCGACCCGGCTTGGCTGGGCGCTGCCAGCGGTGCTAGCGTCGGCTTCCATGTTGCGAGCAAAGCTTGTCCTTTCGTGTGTCGTCGCGACGGCGGCGTGTGGTGGTGGCGGTGCCGGCGGCAAGATCATGGCGGATCTGCCAGAGGGCGTGCTCGCCTACGAGGCGCCCGACATCGACGAGATCACGGGGATCGAGCCCGCGGATGAGGCGGACGCCGACGACGATTCGTCCAAGGCTCCCGATCCCGCACCCCCCGCGGCCGCCACGCCGGCGACCACGCCGGCGACCAAGACCCCTCCTGCGGCGAAGCCGGCGGCGAAGGCCGCTGCCAAGCCCGCTGCGAAGCCTGCCCCGGCCAAGCCGGCAGTCACCCCACCCAAACAGTAGGTCCCTCATGTGCGGCATCATCGGCTACGTCGGAGCGAGACAAGCAACCCCGATCCTCATTGGAGGGCTGCGGAAGCTCGAGTACCGCGGCTACGACTCGGCCGGTGTCTCCGTCGTCGATCCCACGGTCGGGGATGGCAAGTCGCGCGTCGTGCGTTGCCGCGGCAAGCTGCAGGCGCTCGAGGACAAGCTGATCAAGGAGCCGGCGCCCGGCACGATCGGCATCGGTCACACGCGGTGGGCGACCCACGGCCGCCCGAGCGACGAGAACTCGCACCCGCACAAGGTCGGGCCGATCAGCGTCATCCACAACGGCATCATCGAGAACCACCTCGCGCTGCGCGCCGAGCTGTCCTCGGCCGGCGCGAAGTTCTCGTCGGAGACCGACACCGAGATCTTCGCCCACCTGGTCGAGCGCGCGCTGACGAGCGGTGCGAAGGACCTGACCGACGCCGTGCGCAGGTCGCTGGCCAAGGTCCGCGGCAGCTTCGCGTTCGTCGTGATGTCCGACAAGGAGCCCGGCACGCTGGTCGCGGCGAAGAACTCGTCGCCGCTGGTCGTCGGCCTCGGCGAGGGCGAGAACTACGTCGCCTCCGACGTCACCGCGATCCTGAGCGAGACCCGTCGCGTGATCTTCATCGACGAGGGAGAGATGGTCACCGTGACCCGCCAGGGTGTCACGGTCACCGACTTCGAGGGCCGGCCCCACGTCCGCGAGCCCAAGACCATCACGTGGTCGGCGGTGCAGGCGGAGAAGGGCGGCTTCAAGCACTACATGCTGAAGGAGATCCACGAGCAGC
>JBBJLY010000442.1:0-4120 GCA_037720695.1 Kofleriaceae bacterium | reverse complement strand
CGAAGCAGGACGCGATCGAGACCTATCTCAAGGTCGCGCGCTTCTATCACGACCAGGGCTTCTTCCTCAAAGCGGTCGCGGTCTACAAGCAGATCCTCAAGCTCGATCCGCGACTCGTCGACGTGATCCTGAAGCTCGCCGAGCTGTATCGCCAGCTCGGCCTGATGAGCGATGCGATGCAGCACTTCGAGTCGGTCGCCGCGCACTTCCATCGCGAGGGCAACACCAAGGAAGCGCTCGCCACCGTCAAGAAGCTCGTCGATCTCGACCCGGAGAACATCGCGACGCGGATCAAGCTCGCCGAGCTGTACTCGAAGGAGAGCCTGATCGACGAGGCCGGCATCGAGTTTCAGGTCGCGTGCGAGCAGCTGCGGCGGCAAGGCCGACAGGACGACTTCGTCAAGGTCGCGGAGCGCCTGCTGTGGCACAAGCCGGACAATCAGACGCTCAACCGCGAGCTCGCCGGCCTCTACCTGCTTCGCAACGATCCGCGCCGCGCACTCCAGAAGCTGCAGGCGTGCTTCAAGGCGGATCCGCGCGACGTCGAGACGCTCGGCCTGCTCGCCCAAGCGTTCCAGGCGCTCGATCAAAAGGCCAAGACCGTGAGCGTGCTCAAGGAGCTCGCGCGGATCCACAACGAGAACAAGCACCGCGACAAGGCCGGCGACGTGTTCCGCAAGATCCTCGAGTTCGTTCCGACGGACGCCGACGCGATCCAGTTCCTCGGCCCGCAGGTCGCGGCGGCGCCGCCGCGCGCGGTGCCGCCGCCGCTCACGCGCCAGCAGACGCCGATGCCCGCGTCGATCCGCGCCGCCACCGAGGCTGCGAAGTTCAACCTGACCACCGACATCCCAGCGTTCGCGCCACCGTCGCAACGGATGACCGGCTCGATGCCGCTGGTCGACGAGCAGAGCCTGTCGGGCGTCGACTTCGCGCTGCCCGAATACGACGATGGCGACTTCTCCGCCGACATGGAGCCGCCACCGGATCCGCGCGGGATGTCCGCCGCCGGCGAGCAACATGCCGAGGAGATCGCGAAGATCCTCGCCGAGACCGATGTCTACGTGAAGTACGGCCTGCACCAGAAGGCCGTCGATCACCTGCGCCGCGTGTTCGCGCTCGATCCGGAGAACGTCGAGGCGCACGAGCGGCTGAAGGACATCTTCATCTCGCAGGGTCGCGAGCACGAGGCCGAGGTCGAGCTGCTGAAGCTCGCCGAGCTCGTCGCCTCGGGCGATCCCGATCGCGCCGAGACCTACCTCCAGGAGCTGCTGGCGATGAACGGCACGCACACGGGTGCGTTCGAGCTGGCGCGCCGGTTCCGGCTGCGGGTCGCGCGGATGTCGTCGGTGTCCTCGGAGGTCGACTACGGCGGCGGCAGCGTGTCGGCCGTGGATGTCGATCTGGACGATCTCGATCTCGCGCAGCCTCCGCGTGCGGTCGGCGTCGCGCGCAGCAAGCGGGACTCGGTCGACGACTTCGATCCCAACGAGCTGATCGGCGGGCGCGTCGCGCATGGCAGTCCCGCGCCGGGTCGCCCACCGGCGCCACCCGAAAACTTCGATCTCGAGTTCGAGCCCTCGCCGTCGCAATCGACGCGGCAGCTGTCGCCCGCGCAGGTCGACGCGCTCAATACCTACGACGAGGACGCCGCGATCATCGATCGCCCGAACCGCTGGACCGACGACGGGGTGGCGCCCACGCGGTTCGATGCCAACGTCCCCGACGGCGCGCTGCTCGACGCGGTGGACGCCCAGCTCGAGGACGATCAGCAGCTCGACGACGAGATCGCCAGCGAGCTCGCCTCCGATCTGCCGTTCGATCCCGATGAGGCGCGGGCGTTCGATGCCGCGGTCAACGCCGGTGAGACCGACGCGGTCTATAACACCGGATCTGTCACCGGCTTCGAGGAGACGTCCCAGCCGCCGTCGCCAGTGCCCTCAGGGTATGACGATGTCTCCGACGATCCGCTCAGCGTCTCGGGTAGCTACGACCCGTACGGTACCGAATCCCTGCAGGCGGCGCCGCAGTTCGACCCCACCGCGGCGCACGCGGCGGCGCCGGAGATAGCGGTCGGCATCGACGAGCTCGACGATGCGCCTCGCAACGACTCCAGCGTCGAGGACTCGCTCGACGAGGCGGACTTCTACTCCAGCCAGCACATGTACCTCGAGGCAATCGACGTGCTGCGCGGCCTGCTCGCGCGCTACCCGCAGCACCCGCTGATCGCGGCCAAGCTTCGCGAGGCCGAAACGCTCGCCGGCGGTGGCGGCGCGGTCGAGGTGCCCGCCGATTCGATCGAGCACGAGATCGACCACGAGTTCTCCGCCGGCACCGACGCGATCGACCTCGACGAGATCGAGGAGGTCGACGCCGACGAGTTCGAGGAAGTGCACTCCGAGCTGGTGCCGTCGCCGATCAAGAAGCGCGGCCCGTCGGTGACGCTGCAGCGACCGGTCGACGAGGGCGACGCTGACACGCACTACGACCTCGGGCTGGCCTACAAGGAGATGGGGCTGCACGACGAGGCGATCAAGTCGTTCGAGAAGACGCTGCGCGCGCCCGGTCGCGAGGTCCAGTGCCGCGTGATGATCGGCATGTGCCAGCGCGAGATGGGCAACCCGTCCGAGGCGATCCACCAGTTCAAGGCCGGCCTCCACGCGGATCCCAGCGAGCGCGAGCGCCAGTCGATCTACTACGAGATCGGCAACACCTACGAGGCGCTCGGCGACGAGGCCGAGGCGCTGTACTTCTTCGACATGGTGATCAAGCGCGACCCGAGCTTTGCCGACGCCGCAAACCGGGCCGAGCAGCTTCGCAATCGCGTCGGGCGCGGCGTGCGCCCACGCGACGAAGACCTCTGACGCTGATCAGTGCGCGTACAAGCTGTGCGGCACGAGCCAGGGCTGGCCGACGTACTGGGTCGTGAACCGGTTGCGATCGTCCAGCAGGAGCACCGTGGGTGCGCCGGTGTTGAACTTGCCGGCAAACACGTGGCGCTCCGAGCCATCGAGCGGCGCGAGCGCCAGCTGGAGCAGCTGCTGTGCACCACTGTGGCTCGCCGAGAACACGATCGTGGATCCCGATACGTCGACCGTGATCACCTCGTCTCCAGGCGAGCCGTCGACGTTCGCGATCGCGATCACGCTGTCGAACGAGTGGTAGCGAGCGTTCAGCACCGACCACCGATTCGTCGCACTGCGCGACCACGACCACACTCCGCCGTCGAGTGACAGCACGTCGGTCTTGCCGTCGCCATCGAAATCGCCAATCGCAGATCCTCGATCGATTGCCGGGCCTGGAGACGATCGGCGCCGCGACATCGAACGCGAGGTAGCCGTACCATTGCCCACCGGGCACACGCTGGAACACGTCCTCGAAGCCATTTCCGTCGAGGTCGACGAAGCGGAGCTGGCTGATCGGGCCACTGAAGCCGGGCGGTAGCGAGACGAACTGCCCGGTGCCGGCACTCGAGATCTGCCACGTGTTGTTGAGCTCGCGCATGACATCGCAGCGACCATCGCGATTGAAGTCTCCGAGGCCGAGCTGCGAGAGCTCCTCGTTCTGATCGTTCAGGTACGTCCAGTGGAACGTGCCGCTGCTCGAGAACCACCACGAGCGACCGGTGGCGAGGAACAGATCGTCGAGGCCATCACCGTCGAAGTCGCAGACGCCATACTTGCCGAAGGTGTCCTTGTTGACCGTGTTGTTCTGCAACCGCATCCCGGTCTCGTACTGGGTGACGGCGCTGCTCTCGGACTGCGGGAAGATG
The DNA here is from genome assembly GCA_037720695.1 of Kofleriaceae bacterium. Taxonomy (GTDB): domain Bacteria; phylum Myxococcota_A; class Polyangia; order Haliangiales; family Haliangiaceae; genus JABFXX01. The sequence goes on along the minus strand of JBBJLY010000442.1, from coordinate 348 downwards.
TTGTCCGTCAGGTAGGCGCCCACCGATGGCGTACCGCGAAGCTTGAAATCGTATCCACTCGAGTACTGGAAGGCATTGCGGGTGATGAAGTAAGCCTCGCCAGCGGGTCCGGCATTGCCATCGCCGGGCCAGCTGTCGTTGGCTCCGTGGACGTCGAACATGTGGGTCTGCCAGGTGACCCCGGCGGTGCCCTCGTGATGGCCACCGCCCTTGAGCACGAGGTTCTCGTCCGCCCAGTACCCCGTGCCGGGCGCCCCTTCGGTCGAAGCGATCGCGTGGCGATTGAAGTCGAACACGTTGTGCTGGATGTATGCCTTGCCGCCATTCGTGACGACGACGCCGTAGCCA
>JBBJLY010000205.1:0-15271 GCA_037720695.1 Kofleriaceae bacterium | reverse complement strand
ATCCGCGCCGATGCACGCGGACCGTCGGCGATGTTCACGACATCGACGCCGCCCTTCGATAGCTCGACGACCTGCGTCTTGGTCTTGGTCAGGTCGCTGCCGGGAGGTGCCGTCAGCTCGACCGAGACCACGAACTCGCCACGCGAGATCCGCCCGGCGAGCCGGCTGCGATCTGCGAACGGGACCTTGGCCGCGGCGTGCGGCGACACATTCGGGGTCACGCCGGGCCGGCGTTCGACTGGCTGGAGATCCTCGATCTTCTCGCCGCGCAGCATGCGGACCGCGCCCAGCATCGCGCGCGTGTGATCTGGCGTGGTGCCGCAGCAGCCACCGATCATGCGCACGCCACTCTTCAGCATGCGGCGCGCGAACACGCCGAAGTGCTCGGGGTTCGCGACGTACAGCGTGCGGCCCTCGACCGAGGCCGGCAGCCCGGCGTTCGGCTGCGCGATCACCGGCTTGCCGCGGCCGACCATGCCGACCGTGACCTGGTAGAGCTCCGCGGGGCCGACGCCGCAGTTGCCGCCGACGACATCGGCGCCGGCGACGATCAAGCGATCCGCGATCTCCGCCGGCCCGAGCCCGCCATCGCTCTTGCCGTGGGCGTCGAACACCATCATCGCGATCACCGGGATCCGGCGGCCGCGTTCCTTGGCCACCGCGATCGCGGTCTCGAGCTCGAGGATCGACGAAAACGTCTCGAGCATGATCGCGTCGACGCCGGCCAGCACGAGCGTGTCGATCTGCTCGGCGAGCGCGAACCGGGCCAGCCGTCGCTCACTCGCGCTCGCGATCCCGAACCGCGCGCCGGTGGGACCGACCGCGCCGGCGACGTACGCGCGTGTGCCGCCGGCGGAGCGCGCGAGCTCGACCGCGGCGCGATTGATCGCGGTCGCTTGCTCGGCCAGCCCGTGCCGCGCGAGCGCCATCCGGTTGGCGCCGAACGTGTTGGTCTCGATCACCTCGGCACCCGCGGCCACGTAGTCCTGGTGCACGGTGCGGATGAGCTCGGGCTGCGAAAGCGTCAGCTCGTCATAACTGCGCGTGTGGAGCACGCCGCGCTCGTACAGCAAGGAGCCCATCGCGCCGTCGAACAGCAACGGGCCATGCGCGATCGCATCGGCAAGCGTGCGCCTGCTCATCGCCGGAACTCGCGACCGACGAACGGCAACGCGCCGAGCTTCCGGCGCACCACGCGGAGCGCGTCGTTGCGCCCGACCTGCGCGAGGTGGCCGCCATCGAACCAGCCGACGTCGACGCCCCAGTGGGCGGCGAGCGTCTCGGCCTGCTCGGGAGGCGTGATCCGATCCCCGCGGCCCCCGATCACGGCGAGGCGCTCGGGCAGAGGCGAACGGCGCGCGTGGTCGGCGCGTGGACCGCGAACGCCTCGATCAGCAACTCCTCGTCGATGCCGGCCCCGCCGCGCGCTGGCGCATCGGGCTCTGCTCGCCGTGATGCCAGAACAGCCGCGCCATCGACACCGCCGGGATCATCGCGACCGCGAAGTCGAGGCCGCCGGGCTCGCCGGGCCGGCGACCGAGGCCCACAGCCCGGTCGTGTAGCCACCGAGTGACATCCCGAGCGCACCGACGGCCGAGGCGCCGCGCGCGCGCAACCAGCTCGCGAAGGCGCGCAGCTCGTAGATCACCTGGCCAAAGCCCTCGTTCATCCGCACCGGGTTGGGCGACGGCCACGCTGGATTGACACCGGACGAGTCCGGTGCGCGCGCACCGTGGAACGGCAGCACGAAGGCCGCGACGTCGTAACCGTGGCGCAGCCAGTACGGGACGAGGAACGCACGCGCGTTGACCCAGTGACTGCCGGTGCCCCAGCCGTGAAGCATCACGATCGTTGGCCGGCCCGCACCCGAGGTCCACCACCGCGCGTGGGCGGTCTGGTTCTCGCGCACGATCGGCAGCTCGCGGGCGGCGGGCAGGAACGGCTCGTAGCCCGAGGCGAACGTCAGATCGAACACCTGCATTCCGAGGGGGCCGTCCCCGAGCGGCATCCGGGTGACCTGCGGCAGCTCCGGAACCGGGAAGAACGGGCTCGGGACACCGAGCGTGCCGTCGTTGTAGGCGGCCGCGAGCTCGGCCAGGCGGATCCGCGCGTCGGACTCGATCGGGACCTGGTGGCGGCCTCGCGGAGCCATCCGCTGCTCCATCAAGCGGACGACGCTTCGGTCGATCATCGCGGTGGCCCGCGTCAGCAGTCGCACCGGGCGAAGTTACCACTTTCACTGGGATGCGCCTGTCATGGGCAGATGAATGGCGATCGCGCTATCACGTCTCCATGTCGATGCGCCGCACGGCCCCGATCCTCGGCTTCCTGCTGCTTGCCACCCCGGTCGCGGCCGACACGTTCGGCGGGTTCTCCGGCGTCGATCGGCCCTACCTGGTCAACCAGGATCGCGTGTGCACGCCGCTCAAGGTGACCGGGACCTCGGCGAGCGGCGCTCCGAGCTGCGAGAAGCAGGGGGCCGACGTCGTGGCCAAGCTCGGCATGAAGGCGCCCGTGGTGCAGTCGGGGCCCAAGGCGATGTTCGCGGCGACCGCGGCAGGCAAGACCCTGACCGTCGCGCGCAAGGCGACCAACACGCCCGTCGTGATCTGGAACGCGACCGACTCGATCGGCAAGATCGTCGAGGTCTACGGCAGCCAGTACGACGATCGCGTCGCGGTCGCGTTCACGGAGAAGCGGCTCGGGAAAGAAGTCACCAGCATCGTCGCGTTCGATCTGCTCGGGACCGCAAAGGATCCGGTGCCGACGACCGCGACGACGCCGACCACACCGACGACCAGCACGCCGGAAAATCCTGCGGTGACCAAGGCGGTGGCGGCGGCACGCAAGGCGCCGAAGGGCGCGAAGCAGCTCGCGGCGTGGAAGGCCGTGCTGGCGGCTGACGCGCAGCACACCGAGGCGATGTACCGGATCGCGGCCGCACAGATCGCCGCGAAGCAAGCTGCGGATGCGATCGCCAGCATGACCACGCTCGCTGCGTCGACCCGCGCAGATGCGATCGAGTGGCTGATCGAGGCGCGCTACGATCCCGCGTTCGCGAGCGTGCGCGCCGATCCAAAGTTTCGCGTCGCGGTCGGACTCGATCCCGCCGCGAAGCACGTCAAGACGCCGTACGAGCGGTTCATGGGCTTCGGCGGCCAGTGGGAGCAGACCGGCACCAGCTGTGACAAGGCCGAGGTCAGGCTGGTGGCGAACCGGGATCGGACGTTCAAGCTGCGCGTCAAGACGCGTTGCCAGGGCAGCGTGATGGACCTGCCGTTCAAGGGCAGCTGGCGCGCCGAGCCGACCCGGATCGTCCTGACACTGCCGACCAAGGGCAAGCAGGTGACCGCCGCCGACGAGGCGCCGTGTGTGTTCGAGCCGATGGGGGACGAGGACGCACTGCGTTGCCAGCTCGACGACGACCTCGAGTTCGTCGTGTTACCGACACGTCGGTGAGCTGCCTGACCGCGCGCCAGGTCACACGATGAACGTCAGAAGCAGGGGAGGGCACTAAGCCCTTCGACTGTTATGCTGCAGGTCGTGAAACGCGATACCGGCTCGCTGGCGGCCCTCGGATCAGCCGACGAGGCCGATCTTATCGAGCGCTGCCGCGCCCACGAGCGTGCTGCGCACGACGAGCTCTACCACCGGTTTCGCCGCCAGGTGGCCGGCAACCTGTACCGCGTCCTCGGCGATCGTCACGACCTTGACGACTTGGTGCAGGAGGTGTTCGTGATCGCGTTCCGCGGGCTCGACAAGTTCCGCGGCGATGCGCGCCTGTCGACCTGGCTGTACCGGATCTGCGTCAACGTTGCGCTCGGCAAGATCCGGACGCGCAAGCGCCGGCCGACTGCGATCGGCGTCCAGGATCTCGACAACGCCGCCACTGACCCGAGCCTGACCGAGCGGCCGGAGACCCCGGACCGCACGCTCGAGCGCCGTCAGGATCAGGAGCGCGTGTATCGCGCGCTCGACACGCTCGCGCCCAAGAAGCGCATCGTGCTCTACCTGCACGAGATCGAGGGGCTCGACCTCAAGGAGATCGCGTATCTCGTCGATTCCAATCCGGTGACCGTGCGAACGCGCCTGTTCTACGCGCGCCGCGAGTTCTACAGTTACCTCGCGGGCGATGGCAGCACGGATGGTCTCCCACCCGCAGCGCTCCCACCGGAGGACGAGTCGTGAGCGGCCACGTCCCGCCACATCAGTGGGCCGACGCGATGCACGGTCGCGTCGAGGAAGCCGAGCGCGTCGAGATGGAGCGCCACGCCGCAAGTTGCAAGCGCTGCGCGCGCAGCAAGGCGCGGATCCAGCGCGCGAGCGACACGTTCTCGGTGATCCGGACACAGAGCGCACCGGAGCTGCCGTGGGACTCGGTGCGCGCGAAGGTGCACTGGTCGGTCTCGACCGAGCGCCGCGCGAAGGTGGCGCCGATCGTCGCGCGGTCGCGACGCGGTTGGGTCGCGGTCGCCGCGGCGGCTGCGGTCGCGACGTTCGGCGTGTTCGCGGTCGATCGCCACGAGCCCAACCCACCGATCGCCGTCGCGCCCGCACCGCGCGTGTCGCCGATGCCGAGTCTCGCGCCGGCAGCGCTCGCCGGGCTGGTGACGCGCGCCACCGGTGACGTGCTGATCGACGGCCTGCGCCCCGACAATCTGTTCGCTAAGAAGCTGGTTGCGGGCAGCGTGCTCGCCACCGGCGACGGCCGGGTCGACATCCAGTTCGGCACCGCCAGTGGCTTCGGGCTCGGCCGGCGCTCGATGCTCGAGCTCCGCAAGTTCGACGCCACCACGATCGAGCTCGTGGTCGAAGGCACGGTCGACATCGAGGTCGGGTCGCGCATGGCTGGCCAGCGCTTCATCGTGATCGCAGGCGACCGCACGATCGAGGTCCGCGGCACGCAGTTCCGCGTCCGCCACGATGCCGAGTCGACGACCGTCGCGTGTCGGCATGGCCTCGTCGCGGTGCGGGACTCGCATGGTCAGCTCGAGGTCGGCGCCGCGCGCACGCTCGAGGTCAAGTCGGGGCGTCGGGTCAGCGAGTACGAGGTGACCGCACTGTCGCCTGTCGAGGTGACCGCGCTCGCCGACGCGACGCCGGTGACGCTGCCGATCTGGAACTTCGAGACGCTGGTCCAGACCTCGGCACCACTCGAGATCTCGACGGTCGGCCGCCGCGAGGTCCGCGTCGATGGCGTCGAGCTCGGTCGCGCACCGATGCACATCCGCGTGATGCCGGGTCGTCATACCGTTGAAGCAGCCGACAGCGCGGGACGCTTCCGCCGCGCGGGGTGGATCGATGTCGCGGCTCCGTCGCGGGTGCCCTCCCGGCACGGCTCGAGGTACCCGCCGAGGCGGCTCCGACGCGCGATACCACGGCGCGCCGCCGCCAGCTTCGCCAGGGCATCGATCGCCCGCGGATCGGCGCGTGTACGCGGCAGCTCGAGAAATCCGCGGATCTCGCCGGCGCCTATGTGCAGATCGAGCTCTCGGTCGACGCGCGCGGTGCGGTCGGGTTCCTCAACATCATCGAGACGGATCTTCCGAAGGACACCGCCGAATGCGTCCGGCGCGTACTCGCAGATGTCACGTTCGGTGCGGGCACTGCGGCGACCTGGCACGAGCGGATCGATCTCTAAACGATCTATAACCGCCGGCGATGCGTCGCCTCATCTTGGTCCTCCTCGCCGCGTGTAGCGATCGCAGCGCACCTCCGAAGTCTGCGCCGCCGCCGGTCGTGATTGTCGATGGTGCCGCGCCTGCGCCGAGTATCGATCTCGGTCCGCTCGGCGCGGAGCCACCCGTGTGGCCCGACGCGACCGGACCTGCGGGCCCGGTGACGTTCGCGCACGACTTCTCGAAGCCGGGCACGTGGCGCCACACGTATCGCCAGAACATGACGATGACCGCGAACTTCGAGGGCGACATCATGATCAACCCGATCCAGGCCAAGGGCACGCTGACGATCGAGAGCCAGCGCAACCGGACCGCGAAGGCGACGCTCGATGCGGTGGCCCGTTCCTTCGGCGCCGGCTCCGGTCTCCCGAACACCTCCGCGCCGCTCCAGATGGTGCTCGAGCTGCCCGAGACCGGCAGTGCCAAGACCGACGATCCGCAGGCCGCGATGCTCGCGATCCTGATGCCAACGCCCCCCAGACCGCTGCGGGTCGGCGAGTCGTTCGAGGTCCCGTTCATGGTGCCGGTGACCGGCATCCCCGGCCTGACCTCGGTCACCGGACCGATGACGTTCAAGTTCGCGGGCTACAGCCAGATCGGAACCCGGACGTGCGCCCGGTTCACCAGCCGGCTCGCGATCGACGAGACCAGGGGCGATGCCAAGGTCAAGATGAAGCTCGACGGTCGGCTCTGCCTCGATCCGGCGGACGCGTCCGTGGTGGTGAGCCACCAGGTGATCGATGTCAAGGTCGTGTCGAAGGGCCCGATCGAGATGTCGTTCGCGGGCGTGCTCGGGCTCGATCGCGAGTAGCCGTCACGGATTTTTGAGGCGGTCACCCGGCGCGCCGCCGTGGCAGCTCAGAACCGGATGCCGGCGGTGATCCGCGCCGATCGATACTCCCCTTCGTCGATCCCCGGGGCGTAGATCAACGCCGGGGCGTCGTCGACGTAGTAGACCTCGTCGTCGTCGACCGAGCGGCCGCCGATCCGGAGGTCTGCCCCGATCGTGAAGCCCCCGGGTGCCTGGTACTCGAGCCCCATCCCGCCCTCGAAGTGATTGGCCGACGTCGAGTCGTACGCGGTCTCCGCGTGGTCGAGCCCGGCGCCGGCGACCAGCAGCCAGTGGAAGTTCTTGTGCGAGCCGAGCTCGACCACGACCAGCGCGGTCACCGACCGGATCTTGCCCTGGGCGCCGTAGTCGTCGTCGAGGTTGATCCGGGACAGCTCGAGCTGACCCGAGATCCGGTGCGAGAAGCCGAGCCGCCCGAACAGTCCGAGCGAGGTGTCGGCGTCCCCCGCGTTATCGGCATTACTGGCGCTGTTGACGACGCCGGCATGGACGCCCGCCGTGATCGGATTTGCAGTCGCGATCGTGGCAGGCATGACAGCGACGAGACAGAGGGCCCACAAGCTTCGCATGCCGATCGTCGCAGCACGCGTCGTGCCAGCGCGCAATCGCTTGAAACCGCGAGGCTCGCACTCAGAAAACCGCGGCACGATCTACGACAGCGCTGTCGCGATCTGCTCGGCCGCGCGCGTCGCGAGGGCCATGATCGTGATCTGGGGATTGACCCCGATCGCCGACGGCACGGCCGCGCCGTCGACGACATAGAGGCCGGGCGTGTCGTGGACCTGGTGGTCGGCACCGACCACCGACGACGCGGGATCGCTGCCCATGCGCGCGGTGCCGAGCGGGTGGTACGCCGACAGGTCGAAGTCCCACGGCCGGATCGTCGCGCGCCGCAACGCCACCAGATCATCGGGCGACGACAGGACGTCGAAGCCGTTGATCCCGGTGTGGACCCGCCGCGCGCCGGCGGCGAAGAACACCTGCGCGAGCACGTCGACCCCGCGCTTGATGTGCGAGACGTCCTGCTCGGTCAGCCAGTACCGGATCATCGGCTGCCCGAGTACCGAGCGCACCGAGCCGCGCGAGGTGTCCTCGACCATGAACCCGAAGCTCGCCACGTGATCGAAGCCCTCGGCCAGCCGCACCAGCTCCGGCCCGATCATCTGGGTCATGCCCATCGTCATCTCGAGCGGCACGCTGCAGCCTTCGTACAGGATGCCTTCCTCGTGCAGGTCCTCGATCGAGTAGCCCTGCGGGATCCCGCTCCACGACATGATCTGCTCGTCGAACTCGGCGAGCGACCCGGCGGCCGGATGGATCGACAGGTTCTTGCCGAGCTGGCCCGAGCTGGCGCCGAGGCGCTGCGCCTCGAGCAGGATCGGCGTCATGATCGCGCCGCACGCGACGACCACCGCGCGGCCGCGGATCGTGATCGCATGACCCTCGGGCGTGTGGGCGACGACGCCGCGAGCGCGCCCGCCGTCGATGATGATGCGGGTGACCCGCGCGCCGGTGAACAGCTCTGCCCCGGCGCGCAGTGCGAGCGGCATGTAGCTGACGTTGGTCGAGCGCTTCGCGTCGGTCGGGCAACCAAAGCAACACACGCCCTGACCGTCGCACGCGGGCGCGTTGCGCCGCAGTGGACCGTGACGCGTGAAGCCGAGCGCGCGACAGCCCCGCGCGATCACCCGCGCGTTGCCACCGAGCAGCTCCTTGCGCGCGGGCTCGACGCCGAGCACGGCCTCGACGCGATCGAAGTAGCCGCCCATCTTGTCAGGCGACAGCTCGCCGAGACCGTAGTCCTTGGCCCAGCCGGCGAGCACGCGATCCGGCGTCCGGTAACAGGTGCCGGAGTTGACCGTGGTCGAGCCGCCGACGCTCTGCCCGAGCGGGATCGGGATCGCGCAGTTGCCGATCGAGAACGTTCCGCCACCGCGGCGATACAGTCGCTGCTGCATCTGGAACGCGCGGCCGGTGAACTGCGTGCGATCGTAGTAGTTGCCCTCCTCGACGAACACGACGGCGAGCCCGGCCTCAGCGAGCTCGCGCCCGACGACCGCACCGCCAGCACCGGTGCCAATCACCACGACATCGCATTCGACCGCGAGGTCGCCGTCGGTATCGGCGTGCACGCGATCGCGCAGATACGCCGGCTTGGCCTCGGGCTTGGTCTTCTCGGCCTCGTAGACACAACCGAGGCGCTGGTACAGCGCGGGGTCGTCGAAGTGCGCGATCTTGAGTGGGCTCACCAGCGCGCGCAGCGCCAGGCGGCGCACTGGATCTCCCATCCGCCAGCGCTCGAGCAGCGCGAGCCGCTTGGCAGGCGTCACCCGCGCAAATGGTTTGCGTTCCGACAACCAGGCCTGCGCGTCGAGCCCACGCAACAACCCCCCGAGCCCGCGCTGCAGCGGACCCGGCAACGTCTGGGCGAACTGCTCGACCTTGTAGGCCGTGGCTTCCGTGGCCGCGGGGAGAAATTTGCCGGCGGGCAGGGCGGCCTCGGCGACCGCAACCAGGGTGTCGTGCTGACGGTTCGAGATCTGAGGCACGATCCCTTTGTATCAGGAAATAGGTCGGACCACTAGACCAAGCCTCGAAACCGTAGCAATTGTAGCTATCTCGCCGAGAATGTTGCGTCCAGCAAGCCGTACGTGGCTTCGAGCGTCGCGCCGATGAACAGCTCGCCGCCATCCGCCGCGACCGTCGCCGCGAGCCGGATCCCCGAGGCCTGGTTCAGCAGATAGGTGAAGCCGAGCGCGCCCTCGATCCGCGCCCCGAGCTCGCCATCCATCTGATCGTCATCGGCGACGCCGACCGAGCCGGCGAGATCGAGGATGCCGAACGCATCGCCGTGATCACCGTAGGTGAAGCGCCGCATCCGCGCGGATGCGCCGACCGCCCACGGCGAGGGTTGCGCCTCCGGGGTGTCGGGTGCGAACAACCGGAGCCGCGCGTAGCCCGCACCCGCGATCTCCAGCTTGTCGTCCGCGAGCTGCCTGCCGTACCCGACGAGGGCCAGCACCTGCTCGACGCGGCCCTCCTGTCCGGCGGCCGATTCGTCGGGCCGGATCAGGTAGCCCTCGCCGACCGCGAGCTGGATATCGAGCCCGCTGGGGCGCAGGAACAGCTGGCTGTCGCGCAGCACGTTCAGGATCTCGTAGGTCAGGCCAGCATCGGGCTCGCCGAGCAGGATGCCGGCCTCGCGCAGGATCGAGACCGTTGCGACGAGCGCGCGGTACGATGATCGCTCGCCGCGCAGCGCCCACCACGTGAGCTGCAGCCGCCGCGCGATCGCGTCGTCGATCGGGCGGCCGAGCGCACGTGCCGCATCGAGCGTGCGCCCGAGCCGGCGCACGCGGATCGTACCGCCGACATCGAGCACGCGACCGTAGCCGCCACCGATCGCGATCTGCAGATCGGCGGTGGTGCGTGTGTTGCGGATGTCGTTCTCGGGCATCTCGTCGATCGCGGCGACGTAGTTGACCTGGCTGCCGGCCGCGAGCTTGCCGATGCCGTACAGGTTGCCGCTGTAGAACCGCGCCTCGCCCGTGCCGGTCAGGTTGACCTGCGCGCCGCGCACGAGCGCGCGACCGTCGGGGTTGATGTAGCCGGCGACCAGGTGCGCGCCGACGTCGAATCCCCACGCCATCCGCTCGCGCTCGATCCGCTTCGCGTAGCGGCCCGCGAGATCCGCGTCGACCGCCGCGCGCTTGCGGACCGTGTCGTAGCCGACCGTCGCGGTGCCGGCGGCGAACGTCAGGCGGTCGTACGCGGCAATCGTGTCGTCGGGTAACGCGGGCAACGCGGGGAGCTCGGTCGTCGCTTGCTTGTCGCCGAGCAGCGCGCTGCCGGTCCCGGTCGTGCTCGTGCCGGTGCCGAGCACCTCGCTGCCGGTCGTCGTGTCACCCCCGCCGGTCGCCGTGCCGGCCGTGGTGCCCGTGCCGGTGGTGGTGGTGCCGCCGGGCTTGGTCGTGCCGCCGGTCGTGGTCGTGCCGCCGGTCGTGGTGGTGCCGCCGGTCGTGGTCGTGCCGCCGGTCGTGGTGGTGCCGCCGGTCGTGGTCGTGCCGCCGGTCGTGGTCGTGCTTCCGCCGGTCGTGCCCGCGGCAGGCAGCTTGCCGAGCGCCTTGCGCGCGAGCTCGCGCTGCGCCTTGTCGCGCTTCTGATCGTTCGCGATCTTCTGCAGCACGGGCGCAGCCGACGGATCGCCGATGTTGCCGAGCCCCTCGATCGCGATCTCGCCGACGATGTCGAACGTCTCGCTCTCCGCGAGCTTGACGAGCGTCGGCACCGCGCGCTTGTCCTTGCTCTGACCGAGCTTGCGCGCGGCATCGCGCCGCTTCTCTTTCCACGTGCTCTTGTCCATGTCCGACGGCTGCTGCTCGACGAGCTTCATCAGCGCGGGCACGTCGACCGGCTGCGCGGCCGCGGGAAGTGCGATCGCCAGCGACAGTACGAGGACGAGCTTGCGCATCACTGCGCTCCGAACAGGATGCACTGCATCTCGCCGGGATTCGGATTCTGCGGCGAGCCGCCGACCCGCAGCTCGTCACAGGTCGACGCCGCGATGCAGTTGATCATCAGGCGCTGACGATCCGCGGTCGCGCGATCGATCCCATCGACGCAGTTGCCCCAGTCGAAGCGGTTCTCGTCCTCGGACTGGACCGGGATCGCCCCGCAGTCGACCAGCCGCCAGCACGCGGCGCCGCTCGTGCGCTCGGCATCGGGGCAATCGGTCAGCACGCCACCGTAGGCGCAGTTGGCGCGTCCGCCCTCCACCGTGTCGTCACCCGCACTACACGCGACGAGCAAGCAGGCGAGCGCGAGGCCCGCGAAACATCCGTTCATCGGGCGGGAGCATAACGCGCTATTCGGTCGCGTAGCGGAAGCGCGACCGCCGAGTCGTGAGTGTGCGATCGTGTCGACACCGGCGGTGATAATGTGTGCCATGCGAATCGCGATACGCTGGCTCGCCCTTGGCCTCGTGTGGGCGTGCGGTTCGAGCCCACCGGCCACCGAAGATGCCCCGATCGGAATCGACAGCGTCCTGCCCGATGCCGGCGAGATCGACAGCGTCGGGTGTCGGACCGGATCGGGCCTGGCCGAGGGCGAGCACGCGTTCGACTTCGAGACCCGGCCACGCCGCTACGTGCTGCGCCTGCCGGTCGGGTACACCCGCGATCGCGCCTGGCCCGTGGTCCTCGCGCTGCACGGCAATGGCGGCTCGGTCGCCTACTGGGATGGCACCAGCGGCGACCGCAACATCCGTGCGGTGCTCGCCGACCAGGCGATCCTGGTCGTGCTCGAGGCGATCGAGGGCAACTGGCGCGACTACGCCTTGCCGTCGGATCAGTGGCCGCCACGCCTCGAGGCCGAGCTCCGCTACGTCGACGAGGTGGTGACGCAGCTCCGGCGCGAGCTGTGCGTCCGCGACGACGGCTTGTTCGCGATGGGCTTCAGCGGCGGCGGTTCGTTCTCGAGCGTCCTCGCGTGCCGCCGCGCGGACGTTCGCGCGATCGCGGTCGGCGGCGCGGTGCTCTACGTACCGGCGACCGAGTGCACGCGTCCCGTCCCGGCCTGGATCACGATCGGCGCGATGGAGCTCGAGCCCGCGCGCGAGCAGCTGCGCGACACCTTCCGCACGCTCGACGGCTGCACCGCCGATTCGTCGGCGACCGATCCGGCGCCGTGCGTCGCCTACGCTGGCTGCATGCCCGGCGCGCAGGTCCACTATTGCCAGCACGCGGGCGGCCATGTCTGGCCGGCGTTCGCGAGCGCGGCGATGTGGCAGTTCCTGCGCGCGCAGCTGCCGCCGCGTTAGCTGTTACCTGGCCACATAGACGACCGTGACCGAGGTGCAGACCGGCACCGCCTCGCCGCTCGCGATTGTGTACGGCTTGTACTTCCAGCTCTGGATCCCGGCCTCGATCTTGGCATCGTACGCCGGGAAACCCGTGCTCTTCAGGACCTCACCGAGGCGATGTTGCCGGTCACGTCGAGACACATCTTCCACGTTCCGACGACCTTGTCGCGGTTCGCCTGGACGATCGCGCGCTCGGTCTCGGCGTCCGGCACGATGTTGTTGTCCCCAGATTTGCGGCGTCCCTCGAGTAGCGTCGGCGCCACGTTCTGCGGAGCCGCAGCACCGGGATCGCGCGTGCACACCCAGTTCGTCCGCATGCGCTCGGCCTCGATGCTCGTGACCGCGAGCGGACCTGAGAGCCCGAGCTCGCCCGCCCGCTTCAGCGCCACGGGATCGGTCACCGCGTTGCCGCCAGGGTCGGACAACCGGGTCGCGTAGATCTCGCCCTTGGGATCGATGGCGAGGCAAACCCCGATCTCGCGATCGAAACCGGAGAGGCGCTCGAACAGTGCGCGGGAGAGATCCGGACCGAGCTCTCCGATCGTCACCCAGGCATCGAGCGGTGGCTCGGCGGGAGGCGGCGATGATCGCGGGGTGGGCGCGGGCACAACGAGCGGCTCGTCGCGTGACGCCTCGAGCTTGTCGCTCGGCGGGATCTTGTCGGACTTGTAACCAACAACCAGCAGCATCGCGATCAGGATCCGCATCGCCCGAGTCTCGCATGCACCGGGTGGCCGAACGTATCGCGGCGGTGAGGTGAGCCGCGGTGCTACCTCATCGTGCATGAAGGCATTTGGGTTGTGCTTGCTCGTCGCATGCGGTCCCACCAAAGGATCGCTGCCCGATGCGCCGCCGGCCGGCGATGCGTCGCCGGGCCCCGATGCACCGCCGGTCGCCAGCGGTCCGGTTCACGTCGTGATCACCGCCGATAATGCGTACAGCTTCGGCTACGGCGACCAGGCGAGCATCACGAACTTCACGCAGGGCCAGCGCGCGCAGACCGCAGGGCAGATCTTCAATTGCCCGATCGGCGAAGGCCCCGAGGTCTATGACATCGCCGAGGTCGACGCACCGCCGAACGCGTTCCTCTACGTCGTCACGTGGGACGACCTCTCGGTCACCCAGGGCGTGCTCGGTCAGTTCCGGCGCGACACCGGCACGGTCTACACCGGCGACGTCCGGTTCGAGGTCTGCGCGACCGGCCTCGACTACTCGACGGGACCCGACGCGATCGTCGGCCCGTCGCTCGCCGTGATCAACGCCGAGATCACGAAGTGCAACGCTGGCTCGGGTGGTGACGCGACGAGCAAGGGCTGGGTCACGACCGCCGCCGCGACCACGCCAGGCGCGCTCGGCAGGCTCGCGGTTGGTGAGGCCAACGACGTGCAGGCCGGCACGTTCCCGATCACCTGCCAGTCGACCCCGACGACCGATGGCATCGACAGCGCCTCGAAGTGGATGTGGTACGACCCGGTCGATGGCATGGCCGGCGACCCGTTTCACTCGACCGGTGTGAACCGGTTCAAGGCGTTCCTGATCTTCCGGCTCGCCGCCGGCAAGATCATCGAATAGATCATCGAATAACTACGACGCGACGGTCGGCAGCTTCTTCTTGCGGACGAGGCGGTCGACCGGGACATCGGGGATGGTCTGCGCGACCAGCTCCGCGACGTCGAGCACCTGGATCTTGTCGTCGACGTTGCGCTGCTTCATGCCGTCGGTGAGCATGATGTTGCAGAACGGGCAGGCGACCGCGACCGCGGAGACCCCGGTCGCGATGACCTCGTCCGTGCGGTTCAGGTTCACGCGCTCGCCCTCGTGCTCCTCCATGAACATGCGCGCGCCACCGGCACCGCAGCAGAAGCCGTGACGCTTGGACCGCGTCATCTCCTTGATGCCGCCCACGGCACCGACCGCCGCGATGATGTCGCGCGGCGCGTCGAACTCGCCGTTCCAGCGGCCGAGGTAACAGCTGTCGTGATACGTGATGGTGGCGATCGGCGAGCTGCCGCTGTTCAGCTTGCCGTCCTTCATCAGGTGGTCGATCAGCTGCGTGTGGTGGACGACCTCGAAGTTGCCGCCGAACTGCGGGTAGTCGTGCCGCAGCGTGTGGAGGCAGTGCGGGCAGCTGGTGACGACCTTCTTCGCATTGACGCTGTTCAGCGTCTCGACGTTCTGCTCTGCGAGCGCCTGGAACAGCATCTCGTTGCCGGCACGGCGCGCCGGATCTCCGGTGCAACCTTCCTGGTGACCGAGCACGGCGTAGTCGACGCCTGCGGTGTCGAGCAGCTTCACCATCGCGCGGGTCTGCTTGATGATCCGGCTGTCGAATGCGCCCGCGCAGCCGACCCACAGGATGTACTCGGGATCGGGGTTGTCCTCGATCGTCGGCACATGGAGATCCTTTGCCCAGTCCATCCGCTGGTCGTTGGCGATGCCCCACGGGTTGCTCTGGCGCTCCATGTTGCGGAACGTTCGCTGCAGCTCCGGCGGCGTCTTCTCCTGCTCGAGCACCAGGTTCTGACGCATCTGGATGATCTTGAGCGGATGCTCGATGAACACCGGGCAGACCTCCTGGCAGGCGCCGCACGTGGTGCACGCCCACAGCGTGTCTTCCTGCACGCGGCCGCCGGTTAACCGCGGCATCGCCTCGGCTTCTGCCTTGGCATCGGCGAGCTGCGTGGTCAGGAACACCTGATCCGGATGCGGGTGCGCGGGGTCAAAGCCGTGCTCGCCGGCGTACTCCGTCAGCTGTCCTAGCTCCTTCTCGAGCCGCGCGATCTTGTCGCGTGACGCCACTCGATCGAGCATCTCGTAGCGGATGTCGTGGATGAGCTGCATCGGCGACAGGTTCTTGCCGGTGTTGTACGCGGGGCAGTAGTT